>CACLYZ010000001.1:0-121440 GCA_902611225.1 uncultured Prochlorococcus sp.
TCATAGTTTCTCTAAATAAAAAATTTGTATTTGAAGAAATTCAACCTTTTTTGAAAGAGATCGAATCTGTTGTTGTAAGTCCATCAATACCTTATGACCATATAACTGTTATTGAATTAAAAAAAAAGGGAATTAAAGTGATTGGAGAAATTAATGTTGCATGGGAAATTTTAAAAGACACAAATTGGATAGGTATTACTGGCACTAATGGCAAGACTACTGTTACTCATCTACTAAGCCATATACTCTGTGATACTGGATTATATGCTCCTTTTGCTGGAAATATTGGTACACCTTTATGTAAGTATGCTCACTCCAAAAAACATGAAAAAATTGATTGGGTTGTAGCTGAATTAAGCAGTTATCAAATAGAAATATCTCCAGAAGTAAAACCTAATATTGGGATATGGACAACCTTCACAGAAGATCATCTTGAAAGACATAAAACACTTGAAAACTATTTCAACATAAAAAAAAGCTTGTTAGAAAAATCTGATTTTAGAATTTATAATTATGACGATAAAAACCTAAGAAATCAGTACAATTCGCTATCAAGAGGGGTTTGGATAACAACTAGTTTCGATAAATCAAATTTTATTCATTGCGATTATTGGATAGATGAACAAGCGTACATTGTTGAGAGAGGGAAGAAATTATTCAAACTTGAACATTTTTCTTTAAAAGGAATGCATAATCTTCAAAATCTTTTATTGGTAATTGCAGCAGCAAGAAAAGTTGGATTATCTGGCAAGAAGATTAAAGATTCTTTATCTAATTACAAACAATTACCCCATAGGATGGAAACAATTTATAAAAATAATAATCTGGAAATCATTAATGATAGTAAAGCTACAAATTTTGACTCATCTATTGCGGGAATAAATTCAATTGAAGGTCAAATAATAATCATTGCTGGGGGTAGATTAAAAGGTAATGAATATAGTGAGTGGATAAAAGTTTTAAAGAAAAAAGTTAAATGTGTTTTCCTTTTTGGAGAAAGCTCAAAAGTCCTAAAAATGGCGCTTATTAATGAAGGATTTAAAAAAAATATTTTTGAATTTTCAGAACTAAAAGAACTTTTAAATTTTGTTTTTCATTATTTACAAAATAATAGGGTCGGAACATTATTATTCTCACCTGCATGCTCTAGTTTTGATCAATTTAAAAATTATGAAGAGCGTGGAGATTATTTCAAGAAACTAATAAGTGAAAAATTAAAGGTTAATAAATCCATTTTTTGTTCAAGTATCATTTCGTAATTTTCAGGTCGGTCATCACAACCGTTTACCCAATAGCAAATATTCACTTAATTAGTTAGATTTTGTCTATAAATTAACCACTAGCTATGAGTGAATCTAACAATTTACCTCAAGCAATAAGTCATAAAAAATTAAGTTACTTGATGCTTAAGGCACAAAAGGATTCTCATTTTTCTGATGAAATAGCAGAAATAGAAAGTCCTGAAAAAAGAGAATTTGAGGAGTTAATCAACAATTGGGAAGCTTCAACTAAGAAGGTAGTTAATGAGTTATCAAAAAGAAAAGAGATTTTACTAAAAGATAAATCACCGAATTCTTTAATTGCACTTGGTGCTATGGAAGTTCACCTTAATATGGCTTTGCAAGCCTTAAATGCTTTTAATAAAGGAGTTGATGGGTAAAAATAACAGATAAATTATATGGAAGGCATCGAAAATAATAAAAAATCTAAGTTTTTTTCAGTATCTATAGAAACATCATCATAATAATTAACTTCAAAACCCAAGCCATCTCCAGATTCGAGAAATATATTTGAATTAGAGTCTTTACTTTTTAATAAAAGATTACCTTCTATTATTTGAATCCAATTATATTTATCGATTTTTAATGGCAATTTTTTTTCTTTAATTGGCTTATATTTACAACGCCATAAAGAGATACTTTGATTTAGAAAAAGCTTATTATTTTTACCGTCTTTGTAATTAAAAATAAGATTGTCCCACAAATTTCCATCTAATGAAATTTGATCATATCGAGGTTTGATATTTTCTTTTTGAGGGTATATCCAAATCTGGAATAACTTACAGTTCTCATTTTCTTCATTCTTCTCGCTATGAGAGATACCAGTACCTGCAGACATAACTTGTACTTCATCTTTGTGAATTTTTCCAAGATTATTTAACGAGTCTCTATGAGTTATTGCTCCTTTTGTTACAACAGTAATTATTTCCATATTTGCATGAGAATGTGTGTTAAATCCTGCATTAGGAGAAATAATATCTTCGTTTATAACTCTAATTTTCCCAAAATTATCCCATTTTGGATCTCTATGCTCTGCGAAAGAAAATGAATGCATTGAATGCAGCCAATCTCTTCTTGATAAAAATCTATCATCGGATTTTCTTATTTTAATAATATTAAAAACCATCAAAATTAAATAGAATAAAAAAATTCTAAATAATTAGAAAAATATTTGTAAAATTTTTTTGATAAATTATTCCTAAAAAAAAAGCAAATATCAAATTTAAAAATTTATTTTACTCTGAGCCTTATTAGCCTTTGTCAATATTTTTTGTGCTTCATCTCTTGTAAGGCATTTTTCTGCTTTTACATTTAAGTTTTTAAGTTTTTGCAGTTGCTTTGTGTTATTCATAATTTAACCAATTCTTAAAGTAAATTTTAACATAAGTTAAAATTAATTGCTTCTTAAACCTTTGCATCAAATCGTTTTTAAAGCTTTCAGAATGGAATTATCAGAGCAGTATAGAGGATGTATTGGATTATCTTTGATTGTTTTCTTAATTAAAAGCGGTCCAAGAGGATTATCAAAATTATTTTTTCTGATTGAGTTATATTGCATTATTTTTTTTAATATTCTTTTATTTCTATTTAGAAATTTACCTTTGTTACCCCAACCTAACCATAAATCACAATTTTTATTTTCAGACCAGTGTTTTAAGTTTTTATAAATATGATTATTGTTTAAATACCCAACAGGGTTTTTGTGATTAAAGAGTCTTCCTGGTTTACTTGAAATAAGAGCAAATAAGTTGATTAATTTAACTTTGCCATAATTATTATTTTTCGAGATTTTAATTATCTTTTTTGTTGTATTATCCAAGAAAACTGCATCTGATAATGAAGGATTTAGACCAATAAAAATAATCTCTTTTTTAGATTTAGTAATCTTATAACTTAAACTCCATCTATATATTTTGTTAGCACTTATTAAACAATTTCTTTCTAAAAATAAATTTTTCAACCTAAACCTACACCTCTAGCCATAAGGGTTGCGAACAAAGGTATTGTTGCAAAGCCAACTAATTCGGTGGTAATGATTAGTCTAAACCTCTTCACTAGGTTTTCTGAAATTTCAGGTAGTTTATTCTTACTTAGTGGAATTGCCCAGAGGATATATGTTGTCGTTGGGTATAAAGAAAGTAAGCCAACCAAAATGTAGAGCGAAACCTTTATCCAAAACACAGGATTACCCGTATAGAAATCACCTCCTTGACCAAAATACTTAACACGCAAAATCCCAGTAACTAATATTGCAACTCCTGCCAACCCATAAACCACATCTGCAATTATCATTGAGATCGTCTCATTTTTATTAAGACCTACTTTGAGAGTCAATCTTTCAAACAAAAGAGAACCGAAACACAAAATAATTCCTAAATAATGAACATATGCTACTAATGCACTTTTAGCAATTTCACCTGTTAATAAAGTTCCTAATAACATGTTTGAGTCAAAATTTATACAATCCTAACCACCAAATGAAGAATTTGTTTAGAAATAAATTAATAACTAAAAAGCGAGGTATTAAATCTAAGACTCTAAATACCTTTTCTGGCCATCTTCAAAAAAATCCTTTTTATTCCATACTTCGATTACATCTGGGAAATGTTTTTCCATACAATTATCACAAACCCCATGACTGAATCTAATATCACTAATTTTCGAAAGATATTTTTCTAAATGCATCCAATCGCCCTCCTTATTTTTCACTTCTCTGCAATATGAACAGACAGATAAAATACCTTCCTGTTTGTGCAAGTTAGATAAAGCATCTAGCAAGTTCAATGACTTTTTTCTAAGCTCTAAAAATGAAACTATTTGCTTGGATAATAATTCCATAATATTGAATTGTTGTGTAGTTAGATTTCCTGGCTTTCTGTCTATTACACAAAGAGTTCCAAGTTTATTACCATCACTATTTCTAAGGGGAAAACCTGCATAAAAACGAATCTTGGGGTCTCCTGTTACCAATGGATTATTTATAAACCTTTCATCTTGGAAAGCATCATTAATAATTAATGGACTATTTTCTTTTATTGCATGGGTACAAAAAGACCAATCTCTTCTAGTTTCTGATATTTGAAGTCCTATTTTAGATTTAAACCATTGTTTATCTTTGTCTACCAATGTCATTAAAGAAATAGGCACATTACAGGTTGTAGCAGCAATTTTTGTAATATCGTCATAACATGATTCTGGCTTGGTTCCCAAAATCCTATATTCTGCTAAAGCTTTTAATCTCCTTTCCTCTTCTTCTTTTTTTGATACAAGATTCTGCATTAATCTTCACCAATAATTAAAACTTTAAAATTAAAGTTTCTCCAAAAAACTTTTTCCGTCTAATACTTAATAAAAAAAAGATAAACTTATTGAATTGTTACTTAATGATTTATTACTTATTAATTTATTATTGATTGATTTAACTTTGATACTGCCATCCCTGCGATCCATCCACTTGTCCAACAATGTTGAAAATTAAATCCACCAGTGATCCCATCAACATCCAAAACTTCTCCAGAAAAAAATAACCCTGGACAAATTAAGCTCTCCATACTTTTAAAATTAACCTCATTAATTTTTACGCCTCCGGAAGTAACAAATTCCTCTCCAAATGGACCTTTGCCCGAAATTATATATTTATCCCTCATGAGAGTATTTATCATTTTCTCTCTTTCATCCGCTAGTAAATCAGCCCACTTTTTCTCTTTATCAATACCTATTTTCTTTAATAAAAAAATCCATAATCTTTTTGTTAATAGTGGAACAGGTCTACTATTAATAAGATTCACCTTGCCTTTATTTAATCTTAAATAATTAATTTTTTCTTTTAACTCCTCATAATTTAAAGAAGACCATTTAATGAGTAAATTAAATTTATATTTTTGGTTATAAAGTTCCCTTGCTGCAATTGATGAAAGTTTTAATACTGCTGGCCCACTAAACCCCCAATGCGTTATTAGTAAATCGCCTCTATTTTGAAAATTCTTATTGTTTAAATTAATTTCTATATCTATGCCCCTTATCGATACCCCACTACATTCATCCAAATTTGGTTCTTTTGTGGAAAAAGTAAAAAGAGATGGTACAGGTTTAACAATGGTGTGACCAAGATTTTGAGCTAATTTATATCCACTTGGATTACCTCCAGTTGAAAGAATAATATTTTTTGCAGTTACCTTTGCTTTTTTAAGACTAAAAATATTGAATATATTATCTGGAGTTTTTGCAATTTCTTTTACAAAAAATTTTGTTAGTATCTCTACGTTTTTTGATAAAGCACTTTTTCTCAAACAATCAATAACATCTGAAGAAGAATTAGACACTGGGAATACTCTTAGATCTTCCTCAATTTTTAATTTTAAACCTTTTTTCTCAAACCAATCGTATACATCTCCAGCAGCAAAACGATTAAATGATTCCAAGAGCTGAATTCCACCTCTGGGGTAATTCTCAATCAGTTCATTCGGTATCCATGTCGCATTAGTGACGTTACATCTTCCCCCTCCACTAATCCTTACTTTCTCCATAAGTTTTGAAGTTCCTTCAAGAATTATTATTCTTTTTACTCCATTTTCAGCAGCAGTTATTGCTGTCATAAAACCGGCTGCACCGCCTCCAACAACTGCTAAATCAAAAGGTTCCAAAAACTTATTATTTAATATGCTTCAATCTGATAATAGCAATTAGTTATAAAGAAAAATTAGTCCAAAACCCATAAAAAAATAAATATAAAACTTTAAAACTACATAAGAAATAGCTACGATTCGCTAATTTTTAAATTTCTAGAAAAATCAACACAGTCGTTATTTTTATGCTTTAAGTTAATTACATGAGTTTGTTATTTTCTTACGTTAAATATTCTGAGGCCAGTTTTCCTATGACTGGTCAATATACTGCTCTTCTTTTAATAACTTCTGTTATTTGGGTTCTACTTTGGTTTGGATATAGACAAAATAAGATAAATGATGAGATCAAGAAAAAAGAAAAAGAAGAAAGAATTAATGCGAAAGTTCAAAGAAGAAAGAAGTTAGAGAGTTTGTACCCTACTAATAAAAAAACTGTTTAAAATCAATTACTTTAGAAATATGAAAAAAAATAATTTCAAATCACTAATTCAGTACTTACCGGGGATTTTGATTCTTATTTATGTATTCTTTTTAGCATTTACTCAATTTATAAAATAAAAATTTTTAAAAATTATTCGTTTTGATTGGAATCCTTTCTGCTTTTGGAGCTGCTACATCTTGGACATATGCGTGCTTTATTTGGCGCTCGCAAACTCAAAAATATAAATCAATAGATATTAATTTAATAAAAAATATAATAGCTTTTTTAATTTTTATACCTGCTTTTATCAATCTAAGTTCTACAACTGAATTAAAAAACATATTTATCCTACTAATTAGTGGAATAATAGGTATTGGTTTAGGCGATACTTTCTATTTAAAGTCACTACAAACAATTGGCACAAGAAAAACTTTATCTATAGAAACTCTTTCTCCGTTAATGGCAGCTTTATCAGGGGAATTTTTTATTAATGAAAATTTAACAACCAAATCATGGGTTGGAATAATTATAGTAACGATTTCGCTATTCATAATTCTCAGAAAAGGTAACGATTTTAAAGAGGAAAACTCCTCTTTCTCAGAAAAAAATAACTTTAAGATTTTTGCTTTTCCTTTTTTATCAGTTTTATGTGCTGTTCTTGGAGGTCTTTTATCAAGGATGGTTTTCCTTCAAAGCAATTTATCTCCTTTCCTTACAACTGAAATAAGATTATTAGGTGCAATAATTTTTTTAATTAGTCTAAAAGGATTTAAGATTAATTTTTTCTTAAAAAACTTAGACAAAAAACAACAAAAAAAATTTTTTATTTCAATACTTCTTGGAACAAATGTAGGAATATTTCTACAACAAGTTGTGTTTAAAACCCTTCCTATAGGAGTAGGATGGGCTTTATTAAGCATATCTCCAGTAATTTCCTTATTTTTTGCTAAGATTGAGGAAAGAGAAATTACCAAAAAAATAATATTTTTTACTTGTTTTTTATTTTTTGGCTTGACATTAATAATTCTTTAATCTCTGAGTTAATGTAAAAAATACTCATGTTAATAAAAATCAAATTAAATAAAATTACCCTATAAACATTTGAAAAAATGAAAACATTAAAGAAAAAAAGACTCAGCACATTGGAAGTTTATGTTATTTTTTTAAGCTGCATTTATGCAGGTTTTATAGGTTATAAATCTCTATTAAATGTTTTATTTACTTGGAATTAATTAATTCTTTCTAATGATTTAATCAACTTACCTCCATCTTGGTCATCATCATCATTTGAAGCGAAAAATAAAAAGAATATTCCTAAGGAAGCTATAGATAGCGAAATTGACAATACAGAAAGCTCATCCATAAATTAGAAATTTTTTTTATGATAAACGAAAAAAAATAAAAGACAGTAAAGAAATACACATTCTCGAAAATAAATATTTCTTTATATTTGTAAAATGAAAAAACACATCCGAACTATTTCGTGAAAGTTCTAATAACTTCCCCCTGTAGTGCAAGCGTAATAATTCAGTATGGAATAAAAAGTTGGCCTATTTGGGAATGTGAGCCAAGCAAATTTAAATGGAATTACGATGACAAGGAAATTTGCTTAATTATTGAAGGTCAAGCGAAAATAAGTACCCAAAACGGTGACATTTACGTGATTAAAGCTGGAGATCTAGTTGAGTTTCCTGCTGGACTTAACTGCGAATGGGAAGTAACCAAAAGTATTAAAAAACATTATCGATTGGGTAGCTAAATTTAAGAAAAAAGATTTTTTCTTCTTTACTGTTAAGTCAATGTAGATAAAATATAGTTAATAAATAATTTTCAAGAAGGAAACTAATATTATGCCTTTTACTGATCAAGAATATTTTGAGGTTATTGAAAAAAACGAAATTGTAAAAAAGGCCTTTGAAAATATTAAGCAAATTTGCATTGATTTACAAAAACAAACAAATTGTCCTGAAGAGGATCTAAAAGATTTTCTTGAATTTATTTCTAAACAATGGAATAAGTAATAATAAAAAAGCCTTTTAAATACTAAATTTAAAATTTCAATTTATTTTTCTAAGACAATAAGTTCTAATCTAATTCCTTTTTTGGTTTTGTATTGATACTGGAAGTTCCCTTAGCAGCAGAAACGAAGAAAAAGAAGCCAACAATTCCTGATATACCAAATATCGCAGCCAAAGGATCAAAAGTGAAAGAAAACATAGAATTTATAAAATCAAGATAAATAATAGTTTTTGAATCAAAATTGTACAATTATTGTTAAGTATAAAAAATCACAATCGCGCGATTCATTATGTCATTATAAGTTTCGCTGTAAGTTAAAAAAAATTATTATTCAAGTTTATATTGAAGAATAAAAATATCAATACAAACAAAAGATCTATTCGTGCTAAAGAGAAAAGTTTTTAAAAAATATTTATAGAAATATTGAATAAAACACTACCCAGAGGATCCACATTTGTTGTTTCTTTAGATTAATATCAATTCATGACAGAATTTTACTCAGCTTCTTCCTCAGTAAGTCCTTTTACAGCGATATTATGGTGCCTTTATCCAGTAGCTGTACTTGTAATTATTGAATTACTTCTGGGGGGTGGGTTTGATGATGATAACGATGACCAAGATGGCGGAATGCTAATACCTGCTTACTCTAGATCAGACGTTTGAAATTTTGAATTAAAGACTCATAAGGAATTTAATTAAATTGGCGAACAATATTGATACAACTCATATTTCCCTAATTACACTAACCATCCTTATGATTTCTTCTCTAACCTGGCTCGTCTTAAGAACCCTTAGTGAAGGTAGAAAAGCTCTAACAGAAATAAATAAGGATAGATCGTGAAATACAAAAACATTTAAAAATGTAGAATTTAATTAGATCTATAAAACTCTTAGATTTACAAGTTTAACTAACTAAATATATATATTCGAAAAGTTTCAAAACTTTTCCTTCTCAAAGTTTGGGGAAAGCATAAAAAACTTAAATAAATACTAGAATTTGTTTGATTGCTAAGTCAAAAAAGTACCAATTTGTTAAAATCCAATTTTGATGAAACGCCCTCTTTGTTATTACTTTAATAAATAAAAATGCATCTAAATTCTTTACTTTATATTTGTTCTATATCTTTGTTCATTTATATAATGGCTCTATTTTGGAGAGACTTGCCAAATCAAAAAAAGTGAATAAATAATTTATATTAATTTTGTTGCTTATCAAAATAAATTGAGTTATTAATTTAATATTGGATTTAATTTTTTTTATATAAATGCTGAAAGAATCTTCAAATAACAATAACAAAAATATATTCTCAAAGGCTACGACTATTGCGAAACAAAAGATGATTTGCAAAGACGGATTCTGCTCATTACCAAATCAAGATGAGATCCCAAAACAAGATTCAAAAGATATGAATTTGTTTGATCCTATTTAGTAAATAATATTTTGATAAATTGAAGATTAAATTGATAATGTTATATTCTTTGAATTTATAATTTATGCTCAATAACTTTTTAAATGCATATAAAGAGTTTTGGATTAAAGCTACAGAATTCAAAGGATCAACATCTCGATCTGACTGGTGGTTAGTTCAATTAGCGAATCTTATAATTTCTTTCCTAACCATACCAATATTTTTAAAAACGTTTGGTTTCAATGCTTATGGAATAGTTTGTATCATTCCTCAAATAGCTATTGATATAAGAAGAATCAGAGATTTTGGGAAAGATTGGAAATGGATCTTTATTAATTTAATACCTATCTTAGGATGGATCTTATGGTTTATCTGGTTAGGCTTTGGTAAGACTGGTAATGGAAGAAATAAACTTATATAGAAATTAACTCTTTATTTTTTTCTTTTCTTAAAATCTACAAATCTTACCTTGCTTCTTGACTCTATTTGTTGTTCAATAATTCTAAAAACATGCATCTCGCATTCTGTTAATTTAAGAAACTGATCTAGTGTATCTTTATCTTCTTCATCAAAATTCTCGAAAACTTCTGAAATAGCAATACTATTTCTAGAAATAAAATCCTCTGCAACATCTCGTGGATTTTTACCTGATTCGAAATCCTGAAAAGCTTCATAAGAATTAAGTTCTCTTGTTAACCATTTAAACCATGGTTCATTTTTATTACGTTTTTTATTTATGATTTTCTTCATGAAAAATTTTTTACTAGTTTAATCATTATTAGTTATTCATTCTTTGACAGCTGTACAAATACTTATTTTAAGAAACCAATTAAAGATTAACCTTATTTATTTTTTACAAAATGACTAGCATAATTACCATAAAGCTTTTTAAAGAATAAGTATTTATTACTCATTTTTTTGTTTATGAGATAGCTAGACTTTATTTTTAGTAAAGTAAATGTCAATTCCATTTTACGACTTTCCTTCATCTCCAATTTTAATAATTGGTGCTCTTGGCATTGCTGTAGCGATAGCAGTTTTTTTTGTCTCTTACCAAAAGTATTTCAATTCTCCTTTGAACAAAGAGCGTGCAGAAAAGAAAAAATCCTTAATTAAGGAACAAAAAGAATTAAATGAAAGATTAGAAAAAATAGAACAAGAATTAAAAAATTTATAAAAATAACCCTTAAATAGAGATGAGTGGATGATCTCGAATTCAAGACCTTAATTTTTTAAACAGGAATTTTGGTCTATAAGGAGTTATGGATAAAGATCATCTTATTGAGTTAATTTCTAATAGTCTTCTTTATGAGAGCAAAAATTCTGACTCTACTAGGAATCTTAGTGACTTTAAAAATTACTTAGAAAGATTAAATCTAGATCAATTGAGAACTATGTCTAAAGAATTTATTCTTTAGTATGATTTTTAAAAATTTTATTGTTTATTAAATAATCAATACTTTTTAAAAATTGTTAGTATCAAAAAATAATAAGTGAAATATGCTTAAAGTAAATAGAAGCGATTTTTTAATAAAGCCATTTTTAAAAAGGAATAATACTAGAGCTTTTTATCAAATTAGTTCTACCGTCTTCCCAATCATTTCTATTTGGTTAATTGTCCACCAAATAATAATTCAATCTTTTCCATTATTGCTTAAAGTATTCCTATTGGTGCCTTTTATAGTTCTTCTAACTCTGTTCTCTTCTCGAACATTCTCATTAATGCACGATTGCGGACATAATTCTCTTTTTACAAAACGGAAATTTAACCGCTTTTTTGGATTTTTACTTGGCTTAGTTAATGGTATTCCCCAGAAGTCATGGTCAATTGATCATGCATTTCATCATAGAAATAATGGAAATTGGGAAATTTACAAAGGGCCGATAGATGTTTTAAGTCTTGAAGACTATAATTCCCTTACAAAAAGAGAGCAAATATTTTATAAAGTAAGTCGAAACTGGATTATGCTTTTCCCTGGTGGTTTTTTTTACTTAGTTTTAAAACCTAGATTAGGACTGGTTATTATTATTTTTAATTTCACTAAAGATATATTGGAAGAGACTTTTATCAAAATAAAAAATAGAGAAATTTCCCAACTTCTAGCTATTGATTCAAGAGTCAAACCACCTTTTTCTGATTATGGAGATAATTTTAGTGAACTATTTGAATTAATAATCAATAACATAGTAGTAATAATAGGTTGGATTTTTATGTGCAAATGGTTGGGATTAGTTTTTTTCTTATCATTTTATTCCGTGATATTAACCTTATCAGCAGCAATTTTAATATGTGTTTTTTTCGTACAACATAACTACGAAAATGCATATGCTAAAAATACAAAAAATTGGAGTCTCATCGATGGAGCTATTTTAGGTAGTAGCAATTTAGATATCCCTAATTGGCTAAATTGGTTTTTAGCAGACATATCTTTCCACAGCATTCACCATCTCTCTGAGAGAATACCAAATTACAATTTAAGAGCTTGTCATAAAGCAAACATTCATTTACTCCAGCAATCAAAGTTCTTAAAATTAAGCGATTTTTCAAACTGCTTCAAATATATTATTTGGGATAATAAAAATGAAAAATTAATTCCAATAAATTAATACCTAATTCAACCTTCTTCTCAATTTTCTTTTTAGAGGAATACTGCTATATGCATGAGTACCAATCGATGGAGGCAAGTCATTCTTTAAAGGATGCATAAAAGCATTTGCCATACTCTCTAACATTTTCGAAAGCCAAGTAATTACTGATTTCATTTGAAAATCTAAAAGTGTACTTATTAATCATCTAACTAAATTACTGAAAAGTAAATCAGTCTTTATGCTGATTTTTTTTGAATATTGTCTTATAAACTAATATTAAATAATCAAAATTATTTTTTACTTTTATGTTGTAAAAGAAGGATATTACTATATTTGTCAAGGTAAACCAGTTGCAAAAAAAATTTAGTAAATAATACTTATTTTTTCTGATTCACTTAATAAATTAAATTATTGAACATAAATTCGTGCTATATCTCTATTCCAAATAAATCCAACAATATTATGAATGATTCATTTGTTTCTACCAACCAGAATACAGAAATAGATTCTATTAATTCATATTTCGAGTGTATTACTGAATGCAGTATTGTGGATGGTCATCAAGAATGTATTACTCGTTGTTTAGAAGTTCATTTAAAGGGAGGTGATCAAAATGAATAAAAAAAATTCACCTCAAAGGAAAACAACTTTAAAATGGAACTCGAATGGAGAGCTTTCCGAAATTGATATGTTAAGAATTTTAGAAAAGATATCATCACATGATCTTAATCAATGTGAATTAACAAGCGATTCTGATACAAATTAAAATATGTTTTTCAATATATTTCTAATACTGCTGATAGAAAAAGCAGCTCATGGGATTTTTGTAGGATTTTAATTAATCAGATTTCAATAAAGATTTAGAACATTTTCATAAAAATATAGTTTTATTCTAAAAATTAATTTTTAGAACTCCTACCTTTTTTTAAGAATGTTTTACTAATTTCTTTTTTTGTTAGTTGAATCGGTTTTACTAATCCTGAATCACCATGAGTTGGACAATAATAAGTCATAAGCATCCAATTTTTTTCTTGATCCATAACTAATCATTTATTTAAATCAATGATTAAGTAGATAGGATGAATTTTGAAAAAATTTCTTTTTTTTAAGCTTTTTTTCTTTTTTACTTAATAATTTATAAAAATTTTGAATCTATTCTCACAAAATAGATATAAATACGCATGACTTTAAAAAAAAATCCTGCTATTTATTAATAAATTCAAAATTATTTATGTCTCTAGAATCTATATTGATGGTAGTTGCTCCAATCTGTCTTTTTACAGTAGGAGTTATTGTTTTACCTATCCTAGTAAAGCCACGTAAACAATCTGGTTTACCTAAGAGGTATATACGCGGTCTTTAAATTAATTAAGCTTTAAAGAAGAGCGAAGACAATCAGCATAAAAAAGAAAGAAAGAAAGAAAAAATTAATAAGATTGCGATAAAAGAAAAAAAAATGTTTGGCAAAGATAATTTTATTTGAAGATGAAATTAAAATCTTAAAAACTTTATCGAAAAAAAATTTATAAATTATTTTCAGTATGAGATCCTGTGATGGATAATAGAATATATAAATTCACTTTTATTTAACAAAATTCTTAACCAACAAAAATTTGAGTAATATAAAATTTTCTGGTCTTAAAGGCCAAGCGCTTGAAATAAAGGATAAAGATATTCCAAGCATAAAAGAATTTCAGGATGTTATCCCAGATCACTACTTTAGGTGCAATACCAAAACTTCTTTGAGGTATCTTTTACAATCAGCTTTCATTCAATCATTAGTAGCTGCAATAGGGTTATCTATTCCATTTACCCCAAAAATGATCCCAATTTGGATAATTTACGCATTAATATCAGGTACCACTGCAATGGGATTCTGGGTAATTGCCCATGAATGTGGGCATGGAGCATTCTCTAAAAACAAAACATTGGAATCTATAACTGGTTATTTACTACATTCATTACTTCTGGTGCCTTATTTTTCTTGGCAGCGTTCTCATGCGGTTCATCATCGATTCACAAATAACATAACTAATGGAGAAACTCACGTCCCTTTAGTCATTAAAGGGAACGGAGTTACAGAAAAAGTTGGCGGAGAAAAAGAATTACATTTTTCAAATTCCTTAGGTAAGAAAAATTATGGAATTCTTCAACTTGTTTTACATCTAATATTTGGCTGGCCTGCTTATTTACTTACGGGAAGTACAGGAGGAGTTAAATATGGTATTTCAAATCATTTTTGGCCAAGAAAACCATTTTCTAAAGCATTATGGCCATCAATATGGGCCAAGAAAGTTTGGATATCAGATATTGGCGTAGGTTTGACATTAGTGGGCATTGTTTATTTAGTTTTAAAGTATGGATTATTTCCAGTAATTGCTCTGTATTTGGGCCCTTTATTAGTGGTTAATTGTTGGCTAGTAGTTTATACATGGCTTCATCATACAGATTCAGACGTGCCTCATCTTTCAAATACGGAATTTTCCTTTATGAGAGGCGCATTTCTTTCTATTGACAGGCCTTACGGTAGAGTCCTTAATTTTCTTCACCATAATATAGGTTCTAGCCATGTTGTTCATCATGTATGTCCAACTATCCCTCATTATCATGCAAAAAAGGCAACTGTCTTAATTAAAAAAGCTTTTAAAAAAGCATATCTTTTTAATCCTGATCCAATACACAAAGCTCTATGGAATGTTGCTTGCAATTGCGTTGCTGTTAAGTCAGACATCAAGAGAGGAAGATATATTTGGCAATCTTCATACAAAATGGTGGATTAAAAACACAATAAGCATCAATTCTTTATCACATTAATTTACGCAAATCTGAAAAGAATATAAAAGAATTAGAAATATCAACTTTTTCATCTTAGAAAATACTCACGATTTAGTAATTTTATGAGTGGCGACAATTTGCATGGTAAACAGCCTATTAAATTTTATTCGGAAAAAATAACACTTACAAAAGTTGAATTACTAGAAAGACAGTTGAGTTTAGGCGATAAAATTTCAGATTTAGATCAAAAGCATAAAGAATGGAGCAAAAAACTATCAGGTTGATCATCTAATAAGATAAATTTTAATAACTTATTGATATTTATATTTGCCTTATCAAGAAACTTTTCTGTAAATTATTGAAAAATTATTTGCAGGCATCCTAACAATATCCTCTTGAGAAAAACCATTTTTCTTACTCTCATCACAAACTTCCTCAAGATTTTTAATACCCCAAAGATCATTTTGCATTTTTAATGAATTATCGAAAAAATAATTACTTTCACTTGTATGCGTATTACAAATTTTAAATGGTCCATATAACAACAAAAATTGTCCCTTATTAAGTAATTTTCCTGCCTCTCTAAATAGTGCTACAGTACAAGACCACTTTGCTACATGAATCATATTTATAGAGACTATTCCTTGCAAAGAATGAGCTAATCCTAATGGAATTTTCCAAGGAATTTTTTCTACATCAATCTCCAGAGGCTGGGGCATTTTCTTCGTTAAGTCTTCATACTCAATCCAAGAACTTATACTTTTTCTATGCAATAACTCTGGATCACTCGTTTGCCAAATTATTTTAGGAAAGCGTTTTTGAAAAGTCACTCCATGTTCACCGCTACCACTGCCAATTTCCAATACTGAACCTTTTTTTATAATTCGGGATAGTACATCACCAATGCAGTTTCTATTTCTTTGAGTTGCCGAAAAAAAAAGTCTATTATCCAAAATTAAAAAAAATTTGGCGCTTCAGTAAAAATAATAATTCTAAAATCCTTGATTATTTAACCTTTCTCAATTTAGGAGTTTTGAAAAACATTATTTTAAGGCTAAAGAATAATATTGACATTGTGAGAGCAGGCAAGATATAAAGTATTAGATCAGAACTCATTAGAGAAGGAATCCTTCCAAAAATTAAATGCATGTAGTAGGTCGAGAAAGACATAAATTAATATATGTATCTAATTCATTAATAGCAATTATTTGAATTCTAAAAACTACTTTTAGTCAAAAACTAAAGATTCTCAAAAAAAAGAGTCAGCCTGTATCCCTACTAGCTGACTCTTGTATTATATTAATTTAAATTACTTCTAAATGAGGACATACCTCTTAAAAAAAACAAGGTGAAAAGCTTATTTTTTATTCAAATTTAAAAAATCAGAACAAAAATAAAAACATCGATAAGGTATATTTCGACACATATATGTAGCAGTTTTTAAAATTTTCCTGATAAAGCGAGGAATAATCCATGATTTTCTTTACATTACTAAATAATTATGTTATATTTATTTACAAATTACACAAAACAAAATGACTCCAGAAGCAGAACGTTTTAATGGTTGGGCAGCAATGTTAGGTTTCGTTGCAGCAGTTGGTGCATACGTCACTACAGGTCAAATCATTCCTGGTTGGTTCTAATGAAAAATAACGAATCAAAAATAGTTGAAAAAGAAAAAATCGTAGCTGAAAAGCTTAACGGTAGATTTGCAATGTTAGGTTTTGTTGCTCTAGTTGGAGCATATCTAACTACAGGTCAAATCATTCCTGGTTTTATCTAACATAAATCTTTTTAATTTTCATGAAAAAGTCTAAGTTAAAGTTAATTTAGGCTTTTTTAATGGAATTTTTTTGATAACAAATGGTTTTTATTAATTAAGATTAGAATAATCCTATTTGCAACAAAAAAGTTTGCTAATAATCAGCATAAAAATACTATCTCATTTTTAAAAATTATATTCGAAGTTTTTTGGGATTAATTTTATAATCTATATTCGCGGAAAAGAAATAAAACTAATAAAGCTTATTAGCAACGATATAAAAGATCATTATTTTTTTCAAGAAAGCTATAGAAAGAAAATGATTAATATTTAAAGAAAACTTTAAAAAAGAAATATTAATATGATTATTTTTCTAATTGAAAAATAAAATTTATTTATTATTTGATGCTATCTTTATCTAGATAATTCGAATATTTAATGAGAGTAAAGCTTGAACCGGAGACAGCATTTATTGGCAAAAAGTTTGCTTATATATTTCTAGGAATAATATTTAGCTTGAATGCTATAACTTTTATTTGGTTTTTCTTATTTTCAAATTTGAATTAAAAATTTTTCGTTTAAAACAGATAAATAATATAACTTAAAAAAGTTTATAAAATCAGTTACTTAGGTATTAAAAAATTCCTGGAATGATCTGCCCTGTTGTTATATAGGCACCTAATAATGCAACAAAACCAACCATAGCCCATCTTCCATTTACTTTTTCTGCATTTTGAGGATATCCATCGTAAGACACAGTTTCATCAATATAAGGCCTAGTTTCTGATGGGAACATATTCTGTCTTCCACCTGATTCAGTAGTAACTCCTGATTTTGTCATTAAAAAAAATAATAATTGTTAATTAAAGTAACATAAATATTAATTTATGTAAATCAAAAGCCTTAAATGATTCGCCTCTGAGTATTTATGATTCAATCTGTGACATTTCTGTTTAAAAAATAATTTACAAATCACAATTTTTTTGAGTTAAATCACCTTTTATTATCAAAATTGCAGTTAAACCACCAAAAATAAGCATTTATACTCACAATGAGTAATTTTACTTAGTAGAATGCAATAGCATTTAGGAAGTGCTTAGCTGGTTAAATCAGAAAATCTGAATTAACTAAGTCGTCATGAGCTTGCCGTTGGGATACTGCAAGCTCTTTCAATTTTAAAAGCAAGTGAATAAACCTATCTTCATAATATTTTTTAAAAAAATTAATTTTTAGTTTTTATAAAATGTCAATAAATTAATTTATTGCTAAATAAAAAATAGATGTTTAACAACGTATGTCTTTAGATTTTATTCTCATCCCCTCCTGCATTATTATCATTCTTTTTCTTTTAAATAGAGAAAATAGAATATACAAAAGAAATCAAAAGGTTAAATAATATCATTTTTCAAAAAAAGTTTAATACTAAAGATATAGAGATCGTAAAACTTATTTTTTTTTCTGAAAAATAAATTTCAAAACAAAGTTTGAAAACCTTAGAGAATTTAGTAAAAAAACTATAATAACTTTTTTCTTAAAATTAATTTGTCCCAATACAGTTTTGCATTATTAATTTGATTTAGTTTTTGTTGGCAGTGTATGCAATTGCATTCATATGTGAAAGTTTTATTTTTCATGCTTTAACTCTTTTTTTAAAGAAAACAAATTTCTTATTTTATTGCAAGTGTTAATAAATTATTTTTCTAATTTTTTTATTGAAATTTAAAGAATTAAAAAATTTTTCTTAACTATCAATTTTATATTGGTTTCTAAATGATTGATATTTTATAATATTAAAAAAGCAGTTAAAAAAACAAATAAATCTCTTTTGAAAATTTCAAATCAATCACTAATAAAAAAAAATATTAATAAAATAATTTCTCCTTGGTATTTGCTTCCTTTAATTGATAGATGGATATTAGGTCAAATAATACCTCCCATGATATTTGCAATTTCTGCTTTTACAGTTATTTCATTATCAGTTGGGGTAATGTTTGATCTTATAAGGAAAATAGTTGAATTTGGTTTACCTTTATTTTTAGCTTTAAAAGTTCTTTTTTTTAGTTTACCGAGTTTTTTAGTCTTATCATTCCCCATGGCAGTTTTACTTTCAACATTATTAGCCTATGGGAAATTATCAAGCAATTCTGAATTGCTGGCATTGAAATCTTTGGGTATAAAAACTTCAAGAATTATTGCTCCAGCTATTGCTCTTTCAATATTTATGACAGGATTGACTTTTTACTTTAACGATAATTTAGTTCCTGCGAGTAATAAATTAGCTGAAAAAACTTTAAGAGCGGGCATAGGAAGTTCTTTTAGTGCAGAACAAGGAAAAGATAATATTATGTTTTCAAGATATGGATCAAGGATAAATTCATTAAATAAAAAACCTACAAAAATAAATACTTACCTTACTCATATATTTTATGCTTCATGGTATGAAAACAATATTATGCATGGAGTTACAGTTTTAGATTTTTCCAGAGAAGATTTTCAACAAATCTTAAAAGCAAAGAATGGAAAATTTGATAAAAAAAGTTCTTCTTGGATATTTTCTGAAGGGAGTATTGTATCAATTGATCCAAGCGGACAAACTACAAATATTCAATTTAAAGAATATACATATCCATTTGTGGAAGGACCTATGGAGCTAGCAAAAGTTCCTAAGGATGCAAATGAAATGACTTTAAAGCAGGCTATACAAGCAGAAAAGATTTACGAAAAAACTGGAAACTTGAAGGAGGTAAGAAGAATAAAAGTCCGTATTCAAGAAAAATTCACTCTACCTTTTGCATGCTTGGTCTTTGGTTTAATAGGAAGCAGTCTTGGTTCTAAATCTAATTTAAGATCTTCAAAAAGTCAGGGATTTGGATTAAGCGTAATTCTTATATTAATTTATTACGTTATGTCATTTTTGTTTAGTTCTTTCGGAGTAAAAGGTATTTTACCTCCAATTTTTGCTGCATGGTTACCTGTCTTAATTTCTCTGGGAGGTGGCATTTATTTATTAAGAAAGTCAAGTTCCTTATAATATCTTAAGCATATAAATAAGAATATAAGTATTTAAGAAAATTCTTTTGCTAGTAAAAATTCTTAGATATTTATTTCCCGTCTATTTTTTTATAACCATACCAATCAGGATAGTTGTTTTCTTGAATAAAGTTATTATCTGGAATTAATTCTATTTGCCAATTACCTATATTTTTGATTTGTTCACAATCATCACAACTTATTATCATTTCTAGAGAAGCAAGATCATCTTTATGCTTTTTTTTACAGCCAATAAGCCATTTAGATTTAGCTAGATTTTTAGCCTCTAATTTAGTTGAAGCTGTAACCAATCCAAACTCATGTTTTTCCTGCATTGAAGTTGGATTATAACCTCCAAGATTGACAAACCATAAATGTTTTTTAGCCTTATTTTTTTTTTCTAATTGCTTTTTATCTATATTATCTTTTTCAAAATATATTAATTTAATCTTGTAACCATCTATGTATTTTATTTTTTTGTAGCTATCAATATGCAAACCTTGTGGAGATCCGAACCAATCCTTTCTTAAAGTATCGTATGTATCCTGAATTTTAGATCCAACAACCCATCTAACATCATGTAGTTCAATATTAGCTTTTTTTGCCTTTCCCCCAAGCACTACTAGATAAAGAAAATTATTTTCTAATTTTTTCACTTTTAATAAAAAAATTTATTACTTAGAATTTACTTTAAATTATCGAGAATTACTATGCATATTATTTTTACTAATTCAGAAAGTCAATTAATTGAACCACCCTTTTTTCTTAGCTTTAACTTTTGGTGAAGTCTGAATCTTAGGCTCTTCGTCTACTCTTCCTTTAATAATCATTAACGGAACTGTTGCCCATAGAGCTAAAAATAATATCCAGAATAAGTAAATGTTCATACTATTAAAAGACAATAGAACCATAATAAAATTAATTAAATATTATTCGTGGGTTTCTTTTTAAAGTTCTAATTTAGATGTATAGTCAAATATTTATTTTGAGGTATGGCAAATTAAATGTTTAATAAATTTTATGTAGATAACGTGTTTGTCTAAAAAATAAAAACGTAGAGATTAGAAATATTTATGAGGAAATTAAAATAATCGCACTCACGAAAACCACTGCTTTGCTTCAGGATTTATGGAGTGCACATCTATGATGACACGCTAAAATTTTTTTCGTGAATCTTTTAAAATTAATATTATAGATACTTAAAAAAATTCAAAAAATAGTTAAATGAAAAAATGTGATTTATGTCATAAAACAGATAAAATTCATTACAGAGTTAAATCCATAATTCATAAAGACTGGATTTTTTGTTGTAAAGAATGTTGGAATGTAATTTCTAAACATAATGATTATTGCTACGGTGGCACAAGAAAATCCAAATAATAAATTTCCCTGCAAACTAATATGCAAGAAAACATCAAATAATTGGAGCCTAAGAATTCTATAAAATTAGTTTAAATAAAAACTTGACAATTAATTATGATTTATAAACATGATTTATGAAATTTACCAACAAAAATAACTTTCTTTTTTTTCTTTGATTTATCTTTTTAATGTACTTTTTTTTAATAGAATCTTGTCTTATTTTGCTAAACCTAACTTTATAGTTTACGACGAATGGTTTGATAATGATTTAAAAAAAACTAAATTAAATTTTAAAAATAAAAAAATAACAAATATTTCAAACATACATGAATTTTTTTATGAGCAATCGAATTACAAAGTTGGGGCCTCTGAAAACAACTTACAGATAGACATTAATAAATATAGGGAAGAACTATTTAATAATAATTATTTGGAAAACAATTCTGAAAAATATGATTCATTATCAAATAAAAAATTTCTATTCTTTGGACAAATTACAAAAAACAAACTTAACTTTGATATCAAAAATAAAATAATTTATACTATATCAATTTTTGGATTTGTAATTATTTTGGGATTACTGCTATTTTTGATTTCGCAACCTAAAAAAAATGAATCGACCATAACAAATAAATCAATTTTATTTGAAAAAAAGATTTTGATTTTCTAAAAAAAATCATTAATTTCTTTTTTTATAGATTTATATTCTAAATTAATTTCTTTAATAAATTTATCTACTTCTTTTTTAGTATTCTTATATTCATTTATTTTTTGTTTGGTTTTCTCATAGAAAATAGATTCAAATTTTCCTGGACTTACCTCCTCAATCCAATATCCTGCTAAACAATAAATTTGATTTGGAACAACAGTAATAATAAATAAGTTTTTGGAATTTTTATATTGATCAATTATCTTGTTAGCGAAAGTACCTTTAGTTTTGTTAGTCCCAAATAGAGTAATATCTTTTGCTAAGGACTTAAAATTCTTCGATAGATTTTTACTTTTTTCTAATGTATTTCTAGAAATTATCTTTTCTAGAGAATAACAATAATCGAAAAAATTAGTATTTTCTTTTTTTGAGGGATATATAGTTATTAGGGAGCTTAAAAGTAAAAAAGAAGTGAAAAGAAATTTTTTAAACATTTATTTTAATTAGATTTATTATTTCATAAATATAAAAAGACAATTCATAAATTACTATCAATTACCTTAATAAGATTCACATTAATTAAAAAGATTTCTTTAAATTTAGCTGAACCTAAATGAGATAAATTTAAAATTATTTGAGAAAAATTAAGTATTTATCAAAAGCATAAAATTTTTTTCTTATAATTAAGATTATGAAATATCCTTTTTTGAAAAATAAAAATATCAACTCTTTTTTAGATTTTTTTTCAAGAGTATCAATTTCAGCAATATTTATTTCAGCCATACCAGGGAAAATAAATGATTTTGAAAGAACTGCTGAATATATTTCTTCAAAAGGAATTCCTGAACCAATTTCATCTATTCTTCTAGTGGGAGCAGTTATATGTCTTATCTTGGGTTCTGGATTTTTTATATTTGGAGAAAAACAAAAAATCGGTTCAGTCTTTTTATTGCTATTTATTATTCCAACAACAATAATTTTTCATGTATTCCCTTTCCATCAAAGAGCAGTATTTATTAATCTGGGATTGATGGGCGGATTAATTATTGCTGCAATAAGGGAACCAAAATAAATAACTTAATTTAAGCAAACTAAATATTTTTTTTTCTATCTCTTAATTCTGGGAAGCAATTCGCAATTTGAATTAATTCATAAACCTCTTTGCTATCGTATTTTTTATTAGGAATTCCACTTCCTACTTCTATGCCTCTCTCTTTCATCTTCTTTAATATCAATTCTTGTCTTTGCAAACTTGACATAGACTTAAATCTTTTAGTTCGTTCTTCTTTATTCACTAGATCTTAATTTAATTAAACTTTATTTTTAAGGTTATATAAATTAGCGATTCATTAAATAAGTAAGAAAGCCAGTAAAAGTAAGTAATTTAAATCCAATAAAGAAAGGTAAATATTTTTTGACCTTTTTGCCAACGGGCAATAATTTGTTTAATGAATTGATCATGATTTACATTAAAATCTTATTATTTGCATCATCCTAACGAATTTTTTTAGGATTATTCCATTTTCGATTTGTACATTTTAAATAGTAATCCTAAACTAGAAGGATTACGTCCCTTTTTTTATGAATGATAAAGAAACAATAATTTCATTATTAAATGAGTTTGCTAATCCAAAAAAAATGGCCTCATTTTTTGTTAACAATGCGACTGCAAATTTTTTGTTCATAAGACCGAGTGGTAATCCTATAGATGCAAAAGGGTTCGAACAAATTATTACTGATGAAATTGTTCAAGAAAAGGCAGAAATAACTAAAATTCACCGATTCGAATTTTTAAGCGAAAATATAGTAATGTGCATTTTTACACTAGGTTCAAAATTTACTTTTAAAGGGACACCTAATGATGACTTACCAACAGTTACGTCAATTTTTAAAAAAGTAAATAATGTTTGGGAAATTCACTGGATGCAAAGATCTACAGGAAATTCGGATTTATCTTTATGGGATTAGTAAAGTTAATAGCACTTTTAACAGTGCTAATTCTTGTAGGAAGTTCTTTTGTTGGTATAACTTTGTATTTTATAAAATAAAAAGATCAAATAAATAATCCCCAGTAAGTATTTATTTTTTTAGAAAACAATTGCTTTTTTATGCTAGGTAATTTGATTTTCAGGTAAATATAAAAACTTTAGATAGACTAACGCCTATATCTAAAGCCAATAAAGCAATTAGTAACTTACTCATTTTTTAGAACTCTCAACTATTTTTCTGTAAAGTTCCTCAGAAATAGGTTGCATAACCTCTTTAAAATCTAATTACAAATTAATTATTTTAAAATTAATTTCTCGTTACTAAATATACGAATATATGAATTTTTAAATAGGTAAAAAATATATTAACTATAAGTTCTTCTTATAAAGTATTAATAAATACTTAATCCAAAAAGGTCAATAAATCTCTAATTTTTTTAAAAAGGAAATTAGAAATATTATTTCAAGTAAATAGATCCTCTATAAGTAAGCTTTATAATCTTTTCTTCTTGTTTTCTACAATATACGAATGACTTTCCATTGAAATACATGTTTACCATGATGCAGCTCCTAAGCTTGCTCAAGTCCCCGTCCTATGGCTTGAGTCGTACTGCGGTCTATCAGATGGTAGATCGGACGATTCTGTAGTATTAACTACAATCTATTTATAAAGTATTTATACTTAGTTGTCAACAATTAATAGAAACTAAACTTCAATTTAAAATTTGATTCTTCTGCCAGAAACTCCCTAAAAAGAATATAGAACATATAACTACGAGTAACTCCCATAAAAACTGAAACAAATGCTAGAACTACGCAAATAGGGCAATGTGGGAATCCCATTATTTATTTTCCAATATAAATTTCAATTCAGTCTCTGCTTTAAGAATATCTATTCTTCTCTTGAGCAGTTTAAAAAATTTAATTATTTTTTTCAAAATAACCTTCTTTAGGCATCAATAATAATATTATTTAAGAATAAATATATCAATGAGCAAAAATACTGAATCCATTGATATCACAAAAGTTTCGTAGCAAATTTATACAATAAACAACAACTTATGTTCAGATACTCTTGCTAAATTAGCTTATTTAGAGTCAAATATAAAAATTAGTGATCTAGTTAACTTGCAGGGCTATTTTTCTTTTGCTAAAAAAATAGAGCGGGCTAAAGTCCAATACTCCACGAGGATTTAGTCCGCTTCCTAAAGTTCTGAGATTGCAAATTTTTCTTAACTAATATTCAACTATGCTTTATAAGGTAAATATCTTGATTGCGTAATAAATTTATTTTGTATATTGCTATTACAAAAATGATGAGTTTATTTAAATTAGTTACTAAATCCTCGTGGAGAAAGCTTTAGTAAATTTCTTTTACTGGTTACTGATAAGATCAGCAGAATCTCATTATGGAGAATCATTTGTATCTGTAGAAGTTCCATCTAATTCAATCAAAAGTTTTTCTTAATTTTAGAAAGTTTTTAATACTTAAATTCATAACTTTCTGAAAATTGCATAACTAATTTGAGTTAAGTTGGTTAATTATCTCTATTGCAAATAAAGATAAGGTTGTTAATCTTGCACTTAAAGAAGAAACTTAATTTCTTAAACTGATGCAATTTGATCATTTAAATTTCAATGAAGATGATAGCCTCATGTCCATAGAAGATTTAAAGGCTTTACGTCTTCGAAAAAAGAAAATTGAGAGTGATAAGAAAGCTAGAAAGTATATCCTGGATATAAACCAAAGATATAGAAAAATGAGTACCCTCAAAAGTAATAACTTTTTAAGGAATATGAACCCTTTTAAAAAGGTCGCATAAATTGTTAATCTTGATTTTGTTAATTTGTTTAACTTTGCAACTTTCAGAGTAAGATTTAAATGGTGCTTCTTTGGAAGAGTTTCACCAAGAGGGGTCAATTTTTGGCCACTTCTTTGCGGAGATATTTTTTAATTGAAACTCGCTATTAAATTAAAGTAATACTTTCCTAAAAGTCTAAAGTGATGTAAATCTTTTGTTTAAAGTTTTTATTACCACTTAATGAAAACTCTATATCTTAAGATAAATCCTATTATTAAAAAAAAGTTTTAGCTTATGTACCATTTCCCATAATTTATTGAATTTTTTGCATTTGCGATTTTTAATGGCTTCACCTACAAGTTGGGAATTCTACAAAGAAGTTGGAACTAAGATTCTATGGGTCAAAATTTGTACCCAAAATTTAGAAGGAGTAGCTATTTCGATCAATAAATGGTGGAAGACAAGATATCCAGCATACAAAATCAGAATAGTTTCCAAAAGAAAATTTGAGCTAGTAAAAATGCAAGCTGAGAAAAAGGAGCAATAAAATTATTCTTTGGTAAATATTGATGCTGAATATTTAATTTTTGCAGCTATTATAAAAACAATAAATTTATGGAACAAATGAACTCTGCATTTGCAAAAGTCTCAAATTTGAAAGTTAACAGGGCTTCTAAAATAGCTATAACTCTAGCATCATCAACTTTCTTTTTGTATGCCTTGGGTCAAGCACCAATTTTTAAAAATATTCTTGCAGGTGCCTTCTCTTGCTCTGGCTAAATAAAATGTTCTTTTTAAAGAAGCTAAAAAGCTAAAATAGACTTTGATTGACAGTCGATCTAAACTTAGAGGGAAAACCCCTCTTTTTTAATGTTTAATAGATTTATTTATGAAAAGATAATGACTCTTCTTATTTCACTTTTCAGCTGATGAATATTTCCCCGCACCTATTAATTGATGCTGTGATATTAAGCGCTGCCCTTTCGATAACTTTGGTATTAAGAGCTAAAGGTAATGCGGCCAGAAAAGAAAAAGAAAATAAATGATTACTAAAGAAGAAGAAAAAGAATTTAAAAAACCTAAATTATATAGATTTTGGAACTTTCTTATTTATGGAAGTTCCATAGCTATTGGAGTTTTCTTAGTTTATTTATATTCTTCGTATATCTTTATAAATAAATGACACACATGTACGGCATAGCGATTACTTATGGGGTTGTGAGTCTTTTATTGCTTGGTGGGTTTGCATACTTTACTTTTAAAATAAAACGCTAATTTTTATATCTTCTTCAATAAAAGATTTCTTAGATAAATTGTTTGATTTTTGTAGAGAATATCAAAAAAAATTCCACCTCAGAAGATCGCTGAGATTTTAAGCGAATATGCAAATAGATTAGATAAATAATAGATAATAGCAGACCTAAGAGGGTATTAAGAGAATAAAATTTCTAGCAATATTTATACAAATTTTATAAAGTTGGAATAAATATTTTGAAGATATTTTCCTTGCAATTATTCATAATATGAGATTTTTTTTGATCCTTAATCCGTACAATTTTGTTCCTTTAACCGCACACATAAAACTTGAAATTTACTATTCAAATGAATTAGAACATAGTTGTAGTCAAGGGATAAGTCTTATGGCACTAAATGACACATTTACTATCCAAGAAATTAATTTGGATAAAAAAGACTTTTCATTTGATAATAAGCTCAAAAAAATTGAAGCTTATTGGAATAATGAATGTGCAGAACATCCGAGTAATAACCATTGCAAGATTTTTTGTGATTAAAACTTTAACTTTTAGGTATTCTTACGCTTGATTTTTAGATAAAAACCGTCCTAAAGAATAATCAGATAGAAAGGAGGCCAAGTAAATGACTAATTTAGGTATAGAAATTTTATTTTGGACAATTTTAATTTCTTATCTGGGATTAAGGTTTTCTCAAACTTGGAATGGATTCAAAAAACAGTATTAATTTGGAGAATAGAAAATGAAACTACAAACTCAGTTCACGGTTCCAAACAAAGAATTAAAAGATCTTGATTATATTAAGAAAATAGATTTTTTAGTAGAAACTTTAAATAAAGAATGTATAGATTATCCAAACCAAGAAGATTGCTTGGTTTGTTGCAATTAAAAATCTAAAAATAGCTGTTTTTTAAAAGTAAATAAATTTTTATTAGTATTTATAAATTTTCATAAAGGGAGTTAGCACTATGGAATTAAGATTCTTCCCAATAAGTATTTTTAGAGAGACTCCAAAAGTCACATTCTTCGATGCAGGCATAGATACTTCTAATGGTTCTGATGTTGTGATCCATTCTGGGGAAGCTATATCTCCTCCAGATGATTTAAAAGATGAGCAATATTACGTTCACAATCATCAAATTGACCACAATTTAGTTATCACCGGGGAAAGGAAATTTGTTTTAATAAATCCTTCATGGGACGAACCTCATCATGTGATTTATTTAAATAGATCTATGGGAGCATTAGAAATTCCTATAGGAACTTATCATAGATCAATCTCAGGGAAAGAAGGTAGTATTATTTTAAACCAACCCAAAAGAGATAAATATTTTAATCCAGCTAAAGAATTCATTCCTCAAAAATTAGACAAAATTAATTTAATTAAAGCAAGAAAAAGTCCGCCTGTTTATTGGATTTACGAAAATAACAAAATCAAAAGAGTATACTTAAACCCCCTAGAAAGAAAAGTTAAAACTCTTGTTTGAAATGAAAAAACATATATCCCCTAAAAATAATTTAAAAAATCTGAATTTAATTATTAATTCTGATACTTATAAATTAGCTCACGAAGACATTGCTTTACTCAGTAGAAATGAAATGCGTGGAGTTAGAATGCTTCTTGAAATTACTAAACCAGATTTAATCCTTGAAGAAAATAAAATTCTTTCAACCATAATTATTTTTGGAGGCGCAAGCATTACAGAAGAATCAAATACAAAAAAGAGAATTGAAAATATAGAAGAGTTAATTAAAAAAAATCATAAATCGATAATTCTAAAACGAAATTTAAATAGATTAGAAAATTTGCTTCTAATGAGTCATTACTATCAATCCGCAAGGGAGTTTTCTAAACTTGCTTCAATTAGTAATCAAAATAAAAACTGTAATTCGCACGTGATTGTGACAGGTGGGGGGCCCGGAATTATGGAAGCTGCTAATAGAGGTGCATTTGAAGCAAATTGTAAATCTATAGGGTTAAATATCAGTCTTCCTAATGAACAAATCCCTAATTCTTTTATAACACCAGGTCTTTGCTTTAAGTTTAATTATTTTGCATTAAGAAAGATCCATTTTGTTATGCGATCAGTGGCTGCTGTATTTTTTCCTGGAGGTTTTGGAACGCTAGATGAATTATTTGAACTATTGACACTTTGTCAAACAGGAATGAAAACTAAAATACCAATAATACTTTTTGGTAGAGAGTATTGGAAGAAAATAATTAACTTTGAATATTTAGCTGATCTTGGATTAATTGAAGATAAACACCTAAATCTTTTCCAATATGCAGACACAGCATCAGAAGCATGGAAAATTATCAAATCATCAAAAAAGCCAGCCTAGAAAACTACAAGCTGACTATATAACAAATGTAAAATAAGACTGATTAATAAGTATTTGATATTTTATTTTTCATGCTTTCAATCTTATTAATTAATTCATCTAACCATTCTGTATTATTTTGCTCTTGTCTTTTATGGCTTTGACTTTTTTGAGTACTCATTAATTTCTTAATTTATATTCTATTTAATATATCTTCAGAAATTAAAGGAATCAATAAGCACTATTACCAAATCAATTGATAAGACAAACTTTAGTAGCATTTCATACAAACCTAACCATCTCAAATTAACAATGAAAATCTAAATCTCTTCAGTTAAGTATTTTCTACGATGTTTTTATTTGAAATTCTGATTTGAATTAGGGTAGGTTATAGATATTCCTATGGAAAAATCATTTCTGAATTTTATTTATTGGATCCTATTAAAGTCAGCTGAAAGTTACTACGGAGATTCATTAAAAACAGAGGTACCATATACACCTTATTTTTAGTTTTGGTGTACCTTAACTTTTTTAATATTAGATCTTTAGTTTGAGAGTTTTTAGTTTAGAAATAATTTATCAAAAAATACAATATGGGTTACTTAGAGATTCATTACAAAATAATCTCTTACGTTCAATTTCTTTTACTGATTGTGAATAAATTTTAGCTGTAAGGATAGCTCCAAAATTAACTAGAGTTACAATTAAAAGAAGTAGCTCAATTGCGAGGTTGGTCATAAGATTACCCTCCTTAAATTTATATAAAAACCTTATAACGTCAGAATAGGTATTGAATAGAGTTTAAATTCCTATTTCTAGACATCGAGATTCTTTGGTACCGGACTAGGTTCACAATTTTCGGCACATTCTTCTAAAGAATTTTCAGAATTACTCTTAATTTCGCAACTACGAAGACAATCATAAAAAGCATACTTGGGATCTAATTCATTTTTGAATTGTTTATTTCTAAATGTATTCATGATCAAACTGCCTTTGATTTTTTTTCAAGTTGATTAATTAATTTATCCAACCAAAGAGTGTTATTGATCTTTTTTGTGTTTTTAAAGTATTTCGTTTTGTAAGTACTCATGAAGTGAAACCTCCAATCTGTGGATCTAATTTAAAGGTGATGATTCAAATTTCCTAGAGCAAAAATACTGATTATGAATTTAGTGAAATATTTTAAAAATGATTAATTTATAGTTTTTATTTTAGGTATTACAACTCTTGATTCTTGTATATAACTAATACTAAATAACTTCTAAAAAAAGGGTTTAATTACGACTTACGGGAATCTAATTAAAAATAAAATTCAACATGTATTTGGTAGTTTGTTTGATTCGTTATCAATTGAGAGAAAACTAACTGATGCTCAAATGGAATGCATGCAATTCGGTATCTGTGATTATGCTCCAAGACAAGTTGAGGAAGTTCCCTTTTTTCATTATTAATTTGAATCCATTTTAAAGTAAGGATAATTAGCTCCTCCTCACCCAATCAGGAGATCCACTAAACCAATCAGCAAGATCATCATTTTTGGGATCAAAATGATTTTCAGTTTCTAAGCCATCAAGGCCTAGATTCTGGATGAGTCCATTTATTCCATCTGATTTTTGCTTGCCATATCTCCTCAAGCTATTAGCTTTCTTAAGCCATGTCCATATAGTTGAATTATGTTTTGCAAGCTTTTCTACATAAATTCTTTCTTCCAATGCTACAGGTTCATCTAATGAAATCCTCTTTACAATATCCTTAATTTTCAAACGAGTTTTGTTGGTTAGAAACATATTCATAAAAGAAGTTAATGTTTTATAAAAGTTTTTTTTATGAATGTCTTGTCAATCTTTATTTCAAGAAAAAGTATTTTTTAAAGGCTTTTCAAGGACAAATATATGTATTTAGCAACAGGTACATTTATTTGGTAAAAAAGACTACTTAATTTGATTTATATAACTTATACATAAACAACTCCTATATAAGTTTCTCTACTTAATTTAAGATTTAATTTATAAAATTGAATAAGGAAATTTTACATTTACAATCAATTTAAAATAAGAGGAACATAACCCTCTTTTTTTCTGACAAAAACTTTTTATTTAATCACTAATGAAAGGTCAATGGACAAAAGTTTATAGTGGTGATTTACCTCTTAGATCTTGGTGGGTAGATTCAGGTAGTGACTGTAAATATATATCTATAGTTTTACCAGAGGTTTTTGGGATAAATAACTGGATAAGAAGTTTTTCTGGAAAATTAGCCTCACAAAACGTTCCTGTATTAGCATTACCTCTTTACGGAAGAACAGCTCCAAAATTAGATTTGGGATATAGCGAAAAAGAATTGAAATTAGGAAGGCACCATAAAAATTTAACTACTTTAAAACATATTATTGAAGACGTTTCTGCAGCCATAAATTGGGTTCAAGAAAAATATCCAAAAAAGAAAATCTCAATTATTGGATTTTGCTTTGGGGGTCATGCAGCACTTATAGCTTCTTCGTTACAAGGAATAGAAAGTACATTTTGTTTTTATGGAGCTGGGGTCACAGTACCAAGAACCGATACTAATTTTGCTCCTATAGACTTGCTTGAAAAAGTTTCTGGAAAATTAAATTTTATTTGTGGTTCTTCAGATGATTTAATTCCCTTACAAAATAGATTAGAAATAAAAAAAAGATTTAAAAAACTAGATCCTTTAGAAGAAAGATTTATTTATGTCGAAGTTAAAGGAGCTGATCATGGTTTTATGTGCGAGGAAAGAGAATCCTTCCATAAGGATGCATCATCAATTGGTTGGAATTTATTGATGAAAGAATTAAATTAATAAATTTCATGAGAATGATTTTGATCAGTGTATGCACTAATAATTTATAAAAAATCAATACCTTTATAAAAAACTTTTAAAAAATGGTTTTAGATTAAATAACTTGAAAAAGTCAAATCAAGTACTGTCAAAAATGAAAAAAATAAATACTATAAGTCTAAATAATTTTCTAGAAATTCAAATTCATGATGAAAAATTTATTAATAGCATTTGTTTTTGCATTAATGCTTATCAACCCTAATATTTCTATAGCTGCAGAATCTCCCGTTGATGTACAAGAAGTCTTTGTAGGTACTGAGACTATGGATGGAGATGCTCTTAAATACCCAAAAGGAAAAGCAGAAATAAGATTACAAAGAGTCGAGTTGGCTGAAGGAGGGATAGTTCCGCTCCACTCTCATCCAATTCCATTATTAGGCAATGTTGAACAAGGTACGATCGTTGTCAAAAGACAAGGGATGGAAGATCTTATCTATACAGCAGGTGATACTTTTATAGTTGGTCCAAAGACACCGAAACATACAATGGGTAATGCAAAAACTGATAAGGCAATAGTTTGGTTTGCAGCAATAGGAACAAAAGATGTTCCAATTTTAATTCCCGCTGAGGGATAAATTTGAACCTTGAATCAATTATTTATGATTTTCAGTCAAACTATAATGATGAGCAATTAGCTCCTTTTTTAATAGCAAAGTACGCTATCCGCTTTAATTGATTCTTCAACTAGAACATCTGGCATAACAAACTCTGCAGTATATCCATCTAGAAGCTTCTCATCGTAACTCCTAGATTTAGCAGACATTCCTGAGACATATATAGTAATTTTTGAATTCTTTAAATTTTGAAGATGTTCGTATAAATCTCCAGTACCTTGACCAACTATTTCACCAGCTTTTTTGCAATTTAATATTTGTACTCCGTCTCCTGCTAGAAAAAGTGTTACTTTATGATCGTTTTTTTCTGCAGTAAGGGCAACCAATAAACCTAAAGTTATTTTATTTTTGGATTCTAAACCGCTATAAATATGTACTAAAACTGTATTGTCGGTAATGATAGACATTTAATCCTCCCTAAATTTTGTTTTTATATCCTAAATAAAATCTATTTTCATTAGCTGTTTTTTTATGAAACGCTTACTACTTGCATGGCTAAAAGCTAGTAATTGATTGTGGATCTACATTAGAGAATAGAGAATCCTCTTTTTTTAACTTTTTGTTACCGTTATTCTGCTTCTTCTTTAACTTCACTGTCGTTTAACTCTTCCGCTTTAAGTTCCTCTTTCTCAACTTCAACTACTTTTACCTTTGGCTCTTCCGCTTTAACTTCAACTACTTTTGCTGCTATAGATTCAAACTTACCTTTAACAAAATTTACTATGAAGATTAATATTGGAACATGAGCTAGACCACCCATTATCACTTTAGTTTCTGAATAATACATTTGTAAATTAATGAGAACTGAAACATTTAAGCATAAATTTAATTTGATAATTACTTATATTAAGTTGATATTAGGAGAAATAATCAATTGAAAGTCGATCTAAACTAAGGAGAAATTAGCTCCTTTTTTAATGTCAAATACTAAAGCCATAGAAGATTTAATTAATGGTTATGCAACCAGTGAAGATTCTTCTTTTCTAATACCTAACGTAACTGAGGATTTTTTGGCTGTAAGACCGAGTGGAAATCCAATCTCTGCAAAGGGATTAAAAAAGCCAATTATATAAATGATCCCTAACAAGTTATCCACTTTATGGACACTTTTCAACAGTTTTTTCCACAGGGTTGTGAGTAAACATTTTTAATCTGTGGATTACAAAAATTAACTTATGTTTTGTAAAAATTCTTACCTTAAAATTCTTTTGCATCCTTTAATATTTACAAAATTTGCTTATAAAATATAGTGAAAGAAGAGCCTCGTAAAAAGTTACCTAATAAAAAAATAGTTAAGACAGCAAAGTTCGAGGCAAAAGAACAATTTACCAAATCTTCATTAGAAAATTTAAAAACAGAAAACGAACGTCTAATAAAAAACCTTATTGATTCAGGAGAATATAAACCTAAAGATTGATAATAGTTTTTATATTAGTGAAAGGAACTTTGTACGGGTTAAGGAACGATTAGGTTCGGGAGTAGGTACGTATAAATACTCAGTGAATAATTAAGACTTCCTAGAGTATCTACATGGTTGTCATGAGACTGCCGCGGAAGCTGTAGAAATCAACCATAATCTTTTAACAAGGAATAAATATGACCGATCCAATTCTCTATCTTTCAATGTTCTTGGGACTTACTGGAGTGTACGTTTTAATTTCATCTTTTGGCGATGATGACGACGATAGTAATGACGATGGTGAAAGATATATCTTCAACCTTGAATACGTAAAGGTAGGCAAATAGCTTTTTATAACTTCAATAGACTTTAAAGTTGAGAAGGTTATTAATTAATGAATTATGTTATTGTTAATAAATCTCAGGTAGAGATAAGACTAATCAATATTGACCAAGCTAAAGAATTTCTGAAAAAGAATCCCAACTGCAAGAGTCAAATACTTTCTGATAATCAAGTTGTGTTGATCTATTCAATAGACCAAACGCAAAGAATGACATCACTTATTAAGCCTGTGTCTATGACCTTAAACAAAAGAACAAATGAAAAAACTAAACAAAAAATATGCTGAATTAATGCATCAGGCGCAACAAGCTACTGGAAGAAAAGAAGCTGTTGGACTATTGCATAAAGCAGCAAAATTAAAAACTAAATTTGATAGCTATAAGATGTGATTACTTATTAACAAATGAAAGTCGACCTAAAAAAGATGGAATAAAGCTTTCTTCCTTTTTATTTTTTTTTGTTTTTTCATTTAATTCAATTACATTATTTTTGGCAGAATCAGAATTATTAATTACTAATTCAAAATTATTAAATATATTAATTTTTCTAGATGCTTGGAATAATCCCTTGCATAAAGAAATAAAAGATAAAAAAGTAATTCCTATTGTTTTAAAGAGATTTAGAAATTGAATAAAAGCAGACATCAAAGACTTAAATATTTCAGCTACATTTTTTAAAAATATACCAATAAGCTCATATATTTGAATGAAGCTTTTATAAAGAGTATCAAAAATAGTAATAATATTTCTAAAGATTGAAGTGAAATCATTAAACAATTTACTTGAAAGTACATTAATTGTATTCTCATCATCTTTGGTAAATATTTTTACGATGCCAAACCAAATAAGAAATGTAGTTAGAAGAGTAATTGAGACTGTAATCATTGAAGAGTATTTTTTTTTAATCAGAGCAATATTTGCTACGAATCGCAATCAAAACAATTACTCATTAGAAACTAAATTTGATCAATACGAGATGATGTAGCCTGTTATTGATTGACAGTCGATCTAAACTAGGGAGCAATTAGCTCCTTTTTTAATGTCCTCTTCAATGAAAGATTTCTTAGATAAATTTTTTGATTTATGTAGAGAATATCAAGAAGAAATTCCACCTCAAAAGATGGCTGAAGTTTTAAGAGATTACGCAGATAGGTTAGATGGATAATTAACACCTATAGTTTCTAGATTTTTAAAAATAAATTTAATTGGTTAACTTATAAAAACTTCACATTTTTTTGGTAATTTATACTCTTTTATTCAATAAATATTTGAGAATTTTAAATAAACATGCTATTTAATTAGTCCCGACCATAAAAGTCATGCTGAAGAAAACAACAAAAACACCTCAACGTAAAACTACTCTTAAGTGGGATGTTAATGGAGAATTATCTTCTATTGATATGGCAAGAATACTTCAGGCTCTCTCAGTCAAAGAGTTAAGCCAGTGCGAGCTTGCATGTAATAGGGATTCAAAAAAATTAAATCTCGGTATGTGGTGGTAAATAGGTTTTTATTTTCAACTATTTGAGCAGTTGAAATATAGGAAAGACCTTAAACCTACAGAATTTTGGAACGGATTCTGTATATTAACTATACATTTATGCACTATTAATTCTGATCAATGTATCGGTATGAACATATTCTTCTCTATAAAATTACAAATAATATGAACCTAAAAATATTGGGCTAGATATATTTTTTGCATCTGGTAATTTTAGTCAAATTAGATAAGTTCAAATGCCAGAAAAAACACTTGAAAAGACAGCATCTTTTGCAGTAACCATAAGTAAGTTGGCGGTAATATTTTATCTAGGCTTAGTAGAAGTATTTAAAATTGGCATATTAATTAGAGAGAAGTTAGGAGCTTATTTTGATGAATTAAGATTATCTAGAGAATGGGCTGAAGAAGCTTATGCAATACTAAAAAAACGACTAGAGGAACAAAAAGTAGCGGGTGGTATAGAAAATTAGTTATTTACAATCTTGAACTTTTAAATTTTTAGAAAGAGAGTTGAAGGATTAGCTACTTATAAATGATTGACAGTCGATCTAACATAGAGGGATTAAACACTCTTTTTATAATTTATGTTGAGAAAAAAAGAAAAACAAACTTTAACAAGACTCTTCCTTTTAGGGGTTGGTGCTCCAATTGGGCTTGACCGCTTTTACGAAGGTGATGTAACAGGTGGATTCTTAGCAATTTTGGGCTTTCTTGCCGCTTTGATAACAGTGGTAGGTTTGTTGGTATGGATCTTCCCTTTTATTTCTAAAACTTTTCGTTTGCTAAGAGAATTTGAAAATGCAGAAGACTGAATGAAACGCTCACTACTTGCACCGCTTAATTAAATAATGAACATCTACTTCTTGTTAGAAAAAATATTTACCCTTATTATTTCTCTAATTGGTTAAGACTATAATGAAATTCCGAAATACTGCGATTGCTTTAGGAATAGGTGCTGCGAAATTAGTGGAGGAGCTTTAGGATTCCCAATTATTTAATTAACTTAGCTTTCAATCTTCATAATCAATTTCATAATCTTTGATGTCCTCATAAAGCGTACTAAAAGACTTTTCTATTAAATCCTTACCTTTCCTGGTTAGCTTTAAAAGTGTTCTCCTTTTGTCTTTAGGATCAGATTCTTTTGAAATTAAACCTAAGCCAGCTTTGCCTAGTCTGTGATATCTACTTAAGTAATCTGTGAGTCTTGATGCACTAGCTTTACTCATCTTGAAGTACTCTTCTATATTCTTTTTACTGCAATTCTGATAGGTCGCTACAAACCAGAATACTGCTATTGCTTGAAGTGGAACGTCCTGTGATCTATCTAACTTCATAAACATAGTAAGGACTCGTAAAAGGTTATACGATTCGTTATCTATCTTAAGTAATTGCTCTAGTTTAGACTGTGTCATCTCTAGCCCATTCCTTTCTCTATGACTATGATATTAACGTATTATGTGTCGATTTGTAAATATAGATCCATAAGTGGATAGTTTATGCTATATTAGTAATACTAGATCTCCATGTAAAAGTCATACATCAGGCATGCCACTCTAGTAAAAGCATTAGACGCCAAGAAATATTTTTTAAAACTTACTTAAAAGAACCTTGAAAACTAAATAGAACGATTTTGTTTGCAGCAGCTTGGACTTCCAATGATGAAGAACTACTTGCTAATGAAAAGTGAGCCAGTCTGATTTCAGAGTGGATCTCAAGGATTTGTGATTTTTTACCCAAACTTTACCCAAACTTTTAAACTTTTAAACTTTTAAACTTTTAAAAATTATCCGAATCCCTTAATCATTTTTTCTGATTGATATCCTGATTTCACGAATTTAGTATTATCATTCAATATTTAAATGATTTTTAAAAAGAGTTTTTGGTTTTTTTGAAGTAGTTTTCTTAAGATATTCAGGGATATAACTATATGAAACTAATTTCTCATCAGCATTATGAAAGTAGTTTTGAAATTCATTAAAGTACTTCTGGGGTAGAGTGAGGGGTTTTTTAATCTTCATTTTTTCCTCCTAATTAGTAATGAAAATAAGGAATTTCTTCTAATTTTTTTGGAATAAAAGAACAGATGCCAAATTGCATACATTCCATTTGATCATCAGTCAAAGCTCTCGAGTTTGAATTCCGACCTGAGAATGTATCTAGAAAAAAATGTATTGTATTTTGAATCTTATGTTTATAAGGATTTCCGCAAGACATCATTAACCTCCTTTGTTTTTTGAAAATTTTTAAACCCTATTATTCAGCAATGCAATAGGGGTCGCTTTGTGATTTGCTGCAAAAAATTGTTTTGCGTAGATAGGCTTTTTCATATTTTCTATAAATACTTTGAGTCATGAAAACTCCAAAATAAATAAGTAAGACAGTCAATATGAGTAGCTCTAATCCTAAGTTGGTCATTTGATTAACCTCCTTTGATTTGAGTATTATTTAGTACGTTTGATATCTAAAAAGCAAGCGTATGAATACCTAAAAAAATATCAGGCAATTACTTTAATTAACTTCGAAACTAAAAATAAGAATTTATTTTAAATACTAAGTTTCAAATAAATCAGCATATCTACGCATATACAAAAAAATTTATCCGTACTAGCTTCCTATTAGTCAAACGGAGGGATTAGAAATGATCGATAGTCCACCAGAGAAGTTCATTAGATTGGTTTAAGCAGCCGACAACATTAACAACAAGGATCAATGATTTAGGTGCGTTGTTAATTTATTCCGACACATAACTAAGTGAAAGAGATTGATTTCTAAAGGCAGGATTCAATCTCTTTTTTTATTGGGTTTACATCAAAACAAACTTCTCATATTTATTTCTATTTTGCCAATATTAAAAAGCATCCATTACAACCTAAGCAAAGCGGTGGTCTATGGGTGCAAATAATTTCAAAGTAATTAAGATTCATCTACAACAAGAACAATATAGATATCAAGTGCCAAATTTAAAAACCTTTAGATTAGGTACTCTACCTATCCTCAGCCAATTGTTTTGCCATCATTTCTGCTGATTGCAACAATAGCCGATCTGGGTACTGAGCTCCCACCATCAGGAAAGTGACATTTGTCAGGATTATTTTCACCTGGATGCTGGACTCCTACAAACATAGTCTTTTTATCACTACTCCATGTGATACCAGTGATTTCACACTCTTTAGGACCTACTAAAAATCTGTCAATTTTACCTGTCCTAGGATTTGCGCATAACATTTGGTTATTACCCATTCCTTCAAAGGCTCCTTGATTAGTATATTTACCATCAGTTTGTATCCATAAGTTACCTTTTGAATCAAATGCGATTCCATCAGGTGAATTAAACATATTATCCTTCGTAATATTTTCAGAGCCCTTCATTAAACCTTCACCAACAACAGGATTACCAGCCATTGCAAATAAATCCCATTTAAACCCGTCAGCGGCATGTTCATTATTGTCAGGAGTCCATCGAACTATTTGACCATATGGATTTTCGACTCTTGGGTTAACTGCATTAACAGGTTGATTAGGTTTAACACCTCTATTTTTATTATTAGTTAAGGCACAATACGCCTCCACTTTATTAGGATTTGCAGCCACCCATTCAGGTCGATCCATAGTTGTTGCACCAACTTGGGTTGCCGCCATCCTTGTGAAAATACTAATATCTGAATCGCTCATTCCCGATTCTTTTAAATTAACCCATCTCCCGGTTCCATTCTCATTAAAAATCGCCACAAATAAATCACCTTCCGTTAATAGATCATAATTTGATGCAGCTCCTTTTATGTACTTTCCTTTTGAAACGAATTTGTATAGATGCTCTCCTCTTTCATCATCTCCCATATAGGCAACAACTTGACCATTCTTGGAGACAACAACTTCACAGTTTTCATGTTTAAATCTACCCATTGCCGTCTGTTTCCTTGGCATTGATTGTGGCTTAGAGGGATCAATTTCAGTAATATAACCATGCCTATTAATTTCATTCGGATTTTTTACAACATCAAATCTATCCTGATTCATAACCCAGTTGTAACCCCAATCTTTAGTTTTAACCCCATATCTTTTCAAATCTGCTGACAGATTTGCATTAGGGTCTGATGGAGATGAGAAATAACCGTGAAAATTCTCTTCACAAGCTAAATAAGTTCCCCAGGGAGTTCTGCCATTACCACAATTATTAAATGTACCTCTTGCTAATTTGCCTGTTTGATCCTCATCTGTTTTAAGTAATGGATGACCTGCAGCCGGTCCGTCTATAGCCACTTTCGTATCTGCAGTAATTTTTCTGTTATAAAGAGAATCTTTAACTATTTCCCACTTCCTACCTTTTTGTGCAACTTCAAAAATCGATACTCCATGTGCAGCCATGCCTTTTCTAACATCATCAGGTGTTTCAGGAAGCCCACTAGCACGGTTACCATAAATTATTTTTCTATTACAGTATTCATTATTGACTGCAAGTACTGACTTGCCATTAACCTCAAAAAGACTCATTCCATCATTGTTATCTCCAAATGATAGTTCTTGCGACTCCCCAGTTCCTCTTGTTTGCTGATCAAATTCAGGGGCTCCGCTCCATAATGGATCACCCCAAGCTGCAACCGTATGCCAACTAAAACCTTTTGGGACAGTAATTGTATCTTTACTATTGGCTGCTAAAGGTGTAAAACTAATGCCATTAAAGTCTGAACCAAATCCAATTGCTTTGCTTGGAATAGTGGCAGCAGCAAAAGCACCTATTCCTATAGCAAATGAACCCTGAAGAAATTTTCTTCTTGAAACAACTTCGTTAAAATCAGACACAACATAAAAGTGATAACTAATTTAAAAATCTATCTCTAAAGTTAAATTTAATTTAAGGAGTTTCTAAAGTTTAAAATCAGCTCGAAAAGAGCATAAGAGTTTAGTTGCTTTCTAATAAAAAACTTGTTGACTCTTACCCTTTTTAGTTGCTATAAATATTAGTACACTTGTACTATATAGTTATGGAGGACTGGCAGGAATGGGATTATTTAGAGGACGAGATATTAGTAAGAAAACGACGGAAGATTTGTATTACTTGCAATCACTTCAGGTACAGCACGACAAGTTCTTGTGTCACCATCCTTACTTGTCCCTTTCATCAAAAGCTTATTCCTCAAGGTGATCATCTAATTAAGGGATGTAGATACTGGAGAGAGAGTAGTAGAATTTTTGCTCCTGAAGCAGCCTAAGCTTTGGGTGCGTGGTTCTATAGAGAGAGAACAAAACCTAGTAATAGCCTTAATTTATAACCTCTATGTGAACAGATAATCAATTCTGTGTGAACAGTAAGGGCAAGAATCAAGCTATAACTAGGATTTTATTCGACTCCAATAAATAGAGAAAAAAGATCTGTAACCAGCGATCTGTTTCTATGTTTTTTATACGGTAAATTAGATTAAATAAATCGATGATTTGAACGCTTGAAGAGAAGAATCGATACCTACTCTGTTCACACACCGTTCACACATTGTAACTTTCTCATAAATTACTGATATGACTGACGTTAATTACTGGCTAATGAAAAGTGAGCCTGATGCTTACAGCATAGATACTTTAAAAAATGACGGAGTAACTTTATGGGATGGAATAAGAAATTATCAGGCTCGAAATTTTATGAGAAAAATGAATAAAGGAGATAAAGTTTTTTTCTATCATTCGAACTGTAAACCCCCTGGTATTGTGGGACTTATGGAGGTTATAGATCTAAATATTGTTGACCCTACTCAATTTGATCAAAATTCAAAATATTTTGATCCAAAATCGAAACCTGATAATCCGAGATGGGATTGTGTAAAAGTAGAATATAAATCTAAATCTGATAAAATTTTAAGTTTACCTGAATTAAAGATTTTATTTAATGAAGATGAGTTATTAGTGGTAAAAAAAGGAAATAGGTTATCTATATTACCTGTCAGAAATGATATTGCAAAAATACTACTTGAAAAAATATAAAAAATTTTTAATCTTTAAAATTCATTGAAAACATATTGCCAATATAGAGTCTCGTTAAATCCCTATTTTGAAATCCTTTTTGCATCAAAAATCCTGCAATAGCTGCTTGTAGTATCCTGTACTGATCCCAGTTAGGATGCTCCTCAACGAATTCTTTCATAGCCTTTTGAAGATTTTCTTGAAGTTCACATTTGAAACTTATTACTTCATCTTTATGATTTAACACTTTTGAATTTTCGTCGTAATTTAACTCTTGCATATTGAAAAAATTTATTGGAAAATTGAATTTACTAGATGTAGTTTTCTCCAAAATTAATAAATCGTCAACAAGCACTATTAAGAAACAGTCTCAGGTTATAGAATAATGAGAATCAAGTCATAAACACGGGGGTCATGGAATTTAATTTTGTAGAATTTAATCTTACTGAAATATAAAGATTTATGTAAAATCAGAAGTTTTCCACATGCTTTAGGTCAATAGATATTTTTTGAAAAAATGTTGTGGAAAAATTGTGAAAAAATTTTTTTTTGAGGGGGAAATATTTTCTAAAATTTCCAATTTTATTTATCTTTTAATCCATTGATTCCCACATGTTTTTTATTTCATAAAATAAATTTTGTGCAATTGGTATCGGCCAATACATTTCGAAGGATCTTGTTTGGTCTTGACTTTCAAAAACAAACCTTAAACTCCATTCATTTTTTTTTCCCTCTAAATGGATGTACCAAGGTAATTGTTCTAATTCTAAAGTAATAGATTCTTCATCCATTAGTTCATCTTTGATAACTAATAGTTGTTCATTCATTCTTAACAGTAGAAGGTAGAGTGAATTGAATTCACTTTTTTGTAACTCGATTGACCAATTATCAACACCAATCAAAAAGCAAAATTTGCCTTTTTTAAAATCTTTAAGTAATCTCCATCCTTTTTGGTCTTTTACCAAAATTAGCCTGGAAGTAAATCTGGTTGATCTTGTTCATCGCTTAGTTCAATAATTGACCTTTGAACAGGTTTAATAGTTGACTCCTCTAATAAGCCATCAAAATCATCAAAACGTCTTTGCTTAGCTCTGAAAGCAATTTTTACTGTAGTTAAATATCTATTAGTGGATTTTCTTATCAAGCTCTCACCTCTCTTTGCAAGATCATTAGAATCAATTCCTGCATTATTAGATATGTTCATTAAAAAAAATTTTTTACTATAAAATATACTTTACAGTTTATTCGACCGTTTCAAAACATTAATTACAAAAAGAACTTAATTGATTTAAATAATTGCATATGGAAGAAAGTTTATCTGGAACACTTGCTATTGATTTAGGGAATACTAATACAGTTGTAGCTTTTCAAGATCAAAAAGATATAAATACTATTTTAGTTGAAATACCAAATATTACATCATCTCCAGGAGTTATTCCTTCAGCAGTTTGGTTCGAGGAACCTTCAAAGATTCCTAAAATTGGAATAAGTGCTTTAAAGATGAGGGATAACTTAAATTCTGATTTATTTTTTCATTCGAACTTTAAAAGATTAATTGGAAATTCTATTGAAAAAATTAACCAAAAAAATATTTTAAGCCCTAATGAATGTGGCGAAAAATTTTTTCAAATTTTATGGGCAAACATTCCGCACAAGTATGAGATCAAAAGACTTGTTTTAACTGCGCCAATAGATACATATAAGGGGTATAGAGAATGGTTAGTTAACCTTTGCGAGGAAATATCTGTAGATGAAATAGCCCTTGTTGATGAGCCTACTGCGGCAAGTTTAGGAATAAATGTACCATTCGGCTCAAAAATTATGACATTAGATATTGGAGGAAGTACAGTCGATATGAATATAGTCAAAATCGAAGGAGGAGAGGGAAAATCTGGTCCGATAGCTGAACTATTAAAATTTAAAGGTAATGATGTAAGCTCAATTTCAAAACAAAAAATAAGATGTGCTGAAGTAATTGGAAAAACAGGCTCAAAAATTGGTGGGAAAGATATTGATCAATGGATAGTTGATTATTTTATTCCAAATAATAATTACATTAATAATCTTTCAAAGGCAGAAAAAATAAAATGTAAACTCAGCTCATCTGTAATCAAATATGAAAATAAATATCCAATAAAATTATTTACTGAACAAAATAAAGAAAGCGAATATTACCTAAGTAAAGAAATTTTTGAGAAAATACTCATTGAAAATAATCTTCTTAGTCACCTTAACTCTTTACTCAAAGATTTATTAAATCAAGCAAGAGGTAAATTTTGCACAGTTGACGACTTAAATGCAATTGTTTTGGTTGGTGGAGGCACTCAAATACCATTGATTAAAGAATGGATAACAAAAAAATTTCCAAAAATTCAAATAAAGTCGCCACCTCCTATTGAATCAATAGCTTTGGGAGCTTTAGCAATGACCCCGGGGGTAAAAATTAAAGACATATTAAACAAAGGATTATCTATAAGATTATTTAATAAAAGAGAGCAAAAACACTTTTGGCATCCTATTTTTTTCAAAGGTCAAACATGGCCAACAGAAGCACCCTTTAAACTGATCCTTCAAGCCAGTAAAAATAATCAGAAAATATTCGAAATAATAATTGGAGAGACACAAAAAGAAAGAGCGTATGATGTTATTTTCGAAAATGGATTACCAAAGTTATCAGAGATTCAAAATGAAGAGGAAATTTTAAAATGGGACAAAAAACCACTCAAAATAGTATTAAGAAATAAATCTAATATTGGAGAAGACACCTTGAAACTTTTTTTTGAAATTACGAAAAATGCTGATTTATTAGTTAAGTGTTTTGATATTAAAGATAATTTTTTTGGAGAATATAATTTAGGAAATATCTTCTGAATGATAGCTATTCAAGAAAAACTCCTTCTTCATTATCAAAATTATTTAAACGTAAACTAATACTTTCAATTTTACTAGTTGGCACTTTTTTACCACAAAAATCTGGTTGAATAGGTAATTCTCTATGACCTCTATCTACCATTACCAATAACATCACTCTTTGAGGTCTGCCCCATGAATATAAAGCATCCATTGCAGCTCTAATTGTTCTACCTGTGTAAATTACATCATCTATTAAAAGAATTTCTTTTTTCTCAATAGGAGTTGGAATATCTGCAGCTTGTATTAGGCGAGTTCCAACTCTATTTTGGTCATCTCTATAAAAAGTTGGATCAATTGTTCCTTTTCTAACTCTTAAACCTGTTCTAGAGAATAATTCCTTTTCTAGCACTTCGGTCAACGCAATTCCTCTAGTCGGTATACCAACCAATAAAAGGTTATCCAGTTTTTTTACTTTTTCGATAATTTCGCAAGTTAAACGCGAAATAGTTTTTCTAAGCTCAACTTCAGAAAGTATTACGATCTTTTTTGTCTTCTTGGACATGATTTATCAAGAAATAAAATTAATCTAATATTTTCATAAATTAGCAAAAGCTAACTATGTTAAATATAAATTGTTAAAGAGCAAGGTTTGAAGCTAAATTTAAGGTTGGATCAGTTAACAATGAATTTGATCTAAATATGTCAAAGATTAGCAGCAAAAATATAAAAAGATTAAGTGTTCCTCAGAGCCCTGTTGTTCTTGCGATATTAGATGGATGGGGATATCGAAAAGAAAAATCAGACAATGCTATAAAAAGTGCCCGTACACCAATCATGGACTCATTGTGGCATGCTTACCCCCACACGTTAATAAGTGCTAGTGGATCTGATGTTGGCCTACCAGATGGTCAAATGGGCAATTCAGAGGTAGGGCACCTTACCATTGGTTCAGGAAGAATAATACAACAAGAACTTGTAAGGATTTCAAATATTGTAAAAAATAATCAATTAGGCATGATAAATGAGTTAAAAGAGATGGCTGCTTCATTAAAGAAGAATAATTCTACTTTGCATATCACAGGATTATGTTCCGATGGAGGAGTTCATAGTCATATCGATCATTTATTAGGATTAATAAAATGGGCATCTATTAATAAACTTAAAAAAGTCGCAATCCATATCATTACTGATGGAAGAGACACTCCTGCAAAAAGTGCTTCGAAATATCTAAATCAAATAGAATCATGTATAAAAAAATTTAACGTAGGCGAAATAGCTTCCATATGCGGAAGATACTGGATAATGGATAGAAATCTTTTATGGGATAGAACAGAAAAAGCATATTCAAATTTGACTGATCCAAATATTCAAATAACAAATATTTCTCCTGAGGATTACATTGAAAAAAGTTATGCCAAAAACATAACCGATGAATTTATAGAGCCCATAAGAATGTCTGAAAACTATCTTAAAGATGGGGATAGTTTGATTTGCTTTAACTTTCGTCCAGACAGAGCGAGACAAATAGTCAAATCTCTCTCGATCAAAGAATTCTCAGACTTTGAAAGAAAAAATTTTCCAAATTTAGATTTTGTTACTTTTACTCAATATGATCCAAACTTTCCCGTTAAAGTTGCATTTCCTCCTGAATCACTCAATAATTTTATAGGTCAAATAGTGTCAGAAAACGGACTTAAACAATACAGAACAGCGGAAACTGAAAAATATCCTCATGTAACATACTTTTTCAATGGAGGAGTTGAAATTCCTTTACCTGGAGAAGAGAGACATTTGATTCCATCTCCAAGAGTCGCAACATATGATTTGGAACCCGAAATGTCTGCGGAGGAATTAACTATTAGTTGCTCTAAAGCAATTAAAAGCGGTAATTATTCGTTTGTTGTAATCAATTTTGCCAATCCTGATATGGTTGGTCATACAGGCAACATGGATGCAACAATTAAAGCTATAGAAAAAGTAGATAAATGTGTAGGTCAAATAGTTAATGCTACTGGAGAAATGGGCGGAAGCCTCGTTATAACAGCCGATCATGGTAATGCAGAGTTAATGAAAGGATCTGAAGGAGAACCATGGACAGCACACACAATCAATAAAGTTCCATTAATTTTGATTGAAGGTGAAAAAAGAAAAATACCAAATATGGGAAATGAAATTAATTTAAGAGAAAACGCGGGCTTAGCAGATATTGCTCCCACTTTATTGCAATTATTAAATCTACCAATACCAAGAGAAATGACGGGCAAATCACTTATTCAAGAAATTGAATTAAAGGGTTATAATAAAGTCGTTCAACACGTTTAAAGTTAATAAAAGTTTTTTAAGCAATGATTCAAATTATTAGTTGGATTTGGGTATTTTCTGGAGTTCTTCTCATTCTCTTAGTTTTACTTCATAGTCCCAAAGGTGATGGAATGGGAGGAATAGCTGCCAGTGGAAGCTCTATGTTCAACAGCGCAAGTAGTGCAGAAGCCTCTCTAAACAAAATAACTTGGACTTTTTTAGTGATATTTTTGTCTCTCGCAATTAGTCTTAGCGCTGGTTGGATTTCATAAAAGTCGAATAAAAAAAAGGGACCATTTTGAATGATGATCCCTTTTAAAAGATTTTTATTAAAAACTATTATCTTAGTTAGTAATCGAAGTCGCCGCCCATTCCTGGAGCGCCTGCTGGAGAGGCAGAATCTTTTTTCTCAGGTAAATCTGCAACTATACATTCGGTAGTTAGAACCATTCCTGCTATTGAAGCTGCATTTTGTAATCCTGAACGTGTAACTTTTGCAGGATCAACTATTCCAGCAGAGGACATATCTACATATTCTCCAGTAGCAGCATTGAATCCATCATTAAATGGTTTAGTTTTTACATTTTCAGCAATCACAGCTCCATTAGAACCAGCATTCTCAGCAATTCTCATAAGAGGAGCAGTAAGAGAAGCTTCAACAATGTTAGCTCCAATTAATTCCTCTCCTTCTAAATTTTTATCAGCCCATTCTTTTAAAATAGGAGATAGATGAGCGAGAGTTGTTCCTCCCCCGGGTACAATCCCTTCTTCAACAGCTGCTTTTGTTGCATTTATAGCATCCTCAAGACGAAGCTTTTTATCCTTCATCTCAGTTTCAGTAGCAGCCCCAACCTTAATAACTGCTACACCTCCTGCTAATTTAGCCAGACGCTCTTGAAGCTTTTCTTTATCATATGAGGAATCTGTTTCATCCATTTGCTTCTTAATTTGATCGCATCTAGCTTTAACTGCTTGCTCATTACCTTCAGCTACAATAGTTGTAGTCTCTTTATTGATAGTTATTCTTCTACCAGTTCCGAGCATATCTAAGGTAGCATTTTCTAATTTCAAGCCTGCATCTTCAGTAATAAGTTGTCCATTAGTTAAAACAGCCATATCTTCAAGCATGGCTTTTCTTCTATCGCCAAATCCAGGAGCTTTTACTGCAGCAACATTTAACACCCCTCGTAATCTATTGACAACAAGAGTTGCTAAAGCCTCTTTCTCAATATCTTCTGCAATAATAACTAGTGGTTTACCAGTTTTAGCTATTTGTTCCAAAACGGGAACTAAATCCTGCACTAAAGCAATTTTTTTGTCAGTCAGAAGGATATATGGTTCATCTAAAACAGCCTCCATTCTCTCCGTATCAGTTGCGAAGTAAGGTGAGATATAGCCTTTATCAAAGCGCATCCCCTCAGTAACTTCTAATTCAGTAGTCATTGATTTTCCTTCTTCTAAGGAGATAACACCTTCTTTACCTACTTTATCCATAGCATTGGCAATCATTTGGCCAACTTCTTCGTCGTTGCCAGCAGCAATAGTTCCACATTGAGCTATGGCATTACTATCGCTAATAGGTTTGGAATTCTCTTGAATTTTACCAACTAGAAATTCAGTTGCTTTATCAATTCCTTTTTTCAAGGTGATTGCATTAGCTCCTGCAGCAACATTTCTCAACCCTGCTTTAACCATTGCATGAGCTAAAACAGTAGCTGTTGTGGTACCATCCCCAGCTGCATCATTAGTTTTTGAGGCGGCTTGTCTGATTAAAGCAACCCCTGTGTTTTCAATGTGGTCCTCTAGTTCGATCTCTTTAGCGATTGTGACACCATCATTGATAATTTGTGGAGCACCAAATTTTTTCTCTAGTACAACATTTCTTCCTTTTGGTCCAAGCGTTACAGCCACAGACTCAGCAAGGATATCAATTCCTCTCTCGAGCGCTCTACGAGCTTGCTCATTGTAAATAATTCTTTTAGCCATGTTTAGGCAGTGATTTAGTAATAAGTTTTAATAATTTTTGAAACAAATATCTTAGCCTACTACAGCTAAGATATCCTTTTCTGAGAGCAAGACATATTCATCTCCTCCCAATTTAATGTCTGTGCCAGCATATTTGCTGTACAAAACTTTATCGCCAATACTCACTTCTGGAGTTTGTCGAGAACCATCGTCATTAAGTTTGCCAGGACCTACCTGAGCAACTTCTCCAACCTGTGGTTTTTCTTTAGCTGAATCAGGCAAAAGAATGCCCCCAGCAGTTTTTTCCTCAGATGCGGAAACTTTAATAAATATTCTATCTCCCAGTGGTTTTACTGTAGAGACTGTAAGTGAAACAGCTGCCATAGATTAATGGAGGATCATGATTGAGACGCTTTACGTCATAAAAAAGGAAAGAGAAGTTCTCTGACCGTATCATCAACAACATAATCCGCAGAGCGGCAATTAAACCATACTTAAACTGTGCGGGTGGCCGAACCCATTTAACGAATCTACCCATGAGGTGGTAGTATTTTCGGAATATGAGCTGTTTAAATCAGCTAATCATCACCAATCAATAAAAAATGGTAGCAACTCCATCAACTTCTTCACAAACAAAAGGCGTAGTACGTCAGGTAATTGGTCCAGTTCTAGATGTGGAATTTCCAGCCGGGAAATTACCCAAGATATTAAATGCTTTAAGAATTGAAGCTAAAAATCCAGCTGGACAAGACATAGCGCTCACTGCAGAAGTCCAACAGCTCCTAGGTGACCATAGAGTTAGAGCAGTGGCAATGAGTGGCACAGACGGCCTTGTAAGAGGTATGGAAGCAATCGACACAGGAGCGCCAATATCTGTACCTGTTGGAGAAGCAACTTTAGGAAGAATATTTAATGTTTTAGGAGAACCAGTAGATGAACAAGGTCCAGTAAATACTAAAGATACTGCTCCAATTCATAGAGCTGCGCCAAAGTTAACTGACTTAGAAACTAAGCCAAAAGTTTTTGAAACTGGTATTAAAGTTATCGACCTTTTGGCTCCTTACAGACAAGGAGGAAAAGTTGGATTATTCGGAGGTGCTGGTGTTGGGAAGACAGTTCTTATTCAAGAATTAATTAATAACATCGCAAAGGAGCATGGTGGAGTTTCCGTTTTTGGCGGTGTAGGAGAAAGGACTAGAGAAGGGAACGATTTATATGAAGAATTTAAAGAATCTGGAGTTATAAATGCAGATGATTTAACTCAGTCAAAAGTTGCCTTATGTTTTGGGCAGATGAATGAGCCACCTGGTGCAAGAATGAGAGTAGGCTTATCAGCACTTACAATGGCCGAACATTTTAGAGATGTGAATAAGCAAGACGTCCTTCTTTTTGTTGATAACATTTTTAGATTCGTTCAAGCTGGTTCTGAAGTATCTGCATTACTTGGAAGAATGCCTTCAGCTGTTGGATACCAACCGACTCTTGGAACTGATGTTGGTGAATTGCAAGAAAGAATTACATCTACATTAGAAGGGTCAATAACATCTATCCAAGCTGTCTACGTGCCTGCTGATGACCTAACAGACCCTGCTCCAGCTACAACTTTTGCCCATCTAGATGCAACTACCGTGCTTGCTAGAGCTCTAGCAGCTAAGGGAATTTATCCAGCAGTTGATCCATTAGACTCAACGAGCACTATGCTACAACCATCAGTTGTTGGCGATGAGCATTACAAAACAGCCAGAGCTGTTCAATCAACTTTACAAAGATACAAAGAACTTCAGGATATCATTGCAATTCTTGGTTTAGATGAGCTTTCTGAAGAAGATAGATTAACAGTAGACAGGGCTAGAAAAATTGAAAAATTTCTCTCACAACCTTTCTTCGTAGCAGAAATATTTACAGGAATGTCTGGTAAATATGTGAAATTAGAAGATACCATTGCTGGTTTCAATATGATTTTGTCAGGTGAATTGGATGATTTACCAGAGCAGGCATTTTACCTAGTTGGTAACATTGATGAAGTTAAAGCTAAGGCTGAAAAAATAAAATCAGAAAAATAAATATTTAAATATATATATTTAACCTTCAATAATTTTAAATTAATGGCAATTTCTCTAAAAGTTTTAGCTCCTAATAAAAATGTTTATCAAGGCGAAGCTGAAGAAGTAATCCTTCCTAGTACTACTGGTCAAATTGGTGTACTACCAGGACACATCTCTTTAGTTACTGCTATAGATATTGGCGTTTTAAGGCTAAGAATGAATTCCCAGTGGAAATCAATAGCTCTTATGGGAGGCTTCGCTGAAATTGAATCAGATGAAGTTATAGTTCTAGTAAATAATGCTGAAATTGGTTCTGAAATTAATGTTCAAAATGCTGAACAAGATCTTAAAGAAGCAAAATTAGCAATTAGCAAATTTTCTGAAAATGAAAAAAATCCAGAGAAAATTAAAGTCTTGAAAGAGGTTTCAAAGGCTGAGGCTAGGATTCAAGCTGCAAAGAACTAATATTTAAGCCGTTCCACAAAAAGTTACTTCAGGAAACTTTAATTTGGCTTCTTCTAATTTTTTTGTCTTACCTTCTTCTTGCCAATAATTTATCACTTCAGTAGCTTTATTCAATATCTCTACTCTTTCGTTATCTGTAATCCAACCTTTATTCTCAAGTTCACTTTTTAATTTTTCCCAAGCATCATCTCTTGGCCAAAAATAATAAGCAGTAAGAGGGCTTGGGCCTCCTCCTACTATTTGATCCACTGCTAAAGCCACATTATCAGGTAACCACAATACTTTAATTATGAACCTTCCTTCATCAGGTTTAGGGGTATAACCAGTAGGTACCCCATCTTCATCAATTGTGGCCGCCGCCAATACAGCTGTGGCACCCATCATTCCTGAATTAGGAGAAGAAGTTTTAGAGTTTGATGCATCACTGTTTTTTTCCTTTTTTTCTGTTGAATTTTGATTTAACTTATCTGATGAGGTCATTCACTTATTTGTGTTTAATAAATAATTTATCAGTTTATGGTCACATTTTGATTGATTTATTCAAAATTTCTTGATTTTAGTAATTGATAATTGCTAAACAGGATTTTATCTATCATGAGTTACTTCATAAAAATCATAAATAGTGGCTTCCAATGAATCCCAAAGATCTTTGGGGATATCGTTTTCTTCTGCGAACATGCCAAGCTGACTAGCTAAGCCTCTTGCTTGAGAAAGTTTGGAGTCATATGAATCGGACTTATTCATTTTTGAGTTTTAGACTTAATAAAAAATAAATCTATTAACTAGATAAGTCAAATTTCAAAACTCTAAATCAGAAATTTCTTTTAGTGCAGCAATACTTAAAACATCTGGGTTTGTATCTTTGACCAGGACATCATCTTCAATTCTTATCCCTATGCCTTTCCATCTCTCATCTATAGGGGGTTGTCCCTCAGGGACTGGGATCCTATCACTTATATAGATCCCAGGTTCTACCGTAAGAATCATTCCATTCTGTAATGGCACTTCATAGTCACCCATTCTGTATGCTCCAACATCATGAACATCTAAGCCGAGCCAATGTCCAGTTCTATGCATGTAAAGATGTTTATAAGATTGATTCTCAATTATCTCCTCTGTATTGCCCGACAATAAACCAATTTCCTTTAATCCTTCTATAAGAATTGTTAAAGCAACATTATGAACAGCATTAGAATTCGATCCCTTTACAGCACTTTTAATTGCATTTTTCTGCGCACTCAATACAATTTCATAGATAACTTTTTGCTCATTAGAAAATTTACCACCTATTGGAATAGTTCTTGTTATATCTCCATTGTAATAATCAATTAGTGAGCAGCCAGCATCCACCAACAATAAATCTTCCTTTTTTAAGGGAGAATTATTTGAAGTGTAATGCAAAATACAGGCATTGTCTCCTGATGCAACAATTGAGTTATAAGCTGGTCCTCTAGCCCCTTTTTCCAAAAAGAATCCCTCAAGAAGACCCTGAATTTGTCTTTCATTTTTTTTTGATGAGATAGATTCTCTAACTAGTTCATGAGCTTCGGCTGAAATTTGTATTGCCTCTCTCATTCTCTTAATCTCAAATTCACTTTTAATTAATCTCATCTCGTTTAAATACATTTCTGGAGATTTTATAGAATTTGCACCAATCCCTGATCTTGAGCGATTTTCAAGTTGTTGTGAAAATATCTCTAGTACTATTTTCTCTATTTTTGGATGCTTTCCAATTGAAAAAACAAGTTCATCAGAACCATTTATGTAAGTTGGGAGTAAATCTCTTAATTCGTTTATTGAGTGAGCCTTATCAGCCTTAAACTCTTTTTCAGCGCCTTCTAAACCCCATCTAAAGCCATGCCAGACTTCGCTTATAACATCTTTAGGAGCAACAAACATAATGAATCTCTCTCCCTTTGGCTTATGCGATAAGAAAAGAGCGATTGCATCTGGCTCATCGAAACCTGTTAAATACCAAAAATTACTATCTTGCCTAAAAGGATATTCACAATCAGCATGATGCTTTACAAGATTAGCCCCAGGGATAATAGCAGCTTTCCCACCTAATTTATTTAGGAATATTTCTCTTCTTTCTTCAAAAACTTTATGGTCAGGTTCAAACATAAATTGTGTATTGGCGTGTTTAAAAAAAAAATGGAAGAATGAATTAAAACAGATTTAGTACCTAATCTACTTTAATGGAACCAAGTGTTTACGGCTTATTTTTACTTATAATAATTATTTTAATTGGATCAGCATGTTGTTCGGGAGTAGAAGCAGCTTTTTTAGCCGTAAATTCAATTAGAATTTTAGAAATTGCCTCTAGACAAAAGCCAAAAAGTTCTGCAAATCAACTTCTAAAACTTAGGAAACATCTTGGAAGGACGCTAACTGTAATTACTATTACAAATAATGGATTTAATATAATTGGCAGTCTTATTTTAGGAGTATACGGCGCATTGGTAATTAATAGCAGTTTAGGTTTAACCTTTTTTTCAATAGCTTTTTACATACTAGTTGTTTTAGTAGGAGAAGTACTACCAAAAGCTCTTGGTACAAGATTTTCAATTCAAATAGCACTATTATCTGTTCCAATCTTGCGAATATTAAATACTTTAATGAGGCCATTCTTAATATTAATTGAACAGATATTTCCTGTTATTACGGCAGAGAACGAAATTTCAACTGATGAAGAAGAAATTAGACAAATGGCAAAAATTGGAAGTCAAAAAGGTTTTATAGAGGCTGATGAAGCAGCAATGATATTTAAGGTTTTTCAATTAAATGACTTAAAAGCAAAAGACTTAATGACCCCTAGGGTAACGGCACCTTGTCTTGATGGGTCTTCAAATCTTGATGAAATTTCAAAACTTATAATGTCTGACAGCTCTCCATGGTGGGTTATTTTGGGAGATAAAGTTGACAAAATACAAGGGGTAGTTAAACGTGAAAAAATGTTGGCAGAGTTAATTAATGGGCAAAATAAAAAATTATTATCAGAAATTTGCGAACCTGTGGACTACATTCCCGAAATGATTAAAGCAGATCAATTATTAACTAAATTTGACAAGGATCATAAAGGAGTGAAAGTAGTAGTAGATGAATTTGGGGGATTCGTGGGAATTATTGGTGCAGAAGCTGTCTTATCTGTATTAGCCGGTTGGTGGAAGAATAAATTATGAAACAATTTAAAATTAAAGAAAATTATTTACTTTTAAAAAAATGGTGGGAGACTATTGATCTTACCAATTATGAAAAAAGTTTTTTTAATAGAGAAATAATTTCTTTTAATCAACAACTTTTAAGACTCAAAGAAAAAAGAATAAGAATTGGCGCATATGGTAAATCAGGTGTAGGAAAATCCTCTGTTTTAAATTCTTTATTAAAAAAAGACATATTCAAAACAGATATTATTAATGGGACCACAAAAGAAATACAATCGGAAATTTGTAATCTTAAAGATCAAGCAATCAATAGTTTAGAGCTGCTAGATTCTCCAGGATTTGATTTCTGCAATATTAAATCTCCAGATAAAGTTTACTCTTACATAAATCATTCAGATCTCATTCTTTTTATAGTTTCGGGAGATTTAAATAGAAATGAGTTAAACGCAATCAACTCTTTTATAAAAGATGGGAAAAAAATTATTTTAATTTTAAACAAAATCGATCTATTTAATAAAAACGAATTAAAAGAAATAATTGAAAATATAAAGTTTAAGCTTCCAAAAGATTTAAATATTCCAATAATTATTAATAATGGAAACAATCTTAAAAATTACATAGCAAAATTAATCAATCAATATGGTGAGATACTATTAACACTAAATTCTTTTCAATTAGCTGACAAATTATTTCTGCGATTAAAAGAACAAAGATTGAAAAGAAGGCAGAAATTAGCTCAATCAACTATAGGTAAATTTTCGACTATAAAGGCATCCGCAGTAGCTCTTAATCCTTTTATTTTTTTTGATGTTGCTGGTAGTTTCGCACTAGATACTGCATTGATTAATGAATTAAGTAAGATTTATGGCTTAAAGTTGAAAGGTGAATCTACAAGAAAAATATTTAAAAATATATCCATTAATAATTTATGTTTGGGAGTCACTCAAGTTGGCGTCAATACCTCTTTCAACCTAATTAAGAAAGTAATTCTATTAACAGCACCTTTTACTAACGGGCTTTCATTATTACCCTATGGACCCATAGCAATTATTCAAGCAGCAATCGCGGTGTATTCAACAAAAATTCTTGGGAAATTAGCAGCAAAAGAGATATTTATAAGAAGCAAAGCTTCTTTTATAGAGCCTGCTATTATGATCCAAAATATGAATTTTAATGACTCAGAGATTTTTAATCATATAAATTTTTATTTTTCAAATAGAAATTTTAATAATAATTTTGTTAGCATTCTGCCTTGAAACTTAAATGGAAAAAAGCATTGCATTATTTGGTACCAGTGCAGATCCACCTACCATTGGACATGAGAAAATATTAGAAGAATTATCCAAAATATATGCTCATACCATTTGTTATGTAAGTAACAATCCGAAAAAAAAGCATAAAGAGGATATCGCAATCCGTAGCCAATTATTAAAAACTCTTATTGAAGATTTAGATGATTATAAAATTTTATTTAATCAAAGTGTCACAAGCAAATGGGCAGTAGAGTCGATTAAAAAATGTAAAAAAATTTATGAAATTGATAATTTAGATTTCGTTATTGGGAGTGATTTAATTCAAGATATTTTCTGCTGGAAAAATTTTGAAAAAATTATTAAAGAGGTAAGTTTTTTTATAATTTTAAGAGAGGGTTATCCTGTTGAATCAAATACTCTTAAGATGTTAGAAACTTATAATGTGAAATTTAAGATTTCATCCATAAAAATCCCAAACATTTCAAGTTCTAAGTTCAGATTAAATTTTAATTATTCTAATTTACCACCGTCTTTAATAGATTTTGTTAAGAAGAATAATTTATATGAATCCACTAAATTAGTTGAATGAAGTTTTTACTTGCCCAAATTAATCCAGTTGTTGGAGATTTAGAGGGTAATGCAAAAAAAATTCTTTATGCTGCTTCGAAAGCTAGCTCAATTTCTGCTGATTTCGTTCTTACTCCAGAATTGTCATTATGGGGATATCCAGCAAATGACTTACTTTTAAAAAATAATTTAATTAAAAATCAATATCAAATTCTTGACCAATTAGCTTTAGTTATTAATAAAAAATATGGAAACTTGAGTATCACAGTCGGGATAGCTGAGATAATAAATGATTCTTTTTTCCCAAATCTTTATAATTCTATTGCATTGCTTGAGCGCGGTGAGTGGAAAATAATTGCTCGAAAAATTATTCTTCCTACATATGAAGTATTTGATGAAAAAAGATACTTTAGATCAGAAGAAAAAGTTTCCGTATTAACAAAAGAAATACATAATAAAACTTGGCGAATTGGCTTTACTATATGTGAGGATCTATGGGTCAACAAAAATATAGAAGGTAGAGGAATTCATAAAGAAAATCCTATTTCTGATTTAAAGAAAAAAAAAGTTGATATCTTAGTGAATTTATCGGCCTCCCCATATACCTTCAAAAAGTTAGAGCTAAGATCCAAAGTTTCCAGTTTTGCTGCTAAATATCTTCAAGTACCACTTATATATGTAAACCAGATTGGTGCAAATGATAATTTAATTTTTGATGGAAATAGTTTTATTCTTGATAAGAATGGATCTAAAATTAAGCAATTGAAATCTTTTTCAGAAGACTTCTCAAGTTGGCATATTGAACAAAAAATACCCGAGAAAAAAGAATTTGAACAATCTGAAATATCATCAATTTTTGATGCATTAGTCCTTGGGGTTAGGGATTATGCTCAAAAATGCGGTTTTAAAACAGCTTTAATTGGACTAAGTGGTGGCATTGATTCAGCACTAGTTTCAGCAATTGCGACAGCTGCTCTTGGCAGTAATAATATTTATTGCGTCTCAATGCCCTCCAAGTGGAGCTCATCCCATTCGAAAAGTGATGCAAAAGATTTAGCAAGGAGATTAAAAATAAATTTCAATAGCATCCCAATTGAAAACCTAATGAATTCTTTTGAAGAATCTTTTATAAAAACCATATCTTTCGAGATGGCTGAAATAACAAATCAAAATATTCAATCAAGGATCAGAGGAACTCTTCTGATGGCTTTAGCAAATCAAGAAAAGCATTTATTACTTTCAACAGGAAATAAATCAGAGCTAGCTGTAGGATATTGCACACTTTATGGTGATATGAATGGGGGATTATCGGTAATTGGTGATTTATATAAAACTAATGTTTTTAAATTATGCAATTGGCTTGATAGTGAAGAATCAATAAATCATAGAAAGTCATATATGTTAGACACTAATGTAAATATAATTGGAGAGAATATCCGCACGAAAGCTCCAAGTGCCGAATTAGGTCCTGATCAATTAGATACTGATTCTCTACCACCTTATTCTATTTTAGATAATATTCTTAAAGGAATTATTGAGGAGAAAAAAGATTTACAACAACTAGAAGAAGATGGTTATGAAAAAGATCTAATTTTAAAAATAATCTCACTCATAAAAAAAGCAGAATTTAAAAGAAAGCAGGCTCCCCCAATACTAAAACTAAGCAGTCAATCATTAGGAAGTGACTGGAGAGTTCCCATAGCAATATCTTATTAATCACTATAAGAACACTGTTGGATTTTTTTTAAAGGCCGTTTCACTGAATCAAGGTTGATACCTTTATTGATAGCAAGAATTATGCCTGCAGCTTCTAAATAATTATCCACTTCAAAAAGATTGGGATAATCATAATACTCATTTGTCACTTTTAATGTATTTTGATTTTTTACAGAGATAATATTTAAACCTTTTTCAATACCTGCTAGTACTGCTTCTCCTCCTAGTGCCCCATTAGGAACAACAATTGATTCAATCCTATCAGGGTGTAGTGAGATTGATTCATTTTTAGCAGGCAATTCAACAATATCAGGGGCATTGCTTAATCCAATCAGTACTGATGGTAAAAAGGTGTATCCTATTTCTTCTGCAGCTGCACGAGGATCTAAATTTTCATTCAATTCAATTGGATTTAAAGCCGGTGCGTGAGCACAGGGAACTTTTAAAAATTTGCTTATTAAATGACTTATAACTGCTTCGACCCCAGAAATAGGATCAACCCCTTTCCCCTCTCGATAGATATTTGTTTCTAAAAAATCTGAATCATCTGGAAATTTTGCCACAATTGCTATTGCCGTAACTCCTTTTTCTATTAAAAATTTTCCAGCATCAATTAGAGCATCAGGATTTTCAATTGTGCCACCGCTGATTATTGAAGAATCAGAATCAATAACTATGTTTAATGGCTTTTTTGTAATCACATACGAATGAACATTAATCCCTAAAGTAGAAACACATGCATCAGCAACTTGTAAATGTCTTACTAATATTTCTTTTTCAATAGCCGAATCAAAAATTATCCCAATTTTCTGTTGCTTTACCCTTTTTAAAGCGATTTCTCCTTTAGCGAGTCGGTCTAAATTATAGCCCTCAACATAAAAAATATTTTTATGTTTTTCAGAAAGAGTACCCCCATTCATAACATTTGGATGAGTAATTAAACATCCACTTGCCGATGCTAATAATTTAGCGGTAGGAAGTGCATCTCCAGCAAAACCTCCTACTTCACAACCAATCCCAGTTGGAACAATGAATATTGTTGGTGAATTTTCCATTTTTAAAAATATTTCAATTTATATTTTTTAATTAGCTAAGACAGCTTTAATTTTAAGTTTTTTTGTTCCAAAAGAGTCAATAGAATTTTGAATATCAACAATTGACCATCGAATTAAATCACCTTTTTTTTCTAAATTTGCAATTATAAATTTCCTTAAATTTTTTTAATTTTATTGAAACTGGCCAATCTAAATAATAATCAACTGAACTTAATTTCATTTTTGATATTTACCAAATTGATCATTATATAAATCATCTTCGACTTCTTTACCAATAACAATATTTAAATCTGACTTGGGATATGCCACACATAAAAGTGCAAAACCCTTTTCCCTCAAATCATCATTTAATCCCATAGCATCTTCTTGATCTACAGATCCCTCTAATATCATGGATGCACAATCTGTACAAACTCCTGAACAACAACTACTTGGTAAATCTATTCCATTCATTTTTGCTGCTGAAATAATATCTTGATCTTCAGAACACAAAAAAAACTAAAAGTCTTTTGCTCAAATTGAACTTTGATATTGTATTCAGGCATATCCTAAATCTTATTGCTAAACTGCTGAACCTCCTACAACTTCTAATATTTCTTGAGTAATAGCTGCTTGTCTAGCTTTGTTATAGGTTAGATTCAAAGTACTTGCTAATTCTTTAGCATTATCACTCGCATTATTCATCGCAGTCATCCTGCAAGCGAGTTCTGAAGCTGCCGACTCTTGAAGAGCTCTTAGTACCTGATTCTGTAAATATAATGGTAATAATGAATCTAATAGTTGATCAGGACTTTGTTCAAAAACAATATCTGATGGTAATTTCTCTGAATCACTTTTTTCAATATTTGATTTTTCAACAAATAATTTACTATCTTTTGTAGTCAACCTAAAAATTTCATCGTTTTCCTCAGCAATTCCTTGAGGGTCAAGTGGCAATAATGTTTGAACGACAGGCGCGCAGCTAACTAAAGTGATGAATTTCGTATAAATAATTTCCACCCTATCAGAATTTTCTGAAAGAAATTCAGCTAAAATCTCATTTGTAACTCCTTCAGAGTCCTTGACTGTGGGTACCTGTTCTAGTTCTTTGAAAGTACTTTTAATTACATATCTATCCTTTCTATTTTGAAAATATCCAATAGCTTTCTTTCCTACCAAAATTAAATTTGGCTGATACCCTTGTTTGACTAATTCTGCGTATCTTGTTTCTACCTTTTTTATTATATTTGTGTTGTAACCACCGCATAAACCTCTATCAGCAGTTATACAAACTAAGCTTATGCTCTTTACCTCTCTCTTGGATAATAGAGGAGAATCGACAGCTTCAAATTTCACTCTAGATTGAATATTTTCTAAGACCCGTGCAAGTTTATCTGCAAAAGGTCTACTCTTAAGAACTTGATCTTGAGCTCTCCTAACTTTTGCAGCTGCAACAAGTCTCATGGCCTCCGTTATTTTTCTTGTATTTTTAACGGAAACGATTCGATCTCTAATCTCTTTAAGATTTGCCATGGTATCTCCTTAAATAAATTTAAACTGTGGCAAGCATTGATGATTTAACTTCATTTATCACCTCTTTTAATGTCGCTTCTAAGCCATCATTTAATTTCTTTTCTTTAAGAATCTCTTCTATAAATTCTGCTTTATTTAACTTTAGGTATTCCCTAAGTTCAGTTGCAAATTTAGTAACATCTTCAACAGGAACCTCATCAATAAGACCTTTAACTCCTGCATAAACAACTGCAACTTGTTCTGCAAGGTTTAGCGGAGAGAATTGAGGTTGCTTTAATAACTCTCTTAGTCTTTTACCTCTTTCAAGTTGTTGCTGAGTTGCTTCATCAAGATCAGATGCAAATTGAGAGAAAGCAGCAAGTTCATCAAACTGTGCAAGTTCTAATTTTAAAGTTCCTGCAATTTTTTTAATTGCTTTTGTTTGAGCGGCTCCTCCAACACGACTAACAGAAATACCAACATTAATAGCTGGTCTTAATCCTGAGTTAAATAAATCTGCACTCAAGAATATTTGTCCATCTGTAATAGAAATAACATTAGTTGGAATGTAAGCCGAAACGTCCCCTGCCTGAGTTTCAATAATTGGGAGCGCTGTCATAGAACCCCCTCCCATTGCATCAGAAAGTTTTGCTGCTCTTTCTAGTAATCTACTGTGCAAGTAGAACACATCTCCTGGATAAGCTTCTCTTCCTGGTGGCCTTTTTAGAAGAAGAGACATTTGTCTGTAAGCCTGAGCTTGTTTTGTTAGATCATCATAAATAACTAGTGTTGCTTTACCCTGATACATAAAATGTTCAGCAATTGCTGCACCGGTATAAGGTGCCAAGTACTGTAAGGCAGCTGGTTCTGAAGCTCCTGCACTGACTACGACTGTATAATCAAGGGCTCCTCTCTCTCTTAGGACCTCTACGATATTTGCTACTGATGCTGACTTCTGACCAATAGCTACATAAACACAAACTACGTCTTGACCTTTTTGGTTGATTATTGTGTCAATAGCAATCGCAGATTTTCCAGTTTGTCTATCACCAATAATTAATTCTCTTTGACCTCTTCCAACGGGAATCATTGCATCAATAGACGTGATACCTGTTTGCATTGGTTCATGCACTGATCTTCTCTTAATTATTCCAGGAGCCATTTCTTCAATCAACCTAGTATCACTTGTTGGAATTTCACCTTTCCCATCTATTGGTTGTCCGAGAGGGTTAACAACTCTCCCCTGCATTGCTTCACCAACTGGAACAGATGCGATTTTGCCTGTTGACTTAACGTTACTTCCTTCTTGGACACCAAGTGCCTCTCCCATTAAAACGGCTCCAACATTATCATCTTCAAGATTTAAAGCTATACCTTCTGTACCATCCTCAAATTCCAACAACTCACCTGCCATGACCTGATCTAAGCCATATATTCTTGCAATGCCATCACCGATTTGCAGAACAGTTCCTACATTGCTAACACTTACAGATTGGTCATAATCAGTTATTTGTTGTTTCAAGATTGAACTGATTTCATCAGGGCGTATAGATACCATGGATTTAAGAATTTAAGGTTGATTTAAAAGTTACTTGGAAAGAGTTAAGCCAAGTTTTCTAATTTGTGAAGCAAGGGAAGCATCAATTACTTTTGATCCTACACTGGCGACGAAACCACCAATAAGAGATGGGTCGATTTTAGTTACAAGTTCTAATTTTTCTGTTCCAGCAATATTGATGATCTTTTTGGTAATTAAACCTTTCTGTTCATCAGTAAGCTCGACTGCAGAAGTAACAGTTGCCAAAGCAATATTACTATTTTCTCGGTAAATCTCTAAAAACCTATCAAGAATTGAAGTAAGGATTCCAATTCTTTGCCTATCGGCCAATAATTTTAAGAAATTTAGTAAAGAAGAATTAACCTTATTTGAAAAAATTTCAATAATGATTTTCTTCTTAGCATCTGTCTCTAAAATGGGAGAGGATAGTGCCTTCTCCAATTCAGGGGAATCATTTATTAATTCCAAGAGTTGTTTAACCTCAGAAACCATCTCTTCAATTTGCGAATTTTCATTCACAACTTGAAGTAATGCCTCTGCGTATGGTGTAGTAACTGAATTTAAAAGTGGCATTAGTTCACCTCAATATTATTAATTGATTGAGTTACCAAATTTTCTTGTGTTGTTTTATCAAGTCGATTTGGAAGAGAATCTAAAGCTTTCTTAATTGCCAGTTCAACAGCTTCTTTTCGAAGTTGAGAAATTGCTCTGGATGCTTCAGAGCTCTCATCAGAGATTGCACTTTGTTTAATTCGTGCCATCTCCTCTATCGCTTTTTTCTCACTTTCCATTCTGATTGATTCAGATCTTTTAAGGGAATCTGCTTTTATTTGAGAAGCTTTTTCTTCTGCTGAAGATAAATCTTTCTTCGCCTTTTCTAAAGCTTGAGTTGCATTTAGGAGTCGATCTTCAGCATCTTTTAATTCAAGAAGGATTCCTTCTCTCCTTTTTTGAAGCATTTTACCTAGGAAACCAGGCAAAAATTTATAAAGACCAAAAACTACTACAGCCCAATTAAGGATATTAGTTTCGAATAAATTTAAATTCAATCCAAAACCTTCTGTAGCTAAAAGAGTTAAATTCATTTTTCTAGAATCAATCTATTAACAATAAGTTCGCTTAGATCATCAGCCTGCTTAGAAAGTTGATCCCGAGCAGCAGATGTCTGACTTTCAATTTCTAGTCTTGCTTTTTCTTTTGAAGCATTTGCTTCATTGTTAGCAAGTTCTAGTGCTTCTTTATAGAGCTTGTCAGACTCATCCTCAGCTTCGCTCACAATTCTTTGGGCTTCTGTACGAGCACTTTGAAGCTGAGATAATAAATCAGCTTCTAATTTTTTAACCTCAGAAAGTTTATTTTTGGCCTCAATAATATTATTACTTACAAACTTTTCTCTTTTTTCTACAACATTGCCTACAGGCTTAAAAAAGAGAGAATTTAGTATGTAAGTAAGCGCAACTACTTGTATCGCCATTAGAGGCAAAGTGGCATTTATATCAAATAATCCACCTTCTGTAGCACCAAAAAAATTAAAGGCCAACATATGATTAAGTTGAAGTTAAAAAATTAAATTTAAATATTGCTAATAAGGATTAGAAGCAATATTAACTTTTAGGAAAAAGGATTCGCAAAAAGTAGTACCAAAGCCACAACTAATCCGTAAATTGTTAATGACTCCATGAAAGCGAAAGATAAAAGAAGAGTTCCTCTGATTTTACCTTCAGCTTCTGGTTGACGGGCAATACCCTCAACAGCACCTTGAGCTGCGTTACCTTGTCCAAGACCTGGGCCAATAGCACCTAGACCAACTGCTAAACCAGCAGCTACAACTGATGCAGCGGAAGTAATCGAATCCATAATTTTGAAATAAAGAGCTTAATACTTGTGATAATCTTTGTTGTCATACACGCTTGGACATCCTTTCTTTTAAGAATGGGTCTGATATTTTCAGACCTACGCGATTAGATATTTTGCCAGATTACAGACCCTTTGTAAAAGCGTCTGAATGTATTAGAAGAAAGCTAATGATGTTCTTCAACAGCTTCTCCAATGTAGTAGGCCGCTAAAGTTGCGAAAATCAATGCCTGAATGGCACTAGTAAACAATCCTAGGAACATAACAGGTATTGGGAGAATTAGCGGAACTAAAAAAACTAGAACACCAACAACAAGTTCATCAGCCAAAATATTTCCAAAAAGCCTGAAAGAGAGTGATAAAGGTTTCGTAAAGTCCTCTAGAATTTTGAAAGGAAGCATAATAGGAGTTGGGTGAACATAATATTCGAAGTATCTCCAACCCTTATTGCTTAACCCTGCATAGAAATAAGAAAGTGAAACCAATAAAGCTAAGGCTATAGTTGTATTGATATCCGCAGTAGGTGCTCCTAATTCTCCACTTGGTAACTTAATCAATCTCCAAGGAATTAAAGCTCCTCCCCAATTACTAACAAAGACGAATAAAAATAAAGTACCTATGAATGGCATCCAATCTCTATATACTTTTTCACCTATTTGAGTCCTAGCAAGATCTCTTATGTAATCCCAAAGGAACTCAAGCAAGTTTTGAAGGCCTTTAGGATCATTTTCCATTTTTTTAGTTCCTAAAGAAATAAAAACTAATAACGCTCCTAATAAAATCCAAGATGTTAAAAATACCTGCCCATGAATTCTGATATTTCCAATTTGCCAATAAAGATGTTGACCAACTTCTAATGCTGCAAAATTTGTTAGCAAGGAATTAAAAAACATTTGTTTTGAATAAAAAAATTGACTTAAGAACGTGAAAAATAAAGAATGAGTGAAGGCTTATAAATAAAAAAACCTATCATCGCAGGAAAAATATCCAAAGATCCTAGCTTGCTCGCAAAAATAAAGAGGCAAACTGGAACTAATAGTTGCAATTTTGATACACCTGATGATTCTTTACCAAGTTTCCCTATACTTTTTGCAAGTAAACGTAGGTAAAAAATACCGGCAATTGCACCAATAAAAATACTAAAACCAAAAGAAAAACCTAGAAAAATTCCAGTTATTGATGCTAATAAAATAGAAACAATAAAAGTAAATCCAAAAATTGTTAATTGCAATTTTGTGTATTCATCATTTTGAGAAAGCAAGAGATCTATTTTTTTGGCAATGCCAGATTTACTTTCTTTGATGATCGAATTATTCAAGGATTGAGGAAATTGAACATTCTCATTAGAAGGATGCTCAAGTTTTTTTCTATTTGAGTCCACCGATGTGAACATAGTTTAGAAATCCTCTCTGAATGGTTTAAAGTAAGTATATAAACTCACGGAATCTATCACGGAGAGGTGCCTTTTAGCTAGTTTTTTTCTATAAAAAATTAATTCTTAAGATTTTTGATTAACATATAGACCACTTTTTATTTTATTCTTCAAAAATAAAATTTATTCAAAGTCATCTTTTTAATTGCTTTAACACTTTAAAACGTTAATAAAAGACTTGGCAAAATCTCAATTAAACGTCTCAATAGTACATATACATCCTAAAAAATTGGAGATAAGTCAAGAAAAAATAAAATATAAAAGAATTTCTAAAAGAAAAACAACCTTTAGTTCTAATTACAAAAAAAATTTAAGTAATTTAAGAGAGTCTATTTTTCCATTACCTTGGACGATATGGCCTTATGAGGCAAAAATCCTCATTGTCCTCATTGGAATTTGGTCAATATTAGGAATATGCATACTAGGATCATCAAGTTGGTGGGTAGCAAGTAGGGAAATGGGACATTGGGCTTATTTCCTTAAAAAACAAATCATTTGGACAATCCCAGGAATTGGGCTATTTTATTTCGTTCTTAATACCAACATTAGAAATCTTTTAAAGTTTTCAAGAATTATTTTTTATATTTTATTCTTTCTGATTTTCCTTACGAATTTTACTGGAATTACAGTTAATGGATCTTCCAGATGGCTAGTACTTGGCAATTTACGTCTTCAGCCATCTGAATTAATTAAACCTTTTCTAATTCTAGAAGCTTCTAATCTTTTCGCACATTGGAATTTAGTAAAGAATGATAAAAAATTAATTTCAATAATGTCCTTTGGTTTATTAATTTTATTTATACTAAAACAGCCTAATTTAAGTACTGCATCATTAACTGGATTTCTTCTTTGGGTAATGGGTTTATGTGGAGGAATAAAACTTAGCTCTCTTGGCTCATTTGCTTCAATAGGATTCATTACTGGATCTATCAGCATCCTTAATAACGAATATCAAAAGCTGAGAATTACTTCATTTATTAATCCTTGGAAAGATCAACAAGAAAATGGATTTCAATTAGTTCAGAGTTTATTAGCTATAGGTTCAGGGGGTCTATTTGGCCAAGGTTTTGGACTGTCCATACAAAAATTACAGTATCTACCATTCATGTATACAGATTTTATTTTTGCCATTTTTGCGGAAGAATTTGGTTTAGTGGGGTGTACTTTATTCTTAGGATTTTTAGCAGTATTCTCTTATATAAGTCTAAGAATTAGTCTTAAGTGCAGGAACAACTATACAAAATTAGTTGCTATAGGATGTGGTGTATTGTTGACAGGTCAATCAATAATGCATATTGCTGTAGCAACAGGTTCAATGCCTACTACAGGCTTACCACTACCTTTCATTAGTTATGGCGGCAATTCATTAATAGCGTCTTTTTTTATAGCAGGGATGTTAGTGAGATGCTCATTAGAGTCAACAGGATTGATTGGTATGATTATTACACGAAAGACTCTTAATTAGTTAGAATTTAAAAGATTTAATTCAAGCTATCGAATCATTTAATTTAGTTATTTCAGAATTATCTCAAAAGGGTAATCTGCTTATGCAGAATGGTCTTAATAGTCCTGGTCCATTTACTATATTTTTGATTTTCAGCGCAGGAATTTTAACAAGTCTTGGGCCATGCTCATTATCATTACTTCCAGTAACAATTGCTTATATAGGAGGAACAGAGAAAAATAAATTTAAACTTATTAGTTTTTCAGGAGGAGTAGTTTTTTCGCTTGTTGCACTGGGGGCTGCGAGTGGATTCTTAGGTAAAATATACGGACAAATTCCAGCTTATTACACTTCGATTGTTGCTTTGATAGCAATAATAATGGGTTTAAATTTACTAGGAATTTTAAAGTTTCAGTTCCCGAATGGGCCTGATCTAAAAAAAATAGAGGACAAGATACCATCCCTAATAGCACCTTTTGCGATAGGAACTACTTTTGGACTAGCCTCTTCACCTTGCATTACTCCAGTTTTAGCAACTCTTCTAGCTTGGGTATCGCAAGCTAAAAACCCGATAATCTCAATTACTTATTTATTTTTCTTTGGAATAGGCCAAGTCACTCCACTAATTATTGCAGGAGCCACGGCAGAAAACTTAAAAAAATTTTTAGAGCTTAGAAAATTTAGTCAAATAATTCCTACCTTAAGTGGGATATTTTTAGTAGGACTAGGATTATTAAATTTATTTTCAAATTGGATTTAAATGATTATTTTTAAGAATCTAATTTTAAAAATATCAAGTTTAAGATTCGCAATATCACTTATAATCTTCATAGCTATTGCCAGTGGCATAGGTACTTTTATACCTCAAGATAATAATAATAAATTTTATATTGATAATTTCGATAGAGCTCCCATTTTTGGATTTTTAGATGGAGAAAAAGTCTTGAGACTTCAATTGGATCATATATATACAAGCTTTTGGTTTTTATTTACATTAATTCTTCTTTGCATTTCTCTGGCAGCTTGTAGTTTCAGGAGGCAAATTCCTTCATTAAAAGCTTCATTAAAATGGATTGAATATAAAAGCGAGAAAAAATTTAGCAAACTGCAACTAACTACAAGTCATCCAATCAAGCAAGATGGAGAACACATAACAAAAGTAGATTTATTACTTAAAAAAAAAGGATGGAAAACATTCAAAATTAATAATCATATTTCTGCAAGAAAGGGGTTAATTGGAAAAATCGGTCCTTTAGTTGTACATATCGGATTAATAGTCTTACTTATAGGTTCAGCATATGGAAGTTTTACAAGTCAATCAAAAGAACAATATTTACTGCCTGGAGAAACTTTAGATCTTGTTAATGAGAGCACAAACTCAAAAGCCATTGTAAAATTAGTCGATTTTTCTATAGATCGTGAAAGTGATGGTGTGCCCAAACAGTTTATTTCAAAATTAAATTTTTCTTCTGAAGATCTAAATTTAAATGAAATAAAAACAACCAAAGTTAATCACCCAATCAGATTTAAAGGATTAACTATTTATCAAGCAGATTGGGCAATATCAAATGTTGTTTTAGAAATAGATAATATGCTTTATCAATTACAATTAAAGGAGATTCCAGAAATCGGTAATAAAGTTTGGGGAGTTTTAGTTGAATTAGGATCGGAAACTAAAAAAAATTTCCTTTTAACAATAGATAATGAAAATGGTCCACTTAAAATTTCGAATATAGAAAATTTTTCCGGAAATAATCTCTATATCAATGACGATCCTTTAGAAGTTAACTCTTCAAAAGTATCTCTGAAAAAAATAATCCCCAGCAGTGGATTAATAATTAAAAATGATCCGTCTATACCATTTATTTACTCTTCTTTTATCTTAATAATTTTTGGAACAATAATAAGTCTCATACCAACTAACCAATTATGGATTCTGGTAAATAAAGAATCGCAAAAGTTATCTATTGGAGGCCTTAGTAATAAAAATCTAGTTGGTTTTAAAAAAGAATTTTTTAAATTATCAGACGAAATAAAAAATTTTTAATTTCTTTTCTGCCCACTAAAAATATCTAACTGCATAGAAACATTCCCTCTGGGGTTAAATGCAGCATTTAAATGTATCCAGTGAGGTGAACATTCATTCACTAAATCATCCATAATTCTATTCACAACTTCCTCATGTGATATTTTTATATCCCTAAAATTATTAATATAAAGCTTTAAAGACTTCAACTCATATACTTTCAAATTAGGTTGATAAATAATATTTAGCTTTGCAAAATCTGGATAACCAGAAAAGGGGCACTTGCATGTAAATTCAGGTAACTGAATAGAAATTTCATAAATTCTTTTCTTATTCGGATTATCGAAACAAATTATTTTTGATTCTTCAATAATTCTTTCACCATATAGCGGTCTTTGAGTCGAATCTTCTAATTTAGCTGTACTCATTTTTAGTAGAACTTTTTTACTAAACCTATATAAAAACTATATATAAAGATAAAAATTCGCAAAAGTATCAATAAATGTAAGTATTACAATTGACTAAGTCAAAAGAAGTTAAATCTTATTTTTGTAACAATAGTAACATTCATAATGTCCACCGAAAGGTTTATATGTGTTTAGTTCAATGAAAAATTAATGGACATTTGTTTGATAACAATCGATAACAACTTAAATAAATCCCTTCAACCAAAAACTGCAATTGGAATGTTATGGCTTCAAACACACTTTGAGAATGATCAGTGGGAAGCGTTGTCAAATAGTACCGTAATAATTTCTGAAGAAAATTCTCAACTATTAATTGAAGACGCCAAGAATGCAGGCCTTAATGTTGAATGTTTTTCTGATATTTCAATGTTGGATGTTTTCCCAAAAAACAATTAAAATAGGAATGTTCAATCTTTAATCATGAAGAAAATTGAAGCAATCATACGTCCCTTTAAGCTGGAGGATGTAAAAATTGCATTAGTAAATTCCGGTATTGTTGGAATGACTGTTAGTGAAGTTAGAGGTTTTGGAAGGCAAAAAGGACAAGTTGAAAGATATAGAGGTTCCGAATTTACTGTTGAATTCCTTCAAAAACTTAAAGTAGAAGTTGTGGTAGAAGATGAAAAGGTTAATTCAGTCATAGATGCGATTGCTGAAGCAGCAAAAACTGGAGAGATAGGTGACGGAAAAATATTCATCACATCAATTGATTCAGTTGTAAGAATTAGAACTGGCGATAAAGATGAAGACGCTCTTTAATTCATAGAGTTTCTTTTACTAAATTTTGTATATATTCACTATTAATACTTTTATTTGATTGACTTCCTAAGGTCATCCAAGCTAGATATTCATGATTCCCAGCAGGACCTACCAGCGGAGAAGCTATCAAGTTCTTTATATTCCATTGGAAATTGCTAGCAGCATAGATAACAGACTCTATAGCCTCAGTATGGAATTTAGGATTGCGAACAACACCTCCTTTACTGACTTTATCTTTACCTACCTCAAATTGGGGTTTAATTAAAAATATTCCCTCAATACAATCACCTTCTAATAAATTACCAATAGATTTAAAAACTAACTTTAATGAAATAAAAGACAAATCAGCAACAACAAAATTTGGTAATTCATTACTTCTAGATAAAAGATCATTAGGTTTTAAATTTCGAATATTAGTTCGTTCAAAAAGTATAACTTTTGGGTTATTTCTAATCTTCCATGCAGTTTGTCCATAACCAACATCTATCCCATAAACTAACTTTGCGCCTTGTTGCAATAAGCAATCAGTAAATCCCCCAGTAGAGATTCCTGCGTCAATACATATTTTGTCTTTTACTTTAATTTCAAGTTTTTTAAATGCCTCCAATAATTTTTCGCCACCCCTTGATACAAACATAGGCGCGGAATCAATAAAAAACTCTGATCCAATTAATACTTGTTGTCCAGGTTTATCCAATACTTTTCCATTGATATCTCTAACCTTGCCCGCAAGAATTAAACCTTGGGCTTTTTGACGAGTTTCACATAAACCTTTATTTAGAAGATAAAGATCTAATCTACTTTTTTTGATCATATATTAATCAATAAAAAAAACTGAATAATGAACTTCTATAAGATTAAGATCCAAATTCTTTAATACTTTTTAATTTTAAATAAGAACTCAAAAATTACCCATGATTAACTAAGGAATATATGCAAACATTTTTATATTTAAGCTTTCTTTATTAGCCAAAAAAATTTACATAGGAAAATAATAATCAGTCAAATATGTTCAATGGCAAGTACATCTTTAAAGGTATAGGGCAATAATTAGATTTTGTTATAAAGTTTAAATTGTTAATAAATAAAAATTGTGATCGAGCGTTACACATTACCCGCAATGGGAAAAATCTGGACTGAAAGCGCAAAATTCCAGAGTTGGCTTAAAGTTGAAATAGCTGCATGTGAAGCAAATTTTTCCCTCGGGAAAATCCCTGAGAATGCCATGAAAGAGATACGTTCAAATGCAAAGTTTGATGAATCTAGAATTACAGAAATTGAGAAAGAAGTTAAACATGATGTCATAGCATTTCTTACAAGCGTTAATGAATTTGTAGGAGATTCAGGAAGATACATACATGTTGGCATGACCAGTAGTGATGTACTTGATACCGGCTTATCGCTTCAGTTAGTAGATTCTTGCGAATTGTTATTAGAAGAAATTGAGAACCTAGAAAATGAGGTCAGATTATTAGCAAGGAAGCATAAAAATACATTAATGATTGGCAGATCTCATGCGATTCATGGTGAGCCAATTTCCTTCGGTTTTAAACTTGCTGGATGGTTAGCAGAAATAATAAGAAACAAAAAAAGATTGTTAACACTGAAAGATTCTGTAGCAATTGGACAAATAAGTGGTGCAATGGGAACTTACGCTAATACGAATCCTAAAGTAGAACAAATAACTTGTGATTTACTCAGCTTAAAACCTGATACAGCAAGCACTCAGGTTATATCGAGAGACAGACATGCAGAATATGTGCAAACTATTGCACTAGTTGGCGCTTCTTTAGATAGATTCGCAACTGAAATAAGAAATTTACAAAGAACTGATGTTTTAGAAGTTGAGGAAGGCTTTACAAAAGGGCAAAAAGGAAGTTCTGCCATGCCTCATAAAAGAAATCCTATTCGAAGTGAAAGAGTAAGTGGTTTAGCAAGAATTTTGAGGAGTTACGTTTTAACAGCACTTGAAAATGTTCCACTTTGGCACGAAAGAGATATAAGCCATAGTTCAAATGAACGTATCATGCTACCTGACGTATCAATCTGCTTGCATTTTATGCTCAGGGAAATGCAAGATATAGTAAGCAATTTAGAAGTTTATCCAAAAAATATGCTCAAAAATTTAAATATATATGGTGGTGTAATCTTTAGTCAGAAAGTTTTACTTTTGCTTGTAGAGAAGGGCTTGTCTAGAGAAAAAGCTTATAGCTTAGTACAAAAAAATGCGCATCAGGCCTGGAATACTCAGAATGGGAATTTCAAACAAAATATAGAGAGGGATAATGAAATTATGGATTTTATTAATCAAAGTGACTTAGAAGAATGTTTTAATCCTTCAATTCATCTTAATAATTTAAGTGTAATATGGGAGAAGTTAGGTATATAGGATTACTGAAAACCTTTTCTAAGTTAAACCAGTGTTTTCAGAGGAATAATGAACAAAAACTTTAGGATTGAAAAAGATAGTATGGGAACAATAGAGGTTCCCATTGAAGCTTTGTGGGGCGCTCAAACACAAAGATCGATAAAAAATTTTTCTATTGGAGAAGAATTAATTCCAATTGAATTAATTTATTCACTCACCCTCATAAAAAAAGCTGCTTCAATCGCTAATTTCAATTTAGGATTAATAGATAAAAGAAAAAAAGATTTGATTGTAGAGGCATGTACAGAAATACTTGATGGGCTTCATGATTCACAGTTTCCCTTAAAGGTTTGGCAAACAGGAAGTGGCACGCAAACAAATATGAATGTTAATGAGGTAATTTCAAATATTGCAGCATTAAAAACAAATTCAGAGCTTGGAAGTCATCAACCAATTCATCCTAATGATGATGTAAATAAATCTCAGTCAACTAATGATACTTTTCCTGCTGCTATTCAAATATCAGTTGTTAATGAAATAATCAAAAATTTAGTTCCAACCATCAGGGAACTTACTAAGATCCTTGATAAAAAAAGTGAAAAATGGAAAGACATTATAAAAATAGGAAGAACCCATTTTCAAGATGCAGTTCCCCTTACTTTTGGGCAAGAAATATCTGGATGGTCAGAGCAACTTAAAGATGCTGAGAATGCAATTATTATGAGTCTGAATGAATTGTATTTCTTACCTCTGGGAGGAACTGCAGTTGGTACGGGAATTAATTGTCCAAAAGGATTTTGTGAAGAGTCTATAAAATCAATTTCCGATGATACTAATCTAATGTTCTATAAATCAAAAAACAATTTTTCTATCATGGGCTCGCATGATCGTCTTGCTCAAGTAATGAGTCAGATAAAAATATTAGCAGGTGCATTATTTAAAATTTCAAATGATATAAAAATTTTATCATCTGGTCCAAGATCAGGAATATATGAACTAATTATTCCTCAAAATGAACCTGGAAGTTCTATCATGCCAGGCAAAGTAAATCCAACTCAATGCGAAGCCTTATCAATGGTTTGCACTCAGATAATGGGTCTTGAATATGCAGTATCAATGGCAAATTCTAGCAGCACTTTACAGATGAATGAATATAAGCCTCTTATTGGATTTAATATTCTCACAAGTTTAAAATTACTTAAAAATGTAATAGAAAACTTCAGAATAAAATTAGTTGATGGTATGGAGCCTAATCAAAAGAAAATGAAGTTAAATTTAGAAAATTCATTAATGTTAGTTACAGCCATAGTGCCAAAAGTTGGTTATGAAAAAGCAGCTGAAATTGCAAACCTTGCCTTCAAAGAATCATTAAATTTAAAAGAGGCAACACTTAAATTAGGTTATTTAAACGAAGATGAATTTGATGAAGCAATGAATATCAATTCAATGATTTGATTAAAAAAATTTAAGAATTATTGTCAATTCTTTTTGTTGCAGGATTGATATCTTCAGAGACTTTTATAAGATCATTAGATTCAGAAACAGGAAAACGATTAATAGCTTTTAATGCTAGCTTAGCTTTGCTTTTTAATTTATTACTAACACCAATACAGTATTGCACTTGAGAAAGAACATCAATTGATCTTCTAATAATCCTCACTACATCACCTTCGTCTAATGAAGTATTAAAAACCAAATCTTTCCATTTTTTTCCTCTTGCCCATTCAGAAATAATTCCAGTCAACTCTGTTTCTAAATAGATAGGAATTTCAATATGAAACTTATTTTGTTGAGAAGCGACTAATTTTCTTAAACCATCTAATTCATTAAAAACATCTATTACCTTTAAAGAAGGCTTGAAATTACACCAAAGATTAGGCCTCCTTATATCAACACATATAGCTTGAATAATTGCTGCTAAGTCAGGAGGATCTAAATCGTCTAAATAACCACTAACTAAAACAAGGCCTATCCATAATTCATTTTCACTTCTTATTGCACCAACTGTTTGTCCAACTTCTGTCAATTCCAAATCATTTAAACAACCGAAATGATTCAAAATTTTAATCAAATCTGTAAAAGTTCTCCAGTTATGATTTTCTTTATCCTCAAGAAGTTTTTTTCTCATATATATTTCTTGTTCAACATCAACAATTCTTTTTCTATATTTCTTTAATTTCCTAGAGTCTCCAAATCTATGTGCGGGATGATCATTAACTGTTTCTTCTAAATTGTTAATTTGTTGCTGTTGTGCCAAAACTTCTGTTGACAAATCATATTGTGGAGTTTGTAAATCATTTTTTTTAGAAACTTCTAAAATTCGATCCACATAACACTGCGACATATCATCTCCCCTAAATACCTCTCCAGAAAAATACATCTTTGGTACTTCAAGTCCTGAGACATCAATTGCATCCAAATCATTAAAAATACTTACAATGTATGAGGGTTTTATAAGAATAAATAAATTATCAACTGTCAAACACAATAAGCTCTTTATTTTTTGGGAGTCATATATTTTCTTACAAATTAATCCTGGAACAATTTTTCTTTTAATTTGAGGAGCTTTGATTGAAATTAAGCTTCCATCTTTAATATATGGGAGTGCATTAGTGATCTCTTCTGATAATTTTTCTGCTGCTTGTTTTTCTAAAATTTTCAATATTCTTCTCTCTTCTTTAAGACGATTTTTTAACTTTTCGTAGGAATCAAAATCTTTCCATGAAACGTTAGATGTAATTTTTTTTAATTCAATTAAATCCTTATCTAAATTTTCAAGAATTGTATTCTCACCTGAAGATGCACCTAAATATAAAAAACTACCAAAACTTCTTTTAATTAATTCTTTAGACTTTTCTAAAGTATAACTTTGTAAAAGATTAAGCACCATTCCATAACTAGGAGTGAATTGACTCTCTAAAGAATTTGGTTTGCTAATAGCCAGTGCACTTGCTTCTTTGGCACCTTCGAATCTTGTTTGTAATGTAACAACATATCCTTGGGTATCTTTTCCTCTTCTTCCAGCTCTTCCTGACATTTGCAAAAATTCACTGCTAAATAATAATCTGTGCCCATCTTCTGTCCTTTTTGATAAAGAAGAAATAACAGTGGTTCTTGCGGGCATATTAATTCCTGCAGCAAGAGTTTCAGTTGCAAAAACAACTTTTATCAAACCTTGCTGAAATAATTCCTCAACCAATTCTTTCCATGCAGGCAATAATCCAGCATGGTGAGATGCAATGCCTCGTTTTAATGCCTCACATTGAGATTTATCTTTAATTGCCTCTTGATTATTTTTAAGATAAACATCTAATTTTTGGGATATCATATTCGCTTCTGAATAACTTACTAAAGTTAAGTCTTTTATATTCTCAATAGCCTTGTCACATCCTCTTCTACTAAAGATAAAATAAATAGCTGGCAACATATTTCGTTCAGCTAGTTTGGAGATCACAAAGCCAATTGAGGGAGACTTTGGTTGCATTATCCTGCCCACTTTTCCTCTCATTTTCTGCCCTTTAGGAGCTCGCCAAATCTTACAGTTTGGATGAATTCCATTACCTTTATTATTTAAAAGTGGATGGAGCCCTTTAACACTACAAAAAATAAAATCAAGTGGGACTGGTCTCTTATCGCTATTAATTAGTACTGTGGGCCCATGAACTTTTTCTATCCAATTTTGTAGTTGATCTGCATTGGCTATTGTTGCTGATAAAGCTATTATTTGAGTTCTAGTAGGGCAATGGATTATAGTTTCTTCCCAAACTGTGCCTCTTTGGGGGTCATTCATATAATGACATTCATCAAGAATCACAGATTCTAAATTCTCTAAGGGATCATCAAATTCATCAAATTCGCCATAAAGCATATTCCTAAAAATCTCAGTCGTCATAACTAAGATTGGTGCTTCTCTATTTATACTTATATCTCCAGTTAAAAGACCAACTTTATTATCACCATATTGATTAGCAAAATCTCTAAACTTTTGATTTGATAGTGCTTTTAAAGGTGTTGTATAAAAAACTCTACTGTCATGAGATAAGCCTCTATATATAGCAAATTCACCTATCAATGTTTTACCCGAACCTGTTGGTGCCGTTAAAACAACAGAATTTCCGCTATTAATAGCCCGAATTGCTTCTAATTGGAAATCATCTAGTGGAAAGGGGAAATATTCCTCTAAATTAAGCAATAATTGTGATTGAAGAGAGGATGAGTTAACTTCTTAATATATGATCTATATAGATATTAATAAACAAAAAATACCTTGCAAACTTTAATAGTAAATCTAAATCTTTTTAATTAAATCCACTAAATTTTATTTTGCCAAAATGAAAAAAATAAAAATTCCAAAAAATAGAATCCGTAAATTAAAAACATTTTCTTTAGGTAAAAAATCATTCGAACTTCTAAGTTTAAATTCGCAAAATAAAAAACTTATAGACTTATGCAGTAATGATTATTTTGGGTTAAGTAGGGACAAGGATTTAATAAAAGCTGCTTACGAAATAAGCATATTAGAAGGTATTGGTTCAGGAAGCTCTAGGTTTATTACAGGTTCAAGACCAATACATAAATTATTAGAAACAGAACTTGCCAAGTGGCTTGATCAAGATAAAGTATTACTTTTCCCAAGCGGATTTCAAGCAAATATAGCCGCTATCCAGACTTTAGCAAACAGAAATAGTATAGTAATAGCAGATAAATTAATCCATAACTCTTTATTGGTTGGAGTTAAAGCCGCTCAAGCTAAACTAGTTCGATTTTCACACAATAATTTAAAAGATTTAGAAGATAAAATTATTAAGTCTAACCCCAAAAAAAATTCAATTTTAGTTGTTGTCGAATCTCTTTATAGCATGGAGGGATCAATTGCTCCCCTAAAAGAAATCACGGAAATTTGCAACAAAAATAGTGTTCAATTATTAGTTGACGAAGCCCATGCAATTGGGATCTTGGGCCCTGAAGGCAGGGGTTTAAGTTTTAATTTCCGTTCAGATATAACTATAATTACTGGAACTTTTGGAAAAGCATTTGGAAGCGGTGGAGCATTCATAGCCTCCAATTCAGAAATTGGTGAGTATCTTATCCAAACAAGTGGTGCATTTAGGTACACAACCGCTCTTGCCCCATCATTAGCTGCTGGAGCACTAGAAGGTTTAAAAAAAATTTTAGAAAATAAAGAATGGGGTAATGAGTTGTTATCTTCTGCGAAGATATGGAAAGATGAAATTATTAAAAATTTTAGTTTTCCAATTCAGGGAGATTCTCACATTTTATCAATTATTGTTGGCCAAGAAGAGAAGGCAATTTATCTACAAAAATATCTTGAGGAAAATGGGTTTTTAGCAATTGCGATAAGACCCCCTACTGTTCCAGTTGGGCAATCAAGGATCAGAATAACAATACGAAGAAACTTAGATTTTAATCTGCTAAAAAATTTTATTGCAGTATTAAAAGAGTTTAAATGAAACAAATTATTACTCAACATGGGTGGGGACTAAATAAATATTTCTGGGATGACTATAAAGTTGATTTTTTAAAAAATAATTGGCATTGGCAAGATAATGAAAGGGGCTATTTTTCAACAAATAATTATCAAGCAAAATGGATTAAAAGCGAATCTAAAAAAGAAATCAGAATGACTTTATGCCATTCATTTGGTTTTCATTTAATGCAGAAAAAAATCTTAAAAGAAGCAACTCATATTGTTCTTATAAATTCTTTTAATAATTTTCTTCCTTCAAGTAATAAGAGAAACTTTATTTTGAAGTCTCTAAAAAGAATGGAAACAAAAATCATAAAAGATGAAACTAAGCATATGTTGAAAGAATTTATACATAGATCATTTATGCCAAATCATATGAATAATAGTTTTAAAAATATCTTTTATAAAAGTTTAGAGAGTTTAAATAAAAATCTTCTTTTAGGTGATTTAAAAGAACTTTACATCAATAGAGATATTCCAGTATTTTTAAGAAAAGATTGCAAAATTATTTTTATAAAATCAGAAAATGATTTGATTCTAGACAACGAATCAAATAATAACTTCTTAGATTCCTTAAATAAAATTCTTGATAGGAATCCAATTGTAATTAAATTAGCTCAGCAAGGTCATTCCTTGAATAATCTTAATTTATACGAGATCTTACTAAATACTCTTAATGATGAAAATGGATAGTAAAAAGTGGACTGAGAAAATAAAAAATAATTTCAATGATGCTGCATATCGGTATTTAGAGCATTCAAATATTCAGAAATTTTTTGCAAAAAAGATTGTTCAACTTATCAAAGAATTAAATCCCCAAAAAAAAGGTGAATGGATAGATCTAGGATCAGGACCAGGAATATTAGCTGATGAAATAGAAAAAAATTTTTCTTCCCAAAAAGTAGCCAGAATTGATTTCAGCAAAAAAATGCTTCTTGAGAATAAATTATCTAGTAAAAAAATTTTATGGGATTTGAATAATTATTTACCTCCTGAAATCAATAACTGTTCTCTATTAACATCTAACTTTTGCATCCATTGGTTAAGCAAGCCAGAAAAGATAATAAAAAATTGGTTTAGTAAATTAAAATCTGGGGGTTTTTTAATCATTTCTTATCCAACAAAAAATTGTTTTCCTGAATGGAAAGATACTTGTAGAAAAATTGATATTGAATATAGTGGTCTTAATTTCCTTTGCTCTAAAGAATTATTAAAAGATTTCAAATCAACTGAAATTCATTATTCAGAAAAGTTTGACTATCTTGAAAATTTTGAAGATGTATATAAACTATTTAGAAGCATTAAAAATGTAGGGGCGCAATCAACAAATTGTAAACACAAAACAGTGAAGGAGTTAAAAAAAATTCAGAAGTTTTGGCCAAAGAATTACAATAATACAGTTAACCTTTCATGGCAAATTGAGATTCAAATCATAAAGAAATTATGAGAAGACAGGATAGTGTTTTCAAATTTATAATTTGTGGAACAGATACTGATATTGGGAAAACTTTAATAAGCTCTTTTTTCGTTAAAGGATTAAATTCCTTTTATTGGAAACCTATTCAAAGTGGGATTGAATCTCAAACTGATAGTCAAACTGTTGTAAAACTTGCACAAGTAAGTATAGAGAAAATAATCAAAGAAGCTTATGTCTTTACAAAACCTCTATCTCCGCATTGGGCTGCTGAAATAGATCAAAAAGCTATTAACTTTGACAAGTTGAGATTGCCAAAAGTGCAAGGCTCACTAATTATAGAAACTGCAGGTGGATTAATGGTTCCAATAACACGCAATTTTTTGCAAATAGATCAAATAAAAGAATGGAATCTTCCGGTAATACTTGTATGTAAAAGCTCACTTGGCACTCTTAATCATACCCTGCTTAGTATTGAGGCCTTAAAACGAAGAAATATTGAGATTTTAGGTTTAGTAGTAAATGGCGAAAAACACCTAGATAATCCAAAAACTCTAGTTGATTTTAGTGGTATTCCTTTAATTGCTGAATTTCCTTACATCAAAAAAATGGACTCAAATAATTTAGATATACTATGGAAAGAACTAGACATCAAGAATAAGTTGATCTCACTATTAAACTCAAAAATAAGTTAAATGAAATCTTTGGATTCAAAAACTCCAAATCAAGATTTGCACCCAAATATTTGGCCACCTTTTACGCAAATCAATAAAAGCAAACCGCAGATAGAAGTAACTCATGGTAAAGATGCCCTCCTATTTACTAAAGATCCTGAAAAAGAACTAATAGATGCAATTAGTAGTTGGTGGGTAACTCTTCATGGTCATAGTAACGAATATATTGCGGATGCCATTTTTGATCAATCAAAAAAACTTGAGCAAGTTATATTTGCTGATTTTTTACATCCACAGGCAAAAAAATTAGCGGAAAGACTTAGTGAATTAACAAAACTAGAAAGATTATTCTTTTCTGATAACGGTTCTACTGCAGTGGAAGTCGCTTTAAAAATTGCCTTCCAATCATGGCAAAATAGAGGAGAGACAAGAACTCAAATAGTAGCTTTTGATGGCGCCTATCATGGTGATACATTTGGCGCAATGGCTTTAGGTGAAAGAAATATTTTTAATGAGAATTTCGATAATCTTATGTTCCCAGTTAGAAGAGTCCCATGGCCTTCAACTTGGATGAACGATGAAGAAGTAGAAAATAAAGAATATAAGGCGATCCAAAAATTAGAAACTCTACTTAAAACTCCCACAGTTGCAGTAATCCTTGAGCCACTTGTTCAAGGAGCAGGAGGGATGAATATGGTTAGGCCTCAGTTTATAAAAAAAGTTTCAGAAATTATAAAAAATAATAATTCTTTGTTAATTGCCGATGAAGTAATGACTGGGTTTGGAAGATGTGGAACCCTTTTTGCTTTTCAAAAGGCAAAAATCATTCCTGATTTAATAAGTATTTCAAAAGGTTTAACTGGTGGATTTTTACCGATGGGAATAACTTTATGTAAAGAAAAAATTTTTCAATCCTTTATTGATGATTCTCCAAGAAAAACTTTTTGGCATGGACATAGTTTTACTGCTAATCCTTTAGGTTGTGCTGCAGCAAACGCTAGCCTTGATTTATTAGAAAAAGAACCACAAAAATACCTTTCATTTGAAGAAAAACATTTATCTCACTTAATTAAATTTCAAAACTTACCCTATATAAAAAAAATAAGGGTATCCGGCACAATAGCTGCCTTCGATTTAGATATTGGGAACAAAAAAGGTTATTTCAATAATATTGGGAAAGAAATAAAGAGTCTTGCAATGGAGCAAGGTTTATTTATTAGACCCCTCGGGAATGTTATTTATCTTTTGCCACCTCTCTGTATAACAGATGATCAATTGGGGAAAAGTTACTGGATAATAAGGCAAATCTTAGAAACTCTTTAGATAGAAATTTAAGGTCCCTGCAGTATTGCATTTTCCACATCTTCTCTATTAATGCAATAGGAAAATAATCTTTTAGTTTCTTGTCCTTCACTGTCCCAGATAACACTTAAATCTTCTTGTTCAAAAATAATAGTTGCATTCCAATTTGAAAGGAAAAGATACCATTTAGATGGATTATTAATATCCTTCACAGCACCTAAATCAGTTAGCCACAATTCCAATGATTGCAGTGAATTTTGATTGATAGGTTTTTTAGAGGGATTCACAGACTTTTTAAAAAATTATTTAATTAGCCAAAGCGGTATTGTCTCTAATTCTTTTCCAGTAAAAGAAGCAATAAAAATTGAACCAATTAAACTTATAGAAATTATGATAATTAAAAGAAACAACGAAAACAATTCTCCATTCGAAAAAGGTCTTCTATTTCCTATTAAATTTTGATTATTAGAATCGATTACTAAATTATTTAAAACGTTAGTATTATTTTTACTTTTAGAATTTTCTTTTAGTTTGTCATCATATATTTTCCTTAAATTACTATTGTTTAAATGTTCATAAGCTTCAAGAACTTCTTGAAATTTACTTTTAGCGACGTCTATTTCTAATGAAGTTGTATCGGGATGCAGCTCAATAGAAAGTTTACAAAATGCCTTTCTTAATTCATTATTGGATGCATTTTCATTCACACCTAAAATTTTGTAATAGGAAGTTTCCCCTTTCAAAATAATCTTTTATTAATATTGTAATTCTAATAAATTTTTACTAAATAGAATGTATTTAATGGATGGTTAAAATTCATATTTATAACGAAATGAAAAAACAAAACATTCCAGAAGAAATTCTTTCCTTAATAACTGAAGAAGAAATAAATTTATTTCAAGATTTACAAATTAAAATTAAAGAATTAAATAATAAGACCAATCTCACAAGATTAACTGATGGTGATGATTATTGGGTATCTCAAGTTTTTGACAGCATTTGGCCATTCAAAGCTTTCACGAATATTAATTTTGATAATAAAAAATTTTTAGATATTGGATCAGGCTGTGGCTTCCCAGGTTTAGCTTATGCAATAACTCATCCTAATTCTGAGATATACCTAATTGATTCTTTGAAAAAGAAAACAGATGCAATAAAAATTTTAGTTGAGCAGATCAATTTCAAAAACAATATTCATGTAATCAATGATCGTGTTGAGAATTTAGCCCACCAATCGTCAATGAGAAATAGTTTTAATATTGCAACAACTAGAGCGGTTAGTAATCCGTCAACAGTTTCAGAATATATACTACCAATGTTAAAAAAAGAGGGGTTTGGAGTTTTATATTGTGGCAAATGGACGAATCAAGAAAGCAAAAATCTAGATAAAACCTTAGAAATATTAGAAGGGAAAGTTAAAGATAAAAAAGAGATACTATTACCAAGAAATAAAGGCACCCGAAATATTATTCTTATTCAACCAAAGAATTTTTGTCCTGAAATTTACCCAAGAAAAGTTGGCAAACCTGAAAAAAATCCATTATGAAATTATTTTCTTGATAATCTTTTAGCATTCTTATCTCCAAACTTTTCTTTTAAATTTCTCAATTTTTTTATAACTTTTTTTGGATTTATATGACCTTCTAATACTTTCAATAATTGCCCTTCCGAAACATCTACATCTAGTAAATTCGCGTTGAATCCTGGGAACCAGTGGCTTCCATTACCAAGCAATTGATATCTAGCTCTTGCATATCCTTCCATACCCAACCAATCAATTAAATTTGAAAGCCAAAGCAGAACAGGAATATTAATATTTCCCGGAGTATATTCCCAACTTGGTAAATTTCTGTTCCAATTTTGATGCCACTCTAAACCTAAGGAATTAATTGATTCCTCCCTTAATTTGTTAATAATCTTAGGCACATACTTCTCAGATTCTGATAATAACGAGACAGCTTCTAAATGCAGAGCAAAATCTGTCTCTTTTGCAATACCGACACTCAAAGTATGGACATTTTGATTTCTCAAGCAAAAAAGATCATTAAAAACTATAGGATGAAGTGGTTTACAAAATTCCAACATTTTTCTTGAGGGAGTATGAAGATGTCCCCCTTTATCAGTAGGACTTATTATGAAAACCCCAAGATCATGCCTATTGGCTAAATTAATAACCTTTGTATTTTCCTGATTAATGAAATACCAGTGCAAATTTACATAATCAAATAAGTTTGTTGATATGGCCTTTTCTATAAGTGAAGATTTTCCATGGGTTGAAAATCCAATAGATCCAATTAAATTTTCTTTTTGAAAATTCCTCAAAATATCAATGCAACCTCCATCTCGAATAGCCTGATGTAAATGTTCAGCAGTATTGATACCATGTATTGCTAACAAATCAATTTTTTTAACTTTCAATTTTTCAATGCTAGATAATACATCTCGCTCAAAAATTTCCGGATCATTATTTGGTGGAATTTTTGTTTGGATTATATTTGGGATTTTCTTAGTATTCTTAAAACACATCCCCAATTGCACCTCAGAAGTTCCATAGTACTTGGCGGTCTCTACATGACTTAAGCCATATTGTGTTGCAAGATTTAATATATTTTCTACTTTATTTTGTTCTTCGTATGAAACCTTAGAAAAATCTAATTGATCCCAACTTTTTTGAAATCGCATACCACCTAAAGATAAAACAGGAATCTTCAGATTGGTTCTACCAAATCTACGATATTGCATCTTTTTGATATTAGTGCTTATTCATTCTCGGTGGCTTTCCAAATGTTTGAAACATATCCCTATCGAGACTATTCTCTAAATCATCTAATTCTTCAAATTTAACCCAATGAATACAATCAACAGGGCATGTATCTATTGCTTCTTGTATGACATCAGAACTATCTCCATCTTGCCTAAAAGCTCGACTTCTACCATTAAATTCATCAACAGTGAAAGTGTTAGAAGCGACGTGAACACAGTACTGACAACCAATACACTTTGCTTCATCAACCCATATAGCTTTTTCGGCTAACTGACCACCTAAAACAGGCTCATAGCCTGTAATCTCAATATTTTCTTCAGTATTATGAAATGGATCCGTAAAATCCATATCTTGAAATTAGTTTTCCCACTTGGTTAAGACCAATTCAATAGAACCATCATTTTTATTTTTTTGCTCTACAATTTGATATCCATCTTCTTGCGTTTTAGAAATGATTGTTTGGTAAGCATACATTTGTGTAACTTTTGAGATAAATCTTTCTACTGGAATCTCAAATTTCCATAGATCAAGGTCAGTAACTAATTCATATGAATTAGAATTGTTATCCCATTTAAATCCAACTTGGGTATCACCAGGTAAATTCATGCTTATATCAACGGCTGTGAATTGACCTTTATATCCTTTTACAAACTTTTCTTCTTGATTAATACTATAACCGAAATGATTTAAAGCCTTAATTAATGGCTCTACTTCTTTGAGCTGAGTTTTAATTGTACTAAAATGTGACATTAGATTCGTTATTTAATTGTGTTAAGTTTTCACTTTGATTAGAGATGAAAGCACCAGAAGTTTTATTCTTAACTGTTACTTTACCGAGAGCGTCTTCGAGATTTTTTGTAGCTTCATTGCATGAATTACCAGTAAATCCCTCAACAGTCTCTTCAACTCTTCCGTCTTGATGAATTTTGAATCTCAATGTTTTTTGAGGCATTAAATTCAAGTACTGAGTACTTTTACTTTATATAGAATAACGAAAATATTTTGTTTCAGTTGGTACAAGTTAATTAATTTTAATTTTTATATTGAATATCTGATAAATTAATTAGTTATCTAGTGTTCTTGTAAAAAATTTAGATTTTTAATTATAAAAACCTTGCATCCCCATTGAATCAAGGGCAGTTTTTGCTTCTTCCATAACAGATGGCTCTTTATCGAAGAGGGCTATCTTAGTACATTCATCAACAAAACTCTCTTGAAATGTATTGTTTAATTTTTCGTACAACCTACACAATGACCAAATGCAATTACTTCTTACACCTGATTCATTATCTATCTTTAAACTTATTAAAAGTTGTTCTGCTGCTAATTGAGCGTTCTCAAAAGAAACATTTCCAATTTCAGCTAAAGAACTTGATGACCATAACCTTACTGCAGCCACATCATTCTTTAAAGCATTTATTAATGGTTCTAAAACAATTTGGTTATCATAATTAGCTAAGCTCCATGCAGTTGCTCTTCTAACATAAGCATTATCATCTGTCTTCAAAAGACTGACAAGTTTCTGGACTGCGCTAGGACATGGATTACGACCTAAAGCATATACAGCACTCATTCTTTCAACAGGGCAAGGTTGATCAAGCAATGGTAATAAAAGGGGAAAAGATCTTTGATCTCTATACTCACAAAATATTCGTAAGCCTTGTATTCGCTCTTCTCTATTACCTTTGAGCAATTTCAAAGCTTCATCACACTCTTGACTAATATTTAAATTTTTTGAAAAAGAATCTTCGTCAATTTGTTCTAAAGGATCTATTTCAATCTCTAAAGCCAATTCTCTTGCCAAAACATCTGGATCAACCGCAATTTCCGCTAGGCTTTCTTTTTTAGGATCCTCATTTTTCGTCATTGTTAAAAAACTAAAAATATTAATTCATGGGGGCAGGAGACATCATATCTCCTGGCAACCAAATTCTTGCACTTACCGCAAAAAAGGCAATCCCAAAAAGTGCGACGATAGCGAATGGTAAAATTTTTGTCTTAATAAAACCCAAAGAATCAAACATATTTAGTCAATAATAACCTTTTTAAGAGACTTTTAAAAAATTTTTATTAGATAATATTATTTACTTTTTGCATTTTGTCTTAGCTGACCACATGCAGCATTTTTATCTAGACCTCTGCTTTTTCGCAAGCTAACAGCTATGCCATTGTTAATAAGTCTAGATTGAAATAATTGGAGATTTTTTAGAGAGGTTCGTTGAAATTCAACCTCGTCAATTTGGTTGTACTGTATTAAATTTACGTGACATTGAAAACCTTTCAGCAAATTACTCAATTCATAAGCATGTTCTAATTTATCATTCACCCCACTTAGCATTAGATATTCAAAACTCACCCTACGACCAGTTTCTCTTACGAATGTCTTACAGTCTTCAATTATATTTTTGATTTCATAGTTTTTTGCACTAGGTATTATCGTCTCTCTTGTTTTTTGGTTTGAAGCATGTAGGCTAATTGCTAATGTAAATTGACAATTACCCAAAATTTGAAAAGACTTTGCTGATAATTTACTTATCATTTTTGGAACAGCCACTGTGCTTACAGTTATCTTTCTCTGACTGATCTGAAAATCTTTATTTATAGATCTAATTGACAAAAGTAAGTCATCAATATTCAATAAAGGCTCGCCCATACCCATAAAAACAATATTAGTCACTTTTCTATTCATTTCATTTTCGATATATAAAATTTGATCTAAAATTTCACTTGCTTTTAAAGATCTCTTCAAACCTTCCTTGCCAGTTGCACAAAATTTGCAGTCCATTGGGCAACCAACTTGACTAGAAAGACAAGCAGTTAATCTTTTTTCAGTTGGTATACCAACGCACTCAATACTTTCATTATCGTCTGTAGAAAGTAATAACTTTAAAGTACCATCATTAGCTAAGTTTCTTTCTTTAATAATCAGCTCACTTACTTTAAAACCATCATCCTTTAATTTCTTTCTAAAATCTAAAGGTAAAACTTCTATTTGATCAATATTTTTGTTCTTATTTCTATAGTTATAAATCCAATTATAAATTTGGCGTCCCCTAAAAGCAGCCTGCCCATAATCTAAAGCTACATTTTCTAAATCCTTAATACTACTTCCAAGAAGATTTTTCAAATTTAGTAGTCTTTATTTAAAAACTATTTTTACCATAACAGCAAACCATGTTTTAGAAAGAATTCTGTAAGAATTAGCGCAATAAAACCAATCATGGCCATTCTTCCATTAAGTCTTTCATTATAAAAATGGAATCCATAACGGGGTAATTTTCTTTTGGGTACAATCTCTGGCTTAATCATCAATTACAAATTTAAAGAATTCATTCTAGTCACTAAAATCAATAATAGAAAATAATTATTCATCAGACAGAAGGCCTTCCTCCTGCAAACCCTCTAATGCGGCAGGGTCTGGTAATTGATCTTCAGAAAATTGATTTTCAGCATTAGGCCTTGCGAAGGCCGCAAAATTACTCGAAGAAGGGTCAATTCCATGTCGATTTCTGGTTGTCTCCAGATCTTCATCACTAGGATCATCAAGTATTGCAGTAGAGCTTACGGCAGGTGATTGTGGCATATCAACTGTGTAATCAGGCCTTAAGTTCTGTGCTCTTCTGTAGCCACCAGATTCTTCTGCAAGAATATCAGGATGAGGTCCAGCTTCTGAAGATAATTCTTCCACAAAACCGCTAAAACCTGTACCTGCAGGTATTAATCTACCGATAATAACATTTTCTTTTAAACCTCTTAACCAATCAGATTTACCTTCAATAGCAGCTTCTGTAAGAACCCTTGTTGTTTCTTGGAACGATGCTGCGGAAATAAAGCTATCTGTATTGAGAGAAGCTTTAGTAATACCCAGCAAAACAGGGGTGAATTCTGCTGGAGCTCCACCTGTAATTGCCATTGCTTGGTTTGTATCTTCCACTTGCCTCAACTCTATGAGTTCTCCAGGCAAAAGAGTAGTATCCCCAGCATCTTCTATACGGACTTTACTTGTCATCTGTCTAACAATAACTTCAATATGCTTATCATCGATTGCTACACCCTGCGACTTATAAACATTTTGTACCTCACTTACCATACTTCTTTGTAGTTTTGATATAGATTCTCGAGCTGCATCTATAAGAGGTTTTTGATCTTTTAAATCATTGAAATAGCAATCTAATAGTTCATGTGGATTAATTGGACCATCAGTTAAAGATTCTCCACCTTTAACTTGTTGTCCATCACTAACCATTATATTTTTTCCAATTAATAGTTGATATTCATTAACTAAATCATCTTTTTCGATAACTGATAAAGAAACTGATTCTTCATCATTACCTTTTTTAATCTGAACAATTCCAGATTTTTTGCATAGAACTGCTGAATCTCTGGGTCTCCTAGCCTCTAATAACTCTTCAATACGGGGTAATCCTTGTACGATATCTCCAGTTTTCTGCCTTTCAAAAACAAGCAAAGCTAAACCATCTCCCCTAAGAACCAAGTCTCCGTCTTTAACATGCAAAACTGAATCAGGAGAAACCATATAAGGCCTACCAAGTCTTAAGGTTACTGAACTATTAGAAATCTCTTCAATTTCTCCACAAGAAGTTGATTTTACAGAATCACTAATAGGATCACCATCAACTACACGATCGCCAACTTTAACTATTGCTTTACCACTAATTTTAATTTGAATTTTATCTTGTTCTCTTTCAACAATTAACCTTCTAATTGGCTCATCATCAACAACATTTGGTAATTGAACCAATCCCTTTTCTTTGCAAAGAATTTGAGTAGTAGCTATTACATCTCCTGCTTTTACTATTTGGTTATTATTGACTTGAAGTTCTGTATGTGTTGAGCCATGACTGGAGTCGGATAAAGTATCTCTTCTTACAAGTATAGATTCTAATATTACTAAATTTAATCTATTGATTGATGCATCATTTTTATCTTCAATCGACTCGACATCAATAGTCATTTGAGGAGTAGCATCAAAGCTTTCAATACTTAAATGTGTTCTAAGTAGTTCAATGCCTTCAACTGATTTTATCAATTCTCCGTCTTTATAGTTAAGCCTTTGGATAGCTTTTAAGCCTAAATGTGGACCTTTTTCCTGCTTAACATGAGATAGTTGGGGTAATTGCGCCTGGTCAGGAATTGTAAATTCTTCAACAGTTCTTAATAACAAACCTCGACATTTAGGTGTTTCTAATTTTTGAACAAATAGAATTTCTTTATTATCAACACCATCCAAAATCTTTTCGCCTGGATTTACAAGATTTCCTTCTTCTGTAAATCTATTCAATACTTCTTCATCATCACACTCATGAAAAGTTCCATTTCTTACAGTTATTTCACGAAGGATATCATTTTTTTGCGTAACTGTAACAATGCCGGATGTTTGACTAAAAATATCTTTTACAACTTCTGTTCCTGCTTCGATCCATTTCATATCTTCAATCATTAAAAGAGATATATCCTTGTTGATTTCATGAGTCTCTTGCGGGATCCAGAGCAATGTCCCACCTTGACTTACTTCAAAACCATTTTTAGATGATCTCGCTTTTTTGACACTTAATCCCGGTGCATATTTTACTAAACCACCAGTTTTTGTACGGAACCTTTCATCAGTTAAATCAGCTATTATCTCACCGTTACTGATTTTATTTCCTGGGGAAATGTTTAAACGATAAGATGTACCATCACTAGATTCCAAGTTATATATTTGACCTGAGTGAGTAGATTCTTCAATTAATTTAAAATTAGTTAAAGACATTGAAGTAGTGACAATTTGAACTTCTCTTGAATCTCCTATTGATTCTCTTAATCGAACTTGTCCGCCAAACTCACTTGATTGACTTGCTTCTGCCAAAACTGTCCCTTCATCTACAGATTTCCCAGGTGATATAACTGGTCTTGCATTTGGTGGCAAGTTGTACACATCTCCAGCTAAAACCCACAATCTGCCTAATCTTTGAGCTTTTAAGGTGATATTACCCTGCCTATCTGTTACCTCCTTTGGTTGAATGACCTTGTCGTACCTAACCTGACCTGCCAAATCACAAATAACATCCTTTGTCGCTTTTTCAACACTCTTTTTCACAGCTCCAGCAGTAATCTGAGCAACAGTAATATCAGAACAAATTTCTTCACCGTCATCCACAAATAAAAGCGATCCACTAGAAACTTCAATTTTTTGAGCTTTGCCAGAGTTATTCTCTTGAGGAACTACCTTGAGTATGAAATCAACTTCTGCTTGCTTAGCTTCTACGCCATGTGGAGTTCTATAACCTCTAACTTTTGCTTTTGAACTAAATTCAACTTTACCAGAAATTTTTGATCTTACAACTCCACTTTCGGCAGTTGATACACCTCCAGTATGGAAAGTTCTCATTGTCAATTGAGTTCCTGGCTCGCCAATCGATTGAGCAGCAATAATTCCTACTGCCTCGCCTAAATCAACTAAATGATTATGAGCCAATGCCCATCCGTAGCACCTCCTGCAAACGGATCTGTTAGCTTCACATGTTAATGGGGATCTTATTTTTACTTCACTAATAGATGCTTTCTCAATTTCTCCTGACAATAAAGGATCTATTGCAGTGTTTTGAGGAACAACAAGGTTTTCTTCAGCATCAAAAACATCCTCAGCGACAAGTCTACCAAGAAGCCTTGCTCCAAATTTACCATCTTCAGCTTCAACAACTATTGATCGTTCTGTTCCACAATCTTCTTCTCTTACAATTACATCTTGAGCAACATCAACTAATCTTCGAGTCAAATAACCAGAATCCGCAGTTCTTAAGGCAGTGTCCACCAAACCTTTCCTTGCACCATAAGAAGAAATTACATATTCAGTAACAGTTAGTCCTTCTCTAAAATTAGTTCTTATTGGCAGGTCAATGATTTCTCCCTGAGGATTAGCCATCAATCCCCTCATACCAACAAGTTGTCTTACCTGAGACATATTACCTCTTGCTCCTGAATTAGCCATCATCCAAACGGAATTTAGTGGATCATTTTGATTAAAATTATTCTTTACTGCATCTACCAATCTTTCATTAGTCTCAGTCCAGGTATCTATAACTTTTGTGTGCCTTTCAACTTCTGTAATTTCACCAAGTCTATAGCATTCTTCAGTAGCAGATATTTGCTCTTCAGCTTGTCCTATTAAATCTTGTTTAGCTTCAGGAACTTTTAAGTCATCAACTGAGATAGAGACCGCAGCTTGGGTAGCATATTTGAATCCTAAATCCTTTAGATTATCTGCCATGGCTGCAGTTATGGCTGTTCCATGAGTTTTGTAAGCCCAAGAGACTAAATTTTTTAAGGCTTTCTTATCAACTACCTTATTTTTAAATGATGGGGGTGTTTTAGCGAGAGGAGGCATTGAAACTGGATTGTTCTTTTTTGAGTTTTTAGTAGCTTTACGTACTCTGGGTGTTTTTTTTGATTTAGATGAAGTCATGATTTTAAATTAATGAAAAATAGATTTTAAAGATTACGTTTTAGATACCGAATCTATGATGGTATAGTTCATAACTACTCTCCCAACAGTCGTCAGCACATATCTACTTATTAAATTATTATTAGAGTCAAATCTGTCCCTTCTTAAATTCCAGATTTCTAATCTTGAGCCATCTTCTAGCTCTTGAGTTTTTTGCGGGCTACGCATTTCGTCTTCATCTTCAACTTCTCCATTAAATCTAACCCAAACCCATTCATGCAGGCTTAGTCTTTTATCTTCAAAGGCAAAAATGACATCTTCTAGTGAAGCAAAAGTAGTCATATTATCTCCAAATTCTGGTTGTTGATAATTCGGTTGCAAAGCCGTCAGATAATATGATCCTAAAACCATATCTTGTGATGGAGTCACAATTGGTTCCCCAGTAGCAGGAGAAAGAATATTGTTACTAGCCAACATAAGCATGCGTGCTTCAGTTTGTGCCTCTAAAGCTAAAGGAACATGAACTGCCATTTGATCTCCATCAAAATCAGCGTTGAATGCAGGACAAACTAAAGGATGAAGCTGTATTGCTCTACCTCCAACTAATTTCGGTTCAAAAGCTTGAATTCCTAAACGATGGAGGGTAGGAGCTCTATTTAAAAGAATTGGATGGCCTTCAATAACTTCCTGAAGTACCTGCATAACTTCGTCATCAGCTTTTTGTATTAATTTTTTTGCAGCTTTAATATTATTCACAATATTTTGTCGTATCAATCTATGGATTACAAAAGGCTGAAAAAGCTCTATCGCCATTTCTTTTGGGAGACCACACTGATGCATTTTTAATTTAGGACCCACAACTATTACAGATCTTCCTGAATAGTCAACACGCTTTCCAAGAAGATTCTGTCTAAATCTTCCTTGTTTTCCTTCAATTATGTCACTAAGGGACTTAAGAGCTCTATTATTCGCTCCAACAACAGTCCTCCCTCTTCTTCCATTATCTATAAGAGCATCAACTGCCTCCTGAAGCATTCTTTTTTCATTTCTTACTATAATTTCAGGAGCTAAAATTTCTTGAAGTCTAGCTAGTCTATTATTTCTATTTATAACTCTTCTATATAAGTCATTTAAATCTGAAGTTGCAAATCTTCCTCCATCAAGCTGAACCATAGGTCTTAGATCAGGAGGTATAACTGGTATTGCATCTAAAACCATCCATTCTGGTTTTGCATTTGTTGCAATGAAATTATCAATAACTCTTATCCTTTTTATGAGCTTTGCTCTCTTTTGCCCTTTGCTATTAGTAATTTCTTCTCTAAGGTCCTCAGCAACCTGATTTAAATCAAGATCCTCAAGTAATTGCTTCAGTGCCTCAGCACCAATTCCAACAAAAGGTTCATTTTCTATAGTTGAATCTTCAGCATAAATTTCATCTTCAATTTCCAGCCACTCATCCTCAGTGAGTAATTGCTTATATTTAAGTTCTTTATGATCACCTGGGTCTAAAACAACATAACAATTAAAATAGACTATTTGTTCTACATCCCTAAGCGGAATATCCAAAAGTATTGCAACATAACTAGGGATTCCTTTCAAATACCAAACATGGGAAACTGGCGCGGCGAGTTTTATGTAGCCCATCCTATGTCTTCTGACTCTACTTTCAGTTACTTCAACCCCACATCTCTCACAAACAATGCCGCGATGTCTTACCCTTTTGTACTTTCCACAATGACATTCCCAATCTTTAGATGGCCCAAAAATCTTTTCACAAAACAATCCATCCATTTCTGGTTTAAGTGTCCTGTAATTGATAGTTTCAGGTTTAGTAACTTCACCAACTACTTGTCCATTGGGCAATGTCCTCTGCCCCCAATCCATTATTCTTTGTGGAGAAGCTATTGAAATTTTGACATAATCAAAGTGATTTTCAGTTCTTAAGTTGCTGTTTGTCATTTTTGGCGAATTTAAATTAAAAGGTTTTAATTGAGTATTTAATCTTCCTCATATTCAGAGGTTCCGAGTGATTCGTAAGTCGGCCTTGATGGAGTATTTCTTCTAGGGTTGATATCTTGCATTAAATCAACCTCTTTTCCTTCGTCTGTATAAACCCCTATATCCAAGCCTAGAGATTGTAATTCCCTCATAAGAACTTTAAATGACTCAGGAGTACCAGGCCTTGGGATCGGTTTACCTTTTACGATTGCATTTAGCGCTTCATTTCTTCCTTGCATATCATCAGATTTAACTGTTAACAATTCCTGAAGAGTATAAGCGGCCCCATAAGCTTCAAGGGCCCATACTTCCATTTCTCCAAGCCTTTGTCCACCTTGCTGAGCTTTCCCGCCCAAAGGTTGCTGTGTAACCAAAGAATAAGGACCTGTGGATCTTGCATGAATTTTATCATCCACCAAATGAACTAATTTGAGGAAGTGAGAGTATCCCACCGCAACTGGCTGATCGAAGGGTTCCCCTGTTCTACCATCTTTAAGTAATAACTTTCCAGGGTCTTTAGGGTTGTAAACCCATGCTTTACCTGGCTGTTTTGAAGCTTCCTCTAAAAATGCTTGAACAGTTTGATGTGATTTCTCAGCTCCATACATTTCATCAAATGGAACAACTTTAACCCGACAATTTAAGTTAGAGGCTGCCCAGCCCATCAATAATTCAAAAACTTGACCTACATTCATCCTACTTGGAACTCCTAAAGGATTAAGCACTATGTCCACAGGAGTTCCATCAGGTAAATAAGGCATATCTTCTCTTGGCAAGATTCTGCTAATAATTCCTTTATTTCCATGCCTTCCAGCCATTTTATCGCCCACTTGTATTTTCCTTCTCTGAGCCACATAAACTCTAACAACCATGTTGGCTCCTGGAGGCAATTCATCACCTTGTTCTCGAGTATAAATGCGAACATCCAAAACCCTTCCCTTTTCAGTTTTAGGAACCCTGAGGGAATTATCTCTCACATCTCGAGCCTTCTCACCAAAAATGGCTCTTAACAGTTTTTCTTCAGGTGGTTGGTCTGATTCCCCTTTTGGAGTCACTTTTCCTACAAGAATATCTCCACTCTCGACAAAAGCACCAATCCTAATAATTCCCATCTCATCAAGATTATTCAAGCTTTCTTCCGAGATATTAGGAATCTCTCGTGTGATTTCTTCAGGTCCTAGCTTCGTTTGTCTTGCTTCAATTTCATATTTTTCAATATGTACTGAGGTATATAAATCATCAGTTACCATCCTCTCGCTCACAAGAATGGCATCTTCATAGTTGTATCCCTCCCATGGCATGTAAGCAATTAAAACGTTTTGGCCAAGTGCTATTTCGCCTCCTTCACATGCGGAGCCATCTGCTAAAACCTGTCCAGATATAACTTTATCTCCAATTTTCACTATGGGTCTTTGGTTGAGGCAGGTATCTTGATTTGATCTTTGATATTTCTGAAGATAGTGAAAATGTTCATTACCATACTCATCTTTAACGACAATCTCATTAGCGTCTACATAAGATACAGTCCCATTAACTTTTGTTATGGGAACCATTCCCGAGTCTCTAGCAACCTGAGATTCTAAACCTGTGCCAACTAAAGGACGTTCTGGCCTTAGCAATGGAACGGCTTGGCGTTGCATATTTGATCCCATGAGAGCTCTATTAGCATCATCATGCTCCAAGAAAGGAATAAGTGAAGTAGCAACTGAAATTACCTGAACCGGAGAAAGCTGAACGTAATCAACTTGATGAGGAGGGACTTTTTCAAAATCCTGTCTATATCTTACAGGTATTAGATTTGCAATTATATTTCCGTCCTTATCAGTCGCGACGTCTCCAGGAGCCACCCTACACTCATCTTCTAAATCAGCAGAAAGATAAACCGGATTACCTTCCTTGTTAACTTTACCGTTATTAACTTCCCAAAAAGGTGTTTCAATAAAACCGTACTCATTAACTCTTGCGTGGGTAGCTAAAGAATTTATAAGTCCTGCATTAGGACCTTCAGGAGTCTCGATAGGACATAATCTTCCATAATGTGAGGGGTGAATATCTCTTACCGCAAAGCCTGCTCTTTCTCGAGTTAAACCCCCTGGACCTAATGCTGAGATTCTTCTCTTGTGTGTCAATTCAGCTAGAGGATTAGTTTGATCCATGAACTGACTTAATTGACTGGAGCCAAAAAATTCTTTTATGGCAGCAACCAAGGGTTTTGGATTTACTAGTTGAGCGGGAGTTAAAGAATCTGTTTCTCCTACAGTCATTCTTTCTTTGATAATTCTCTCTAAACGATTAAGTCCAACCCGAACTTGATTTTGAAGAAGTTCTCCTACAGATCTAACCCTTCGATTACCAAGATGGTCAATATCATCCAAACTAGCGCCGCCAATATCCAATTCAAGATTAATTAAATAATCAATAGTAGAAAGAACATCTTCATGGGTAAGTGTTCTCACATCGTCTGGGACTGTAAGTCTCAATTTTTTATTTATTTTATATCTGCCAACTCGGCCTAAATCATATCTTTTGGGATCAAAGAATCTACTGTGTAATAGCTGTTGTCCGCCAGAAACAGAGGGTGGTTCACCAGGGCGAAGCTTCTTGTATAGCTCAAGTAATGCCTGATCTTCCGAATTAATGCCCTCGTCATTAGCTGACTCAATTGAGCTTTGATAAAACTCGGGATGCCTAAGTTTATCGACCACATCATTATCTGAAAGACCCATCGCTCTCATAAGAACATGAGCATTAATTTTTCTAGTTTTATCAACTCTTACATAAAGTAAATTATTTTTGTCAGTCTCGAATTTTAACCATGCTCCTCTATTAGGGATAACGCTAGCGTTGTAAGTTCTTCGACCATTTTTATCCAGTTCATCTTTGAAATATACTCCAGGACTACGAACAATTTGATTAACAATAACTCTTTCGGCACCATTAATAATGAAAGTTCCTCTTTCAGTCATCAATGGTAGTTCGCCAATGAATACTTCTTGTTCTTTAATTTCCCCTGTCTCTTTATTAATTAATCTGCAAGTAACATACATCTGGGATGCAAATGTAGCATCTCTTCTTTTGGCTTCCTCAACATCATGTCTAGGTCTTTTTAACCTGTACTCTTCACCGATAAAGTGTAATTCTAATTTACCTGTGTAATCAGAAATGGGAGAAAAATTTTGTAATTCTTCTATTAAACCCTTTTCCAAAAACCATTTAAAGCTTGCTCTTTGTACTTCAACTAAATCTGGTAGATAAGTAGCTGTTTTTGCTACCTGTAAAGCGCTACTGCTCATCCAAGAAAACCTGCGATTTTGTGAGATTTACTATTTACTTTTAATCTATTCAATAATTTAGTTCTTTAACTTTTCACTTAAAAAGAGATCACCATTTAAGTCTCCATTTCAACAAAAAAACAAGCTAATAAAAAAGAATTAGATTTTGTTTAATGCTGATAAATAATTAACTGTGTTTGTTAAAGTCAAAAAATTAAGAAAAATTTCCAGTAATTCCTAATACTAACAGCTTCTAGGTCTACTTAACAAGTCAAATTTAAACAAATCTTCAGCATTCTTACATGACTCTCTAGCAATTGTTGTTAATTCAGTAGATCTTAAATCTGCCATAAAATTGGCAACATTTTCAACAAACGCAGGTTCGTTTCTTTTGCCCCTATGAGGTACAGGAGCTAAAAATGGTGAGTCAGTTTCAATTAAGTATTTATCATTTGGGACTATTTTGGCACACTCATGAATTTCATGTGCTTTTGGGAAGGTAACTATACCGCTAAAACTGATGTAAAATCCAAGATTTAAGAATTGCTTCATTTCTTTTGGTGTTCCTGTCCAACAATGAAGTACACCATCAGGACATTTTCCTTTTTTAGAGAGATCACTACATATCTCAATCATTTCGTTTGCAGCTTCTCTGCAATGGATAATTACGGGCAATTGAAGTTCATAAGCTAACTCCATTTGCGGAATAAGTGCTTCAATCTGCTGAGTTTTATTTTCATTTTTAAAAAAATCCAAGCCTAATTCCCCAATAGCTACAACTCGTCTATCTTCGAGAGCTGATTTTCTTAGAAGAGATTTTGAACTGTGTTCCCATTTTTTTGCTTCTAAAGGATGCAAACCAACAGAATAGTAAATTTCATTAAATTCATGGGATATTTTTTTTAACTTTGGAATTTCTGTTAATTCACAACAAGCATGAACTAATTTTTTTACACCTCTTGAACGCAATCTTAAAACAACATCTTCTATATCACTCTCAAAATTTTCAAATATTAAATGACAATGAGTGTCTATGAGTTCTATATCGCTCATAATTATGCTCTGTCTTCTTACTTAGTAGTAAGAGTAGTCTTTACAAAATTGTTGATTTTTGATTTTTTATTAGCACCATTGTTCTTGTGAAGAACATTTTTTTTAACTGCTTTATCAATTAAGCTAAAAGCTTTGTTAAGACTTGTTTTCACTAAATTTTTATTATCCTCATTAGGATTTTTTTTATATTTTTCGCAGTTTTCTAAGGTTTTTTTGGTTAAAGTCCTAACAGTAGATTTGTATGACTTATTTATTAAACGATTTCTTTCGGCAATTTGTATTCTCTTTTTTGCTGATTTGTTGTTTGCCACAGAGGGTGCGTAAATAGAAGAACCTTATCATAACAAATTAATCGTCTAGTAATCAATCATATATAATTTAAAAAATATTAAACTGGGTTTTGAGCCTTTCAATTTGAAAAAATTAAGCAAATGAAGATCATAAATAATAAAAAAGAAGCTATTGAAGAACTAAAAAGGATTTCTACTCGAACTAATTCAGAAAACAATAATAATATAAATACAATTGTTGACGAAATCCTCCAAGAGGTAAAAACTTCTGGAGATAAAGCGGTAAGAAAATATACAAAAAAATTTGATGGCTTTGACCCTGACCCTATTCAAGTTAGTGCGGATCAAATAAAAAATGCATGGGATGAAATTGATAACAATTTGAAGCAATCACTCATGGTAGCTCATAAAAGAATTCAAAAATTCCATGAAAAAGAAATTCCTCAATCTTTCACTATAAAAGGTGAACATGGTGATACCGTCCAAAGAAGATGGAGACCAGTTAAAAATGCAGGTATTTATATTCCTGGAGGCAGAGCTGCTTATCCAAGTACAGTATTGATGAATGCTATACCTGCAAAAGTAGCAGGAGTAGATGAAATTATAATGGTATCTCCTGGGAATAAAGAAGGGGAAATAAACAAAACTGTTTTAGCTGCAGCTCACCTATCAGGGATCAATAAAGTTTTTAGAATAGGAGGAGCTCAAGCAATTGGTGCTTTAGCATTTGGCACAAATCAAATCAATAAAGTTGATGTTATTTCAGGTCCAGGGAATATATATGTTACGACTGCTAAAAAACTCATTTATGGCTCTACAGGGATTGATTCTTTAGCTGGTCCAAGTGAAATATTAATCATTGCTGATGAGACAGCTCAAAGCACTCATATAGCATCTGATCTACTAGCGCAAGCAGAACATGATCCTTTAGCTTCATCAATACTTCTAACTACATCAAAGAACCAGGCAAAAGAAGTTTTAGAAAAACTTTATAAAAAAATAGATGATCATCCAAGAAAAGAAATTTGCTTACAATCAATAAAAAATTGGGGTTTAATTGTGATTTGCGAGAATTACGAATCATGTGTTGAACTAAGCAACAACTTTGCCCCTGAACACCTAGAAATTATTACTGTAGATTCAAAAAAAATTCTTGCAGGTATAGAGAATGCAGGAGCGATATTTTTAGGAAAATGGACCCCAGAAGCTGTTGGAGATTATCTTGCTGGACCAAATCATACTTTACCCACGTCAGGAAATTCTAGATTTAGCGGTTCTTTGGGGGTTGAAACTTTCATGAAAAATACTTCAATAATAGAATTTAACGAAGAAAGTTTAAAAGTTAATAGCCTCGATATTATTAATCTTGCTAAAAGTGAGGGCTTACATAGCCATGCTAACTCTGTAGAAATAAGATTTGAAGATTAGCTAGCTCTTGAGGGTGAGTAAACAACTGGTACGTTGTCTTCAATTTTACCAACTAATACTTTGTCTGTAAGATCAACAAATAACCCATTTTCTAATACTCCTGGAATATTATTAATCTTCATTTCAATCTCTTTTGGATTCTTAATACCATCTTTAAATAATACATCTAGGACGAGGTTACCTTGGTCAGTAACAACTGGGCCAGCTTTTTTAGTAGCCATTCTTAAAGAAGAACTGCCATTCATTTCTGCAATGACTTCCTTTACTTGCTTCCAAGCATTTGGAAGAACTTCAACAGGTAAAGGGAAAGATTGATTTAAATTTTGAACAAGTTTACTTTCATCAACAACGATCAACAATTGATTAGCTTTAGATGCCACTAACTTCTCTCTAACATGGCATGCTCCTCCTCCTTTTATTAATTGAAATCCTGGATCAACTTCATCTGCTCCATCAATAGCTAAATCAATTTGAGATAGAGAAGCTAAATCTATAAGCGGGATATCCAGTTCAAGCGCTAAAACTTCTGATTGAAAAGAAGTTGCAACACCTTTTATATTTTGGAGTTTTCCAGAATGTATTTCATCCGCAAGGCTTTTTATCATTAACGCAGCTGTAGATCCAGAACCTAATCCCAGAATCATGTCACTCTTTACTTCCCTTATTGCTGCATCAGCAACTACTTGTTTCATTTGAGTTTGTGAATCCAAAATCTTTTTCTCTAATGGTTATAGATTATTAAATTTCAATGAGTGCTTTATGTCAAACCTGGAAGAGGTTCTGGTTTGATATTTATCTGTATCTCTTTATTATCTCTCAAAATATCTAAAAGGAATACTTTGCCTATTTGAGCTTTTTCTACTTCATCCAGTAAAGCTTTAGGTTCTTTTATAGAAATATTTTCGGCTGCTATTACTAAATCGCCTCTTCTTAAACCAGCTTTTTCAGCGGGGCTATTTGGTATTACTGATTGAATTAGAGCTCCATTTCTTTCAGGTAATTGAACTAACGAATTTGGATCTCGATTATGTTCTTTAGCAATTCTAGGATTTAAAGAAATCAATTGTACCCCTAAATATGGATGAATAACCTCCCCATTTTTAAGAAGCTGATCAGAAACACTTTTAGCTAGATTAATAGGAATCGCAAAACCTAAACCAGCTCCAGGGCCACTTCTTACTAATGTATTAATTCCTATCACCTCACCATTGGAATTTATGAGTGGTCCCCCAGAATTTCCTGGGTTTATTGCCGCATCAGTCTGAATAAGATCAAGCCTTTTATCTGAAAATCCTAAACTATTAATATCTCTATGCAGGCTGCTAATAATCCCTAAGGTAACTGTTTTTTCAAGTCCATAAGGAGTACCAAGAGCTATTGCCCAATCCCCAACTTCAAGATCTTCAGAATTTCCAAGTGGAGCAAAACCAGAATAAGCATCTCCATCAATTTTTACTAAAGCCAGATCTGTTACTGCATCTGTGCCCAAAACTTGACCATCACAAATAGATCCATCTGCCAAAGTAACTGAAACATCATCTACTCTTTCTACAACATGCGCGTTTGTAAGAACCAAACCATCGTCATTAATAATCACTCCAGAGCCTTGTCCTCTCTCCCTTTCAGGAGTAATTCCTTGCTCGCCAAGTAAATCCCTAAGTAAAGGGTCAAGTAAAGTAGGATCAAATTGTTGTCTTTCTACCAACCGCTCAGTATCAATTTTTACAACTGCGGGACCAATATTTTTAACTGCGGATGATACGAAATTATGACTTTCAAAAGAAGTTAAAGCTAAAACTTCAGCATTTTGAAAGAAATTCAGTATACAAAAACAAATGACAATGAATATTTGGATTAAATTAATAAATTTAATCTTGAGAAACTTCATTTAATTTATAGTTTTTAGGTCTATTTGATAAATCTAATTGAAGAAAAAGATTATTGTTGTTTTTTAGTTTACATGCATAAAATACAAATTTTTAAATTTTTCTATAGAAAAAACTTCTTTATATGTGAAAATAAATTTTAAATAAATTTATAAATAAATTTGAATAAAGAAAACAAAAGTAAACTAGAAGCTTTATTAGAAAAAGTTGCTTATGAACGAGATTTAGAAATCTACGGTTTAAATATTCAAACTAATCAAAATCCAATTGTTATTGAAATAACTATAAGAAAAACTAATGGAGATGACATTACCTTAGATGATTGTGCGCTATTTAATACCCCAGCATCTGACGAAATAGAAAAATCAAATCTTTTAAATTGTTCATATGTGTTAGAAATTAGTAGTCAAGGGGTCAGTGATGAATTAACCTCAGAAAGAGACTTCAAAACTTTTAAGGGTTTTCCAGTTAATGTTGAGTTAAACCAAAAGAATTCAAAAATAAAATTCCTGAATGGTTTACTTTATGAAAAGTCTAATGATTATTTAGCCATTAACATTAAAGGTAGGATAAAGAAAATCCCTTTCGACGAAGTATTAAAAATTAGTCTTTGTACCTTAAAAGATTAATTATTATTCAACCATTATTCAATTTCCCCATCATAGATGGCATTAGTTATTCTCCCAGGTTTAAACAATCTTATTGAAGATATTAGTGAGGAAAAAAAGTTACCTCCTAATATCGTTGAATTAGCCTTACGCGAAGCTTTGTTAAAGGGATACGAAAAATATAGAAAAACTTTTTACATTGGAGTTAACCAAGATCCATTTGATGAAGAATATTTTAGTAATTTTGATGTTGGATTAGATCTAGATGAAGAAGGTTATAGGATATTATCGAGTAAAGTAATTGTTGAAGAAGTTGAGAGCGAAGATCATCAAATATCTCTTGTAGAAGTTAAACAAGTTGCTGATGATGCTCAAATAGGTGACACAGTTGTTTTAGACGTTACTCCAGAAAAAGAGGATTTTGGGCGAATGGCTGCTTCAACAACAAAGCAAGTTTTAGCCCAAAAATTAAGAGATCAACAACGAAAAATGATCCAAGAAGAATTTGCGGATTTGGAAGATCCTGTTTTAACTGCAAGAGTTATAAGATTTGAGAGACAATCAGTCATTATGGGAGTTAGTTCGGGTATTGGAAGACCTGAAGTAGAGGCCGAACTTCCCAAGAGAGATCAATTGCCAAATGATAATTATAGAGCAAATGCAACTTTCAAAGTATTTTTGAAGGAAGTTAGCGAAATTGCAAGAAAAGGGCCGCAACTTTTTGTAAGTAGAGCAAATGCTGGTTTAGTGGTTTATTTGTTCGAAAATGAAGTACCGGAAATTCAAGAAGGTACAGTGAAAATTGTTGCTGTTTCAAGAGAAGCCAACCCTCCTTCAAGAGCTGTTGGGCCAAGAACAAAAGTAGCTGTTGATAGTGTCGAAGAAGAAGTGGACCCTGTAGGTGCCTGTATTGGGGCTAGAGGAGCAAGAATTCAACAAGTAGTAAATGAATTAAGAGGAGAAAAAATTGATGTTATTAAATGGTCATCTAATCCAATACAATATATTTTAAACTCTTTAAGTCCTGCTAAAGTCGATCAAGTAAGACTTGTAGACCCAGCAGGGCAACATGCTCACGTATTAGTTCCTCCTGATCAATTAAGTCTCGCAATCGGTAGAGAGGGTCAAAATGTAAGACTTGCCGCAAGATTAACTGGTTGGAAGATTGACGTTAAAAACTCACATGAATACGATCAGGAAGCAGAAGATGCTGCAGTATCTGAATTAATCACTCAAAGGGAAGATGAAGAGAATCTCCAGAGAGAAGCTGAACTAAGATTAGAAGCAGAACAAGCTGAGCGTGCTGCAGAAGATGCAAGATTAAGAGAGCTTTATCCCCTTCCCGAAGATGAAGAAGAATATGAAGAGGAACAATATGAAGGAGAAGAATTCACAGATGCTGATCCATTAGAGACTGTTCAAGATACTGAGATATCTGCCAAAGAGGAGAAAAAACGGTGATACAACAAATCCCTGTTTTGCGTGTATGCATTTCATGTAGAAAAACATATGACCGGAAAGATCTTTTAAAGATTACTAAAGATCATAAGCAAGGCATCATGCTTCAAAAGGGAATGGGGAGATCAGCATACATTTGCAAGTCAAAAAAATGCTACTCAGATTCAAAGATCAAAAAAAAGCTTCAAAAAGCTTTAAAAACATTTTTAGAACCTGAATTTATTGAAGTTTTTGAAAAAGAAATTACAAGCTACAATAACTATCCCCATTAAGGGAATATAATTAAATTAAATCCTCTTCTATTCCAAAAAAAAGAGAACAAATCAGATTAAATGACTATCAGCGATAAAATCAGAATTTACGAGCTTTCCAGAGACTTAAATCTGGAAAATAAAGATATACTTGATGCCGCTCAAAAACTTTCAATTTCAGTAAAAAGCCATAGCAGTTCAATTAGTGCAGAAGAGGCAAAAAAAATTAAAAATCTTATTAATAAAAAGAATTCAGATAAAAAAATACTTTCTATTAACAAACCTTCAATTAAAAAAGATAACTATAAACAAAACAAAGAAGATAAATCTCCTGTTATTTCTCCCAAAAAAGGGAAACCCCTCAAAGATAATTCAAACATAAAACCATTATTGATAAAACCACTTAACAAGCCTGAGAGTGTAAAAATAATTTCAAATCAACTACAAAATCCCAATAAACCTAATTTTGTTAACAGTTCACAATCCCGAGCAAATCTTACAAATTCCAATAGAAAACCTTCACAAAATTTCAACCAAGATAAAAAAACTTTCGAAAATAATACAACCCCACCTATCAAAAGTCCGGCAAAACCACCTATTCAATTAATTGCAAAGCCTAAAAATATAAACAATAATGTTAAATCTAATGAATCTTCCCAGAACATCTCCAGTGCAGGGGATAAAAGACGACTATCGAACAAACCTGATCAAAATACGAATAAACCTAAAACAAAAAATTTTAATAATAGAATGAAAACCCCTGAGCTCGTAGGAGCTCCAATAAGAAGAGAAGATCCAAAAATAAATCCAAATAAGCAAAATAATAATAGGCAAAACATTGCTTTTAAACAAACTGCCTCAAACAGACCTGGTTCTCCCAACAGACCTGGTTCTCCTAACAGACCTGGCATACCCAATAGGCCTGGTTTAAGAAACAAACCTTCAGATCAAGGTAGACCTGGCTCCTTTAATAGGCAAGGCAATCCAAATAGACCTGGTATGCCCAATAGGCCTGGTTTAAGAAACAAACCTTCAGATCAAGGTAGACCTGGCTCCTTTAATAGGCAAGGCAATCCAAATAGACCTGGTATGCCCAATAGGCCTGGTTCTAAATTCAATGGCCAAAATTCCTCTGGGATTAGGAAGCCAGTATCACCTAACGAACTTTTACAACTTCAAAAAAATAATAACTCTGAGAAAGACAAACTAGGTACAAAGAATAACGCAAAACAAAATATCGATGCACCTAGTCAGAAGCCGAAAGCGCCTAATAGTCGTCCAAATGCTACTCCAAGTTCCAAAAAACCTCCTCATAGAACATTTTCAAATAATTCTAAAAAACCTGGAAAGACAGACTGGGACGATAGCGCAAAACTTGAAGCATTAAGAAGCAAAAATCCCCAAAAACAAAGACAGAAAGTTCATATAATTGGTGAGAATGATGATTCATTAACATCTGAAACTAGTGGATATTCAGGCGAAAAAATTTCAATTTTATCAGCAAGTCTGGCGCGTCCTAAGAAAGAAAAGTCTGAGGAAACTAAATCTCAAAAATCTATCAAACAATTTAAAAAGAAGAAAAAAGAGACTACTAGGCAAAGACAGAAAAGAAGAGCTTTGGAGTTAAAGGCTGCCAAAGAAGCAAAACAAGTAAGACCTGAAATGATAATCGTGCCCGAAGATAATTTAACAGTCCAAGAATTAGCCGATAAATTAAGTCTTGAAAGTTCTGAAATAATCAAATCTCTATTTTTTAAAGGAATAACTGCAACTGTTACTCAATCACTCGACTTAGCAACTATTGAAACAGTAGCAGAAGAATTTGGGGTACCTGTTTTACAAGATGATATTCAAGAAGCTGCAGAGAAAACAGTTGATATGATTGAATCTGAAGATATTGATAATCTAATAAAAAGACCACCTGTTATTACAGTGATGGGTCATGTAGATCATGGCAAAACAAGTCTGTTAGATTCCATCAGAGAATCAAGAGTTGCTTCGGGGGAAGCAGGGGGCATCACTCAACACATAGGAGCTTATCAAGTTGAATTTGAACATGAATCTCAAAAGAAAAAATTAACTTTTCTTGATACCCCTGGTCATGAAGCCTTTACTGCAATGAGAGCAAGGGGTACAAAAGTTACAGATGTAGCTGTTCTTGTAGTCGCTGCAGATGATGGCTGCAGACCTCAAACACTAGAAGCTATCAGTCATGCAAGAGCTGCAAAAGTACCAATAGTTGTTGCAATAAATAAAATTGACAAAGAAGGTGCATCTTCAGACAGAGTAAAGCAGGAACTTTCAGAAAAAGATTTAATTGCTGAAGATTGGGGAGGAGATACAGTGATGGTTCCAGTAAGTGCTATCAAAAAACAAAACATTGATAAATTACTCGAAATGATTTTATTAGTTTCAGAGGTAGAAGATCTACAAGCTAACCCTGATAGATTTGCAAAAGGTACTGTTATTGAAGCCCACCTAGACAAAGCAAAAGGACCTGTGGCTACTTTGTTAGTACAAAATGGAACCTTAAAATCTGGAGATGTTTTAGCTGCTGGTTCAGTCCTTGGGAAAATTAGAGCAATGGTTGATGAACATGGTAATAGAATTAAAGAAGCAGGGCCATCATTCCCAGTGGAAGCTCTAGGATTCAGCGAAGTCCCCACTGCAGGAGATGAATTTGAAGTATATCCTGATGAAAAAACTGCACGAGCCATTGTCGGAGAAAGGGCAACAGATGCTAGAGCCACAAAATTAGCTCAGCAAATGGCCTCTAGAAGAGTCAGTTTATCATCCTTATCAACTCAAGCAAATGATGGAGAACTAAAGGAGTTAAACTTAATTCTCAAGGCTGATGTTCAAGGTAGTGTTGAAGCAATATTGGGGTCACTAGAACAATTGCCTAAAAATGAAGTTCAAGTCAGAGTCCTACTTTCTGCTCCTGGAGAAATAACTGAGACAGATATAGATCTTGCTGCTGCCTCTGGATCAGTAATCATTGGATTTAATACCTCATTGGCTTCTGGCGCGAAGAGAGCAGCTGATGCTAATGACGTTGACATAAGAGAATATGAGGTAATCTATAAACTCTTAGAAGATATTCAGTTGGCGATGGAAGGGCTACTTGAACCCGATCTTGTCGAAGAATCATTAGGGCAAGCTGAAGTCAGAGCAACTTTCGCAGTCGGTAAAGGAGCTATTGCGGGCTGTTATATACAAACTGGCAAATTACAAAGGAATTGTTCTCTGAGAGTTATTAGATCAGAGAAAGTAATATTTGAGGGTAATTTAGACTCTTTAAAAAGAGCTAAAGATGATGTAAAAGAAGTAAATACAGGATTTGAATGTGGAGTTGGCTGCGATAAATTCTCTTCATGGATTGAAGGAGATGTAATCGAAGCATTCAAATTTGTCACCAAAAAGAGGACCTTAACGCAATAATTAAAAATCAAGCTTATTAATCTTTATTTCTGTCAAAGATTAATAAAGAAGGAAATACTATACAAGCCCCCAACTGTATGAGAAGGTTATTTTGCTGCAATTCAGTTCCGCTTGCAATTCTGGAAAGCATTATTAGAAGTCCCAAAAATGCAGAACCGCTAAAAGCTATCCACAATATTCTTCTCAATCCCTTGAAAGGTGCTTGGGATTCCTTTAATAATTTCTTTTTCAATTCAGGATCTATTTCTGACATAAATCTTCTCAATTATAAAATTAAGTCTATATGAAAAATTCAAAATTTAATTTAGCCGGTATAGCTCAGCGGTAGAGCAACTGTCTCGTAAACAGTAGGTCATTGGTTCAATTCCAATTATCGGCACTTACAAAGCAAATTAAAATGGTTAATAAAATATAAAAATTTTTTCAAAGAAATATTAGTAACTCTTATGATTGGGATATACTTTTTCAATTGATTTTTTTGTAATCAGGTTTATTCACTGATAGAACTAGAGAAATTAGAGAGAAAATAGAATATGTGTCATCTCTTGTTTTAGTAAAAAGTCAAGCGATCATGGTTGATAAAAAAGAAATAAACAACTCTCGATAGCAATCAAAAATCATAAGTATTTCTTTATCAAATCCTTAATAAGGTTGGGGATTAGCAAGTATTAATCAGTTAAAAAAATATGAATTAAACATGGACAACTGAACTTTAAACAATAATGATTATTCTGATAAAGTGATACACGAAAATGATGTTTTAAATCCATAGAAATTACTATTAAAAAAGTAAATAATCCATATATAATGAGTTGTCGTTTGTAATCTTTAATAATGAAATCTGTTAATAGTTGGAATTTAACTAATAATAAACTTCATCAATTATTTAAAGACAATAACGAATTTATTTCTATTAAAGTCCGTGGTAATACTTGGGAGCCTATCACTAGATGGCTAAGATTAGATTCAAGAATTTTTAGAGAAACTACTAGCAAAGCAAGAATAACTTTATGCGATATCGAATCTCTAGCAGAAATTTATAACTACAGATCAATTAGATGGAAAGCAAAAAAACTAACTCCTATTCCCACTCATGTAATTCCACAATCTATTAAAAATATTTTTCGAAAAATACCAATCATAAAACAACTCGCCTATGAACTCGAAATAGTTTTTTATAAATATAGTGAAAATATTTCTAAACATTTAATATCAATCGTAATTCCTGCAAGAAATGAAGCTGGTAATAAAGAACTATTAATTAATGCTTTAAATAAATTCAAAAATATACCCAATAAGTTAGAAATTATATTTGTTGAAGGTAATAGTAATGATAATACATATGACATTTTGAAAGAATTAAAAGAAAATTTCTCAGAATTCTTTAAGATATTTCTTTTAAAACAAACTTCTAAAGGGAAGAAAAACGCAGTCGTGGAAGGGTTTAATATTTCTTCAGGTGAGACCCTCGCCATAATTGATAGTGATTTTACTGTAGATATTGATGACAGTATTTCAGCAATTATGGAATCAACCAAAAATAAAAATATCCTAATTAATTGCGCCCGCACAACTTTTCCAATGGAAAAAGATGCGATGAGATGGGCAAATTATATAGGAAATAGACTCTTCGCAATTTTTCTGTCAATCCTTATAAATAAGCCTGTATCAGATTCACTCTGTGGAACAAAAGTTTTTTCAAAAAAATTCTTTAAACTCATGAAACAAAACGGAAGTTGGGATTCCAAGTCTGACCCATTTGGAGACTTTACAATAATATTTGAAGCTGCGAACAATAACATTAAAATACTAAATTATCCTGTTAGATATTACTCTAGAAAATCAGGAGCACCAAATATATCTAGATGGGTAGATGGATTAAAACTTCTCAAAGTATGCTGGATTTATATGATTTCTGATATCTGAATTAAATAAAATTTTCGCGAGTATTTTCTTAGTATTTTTAATTTCTCCAAATTAGTAATAAAGTAGTTAGATTCATAATGGAAATAAATTCATTAAATTTCATGACATGAATTTTAATTTGAAGCTTGAAAAATTAAATAAAAAAAATTACCAAAGAAAGCACTATGGAAAAATATTAACTGTAAGATTACCATGTAATCCAATATTTCCAATAGGACCTATTTATTTAGCAGACCATATTCATAAATGTTTTCCAGGTTTAGAGCAGCAATTCATTGATCTAGCAATAATTCCATCAAATAAAGTTTCCAAATATCTAGCTAGAAAAATTGATCAATTTAGACCACACCTAATCATTTTTTCATGGAGAGATATACAAATTTATGCACCTGTTGATGGTAGGAGTGGAAATCCCCTACAGAACTCTTTTGAAGTTTTCTACTCAAAAAATATCCTTAAAAAAATTAGAGGTTCCTGGGGAGGATTAAAATTAATCGCATCTCATTATGGAGAAATATATAGAAATACTTCTTTAGTGAAAATGGGACTAAAAAGAGCAAAAAAATATAATAAAAATGTAAAAGTAATTTTAGGAGGTGGAGCTGTTAGTGTCTTCTATGAACAATTGGGAAATCTACTTCCAAAAGGAACTATTATTTCTGTTGGAGAAGGAGAAAATCTCATAGAAAAAATCATTAAAGGAGATTCAATAGAGGATGAAAGATGTTACATTGCTGGGAAAAAACCTCGCAACAAATTAATACATGAACAACCTTCCGGAACTGTTAAAACTGCCTGCGACTACAAATATATTAAATCCATATGGCCTGAATTCGATTGGTATATAGAAGGTGGCGATTATTACGTAGGGGTACAAACAAAAAGAGGTTGTCCTCATAATTGTTGTTTCTGTGTTTATACAGTTGTGGAGGGGAAGCAAGTTCGCGTTAATCCTGTTAAGGAAGTAATCAAAGAAATGAAGCAATTATACGATCTTGGAGTAAGGGGATTTTGGTTCACAGATGCACAGTTTATTCCAGCCAAAAAACATATTGAAGATGCAAAAACGCTTTTGCGAGCAATTAAAGACCAAGGCTGGGACGATATTAATTGGGCTGCATACATCAGAGCAGATAATATTGATGCTGAGCTAGCCCAGCTTATGGTTGATACCGGTATGAGCTATTTTGAAATAGGTATCACGTCGGGCTCTCAAGAACTTGTTAGAAAAATGAGATTAGCGTATGACCTAGAAACTGTATTAAATAATTGCAGAATGCTAGTCAAATCAGGTTTCAAGAATCATGTTTCAGTCAATTATTCATTTAATGTTTTTGATGAAACGCCCAGCACCATAAGACAAACAATTGCTTACCATAGAGAATTAGAAAATATTTTTGGTAAAGGCTTAGTTGATCCAGCTATTTTCTTTATAGGTTTGCAACCTCACACTCTTCTTGAGAAGTACGCCTTGGAACATAAAATTCTGAAGCCAAATTATAATCCAATGAGCATGATGCCCTGGACAGCGAGAAAACTTCTTTGGAATCCAGGCTCACTAGGGAAAAAACTTGGCCAGGTTTGCTTAGAAGCTTTTGATAATCCAGAAGACGAATTTGGTAAAACTGTTATCAACATTCTTGAGAGAGAATATGGAAAGTCCCCTTTAAAAGAATCCCTAAAGGTCCGTCCTTTATCAGAAAGGAAATTAGCTCATGCTAAATAATAAATTCAACTATTATTAATCCTCTTTCTCAATTGAACTAGAAATTCCTTTAGATTTTAACGATTCTGAGTAGAATTCTGCTGGCTCTAAATCACAAACAATTACTAAACCCACACCCGTGTTGTGTGCTTCAAGCATTATTGCAATAGCATCTTGTTCGCTTAATTGCGGCACAACTTCTCGGAGTGAAATAGTGACATACTCCATAGAATTAACAGGGTCATTATGAAGTAAAACCTTATATTTTGGAGATTTATTTTTTAATTCAGCAGGTTTCTTTTCAATTACTGCAGAATTATTATTAACACTTTGTTCTAACTTTATAAATAACATTAGATTTATTAGATGTTAAATTCTACTAATAATTATATATTAATAATTCTTTCCATTGCATCAAGGACGTTTGATCGTGAGTTAAATGCTGACAAGCGAAAATAACCCTCTCCTGCTAATCCGAATCCGCTACCAGGTGTTCCCACCACACTAACTTTTTGGAGAAGAAAATCAAAAAAGTCCCAAGATGTCATTTGATCTGGAACTTTAATCCAGATATATGGAGCATTGTCCCCTCCATAAACTCTATATCCTGAATTCTGAAGTTTATTTTTCATTATTTTTGCATTTTCCATATAAAAATCAATTAAACCTCTCACCTGTTCCCTTCCTTCAAGAGAATAAACAGCCTCTGCTCCTTTCTGAACCACATAACTTACTCCATTGAACTTTGTAGATTGTCTCCTATTCCAAAGAGACCATAACTCTATTTCCTCATTTGTTGAGCTCAAACCTTTGAGATTTTTAGGTATTACTGTAAAAGCACATCTAACTCCAGTGAATCCTGCATTCTTTGAAAAAGATCTAAATTCAATAGCACAATCCTTTGCTCCCTCAATCTCATATATTGAATGTGGAATATCATTGTCTTGAATAAATGCTTCATAAGCTGCATCAAAAAGTATTAGGGATTTGTGTTGCAGAGCATAGTCAACCCACTTTTTCAATTCTGCTTTATTAATCGTTGCTCCAGTCGGATTATTAGGAAAACAAAGATACAAAATATCAACTTTTTTGTCAGGTAGTTCTGGCAGAAAGTTATTGCCCTCGTTTATTGCAAGATATGTCAATCCTTGATAAGTACCATTTTCAAGAGAATCACCAGTTCTGCCTGTCATAACGTTACTGTCTACATAAACTGGGTAAACAGGATCTGTTACAGCAATTGAATTATCTTTACCAAGAATATCTAAAATATTACTACTATCGCATTTAGAACCATCAGAAACAAAGATTTCTTCAGGTGATATTTGACAACCTCTCGAAATAAAATCATGCTGAGATATTTTTTCTCTAAGCCAAGAATAACCTTGTTCTGGTCCATAACCTTTGAAACCATCTATTGTTCCCATTTCATCTAAAGCTTTACCCATAGCTTCTATGCATGCCCTAGGCAATGGTTCTGTAACATCTCCTATGCCAAGCTTAATAATTTCAGCACTTTTATTTGATTGAGAATATATTTTTACCCTTTTAGCAATTTCAGGGAATAAATAGCCTGCTTTGAGTTTTAAATAATTTGCGTTTACTTGAACCACTTTAGATAAAAAATTTCACCAATATTAGAATAATGTATTAATGTACTTTAGTGGTGATTAGATGTTAATATTATTTTAGTTATGGTTAATTTAAGAGATAATCATAGCTGCGAAATCAATTTCAAAATAGTTTGAAAATCGTTTAAAGCTTTATAAATAGTAAAATTCAATCACTATTAACTTTATTAATTTCTAAAAAGTGAATAATAATAGCTAAAAAAGTTTTATTAAAACATACAAGCTAACTCTTGAATTTAGAAGATTTTCAAAATCCAAATCATTAAGAAACAATTATATGTCTCAGCAAATTATCATCGCTGAGGAGGCTCGAATAGCAGCTCTACTCACAGATGATCGAGTTGATGAATTAGTCGTCGCACAAGGTCAATATCAAATTGGCGATATTTTTTTAGGAACAGTTGAAAATGTTCTACCTGGCATTGATGCCGCATTTATAGATATTGGAGAAAGTGAGAAAAATGGATTCATTCATGTATCAGATTTAGGTCCACTAAGACTTAAAAAAGGGTCATTTGGAATAACTGAATTACTTGAACCAAAACAAAAAGTTCTAGTACAGGTAATAAAGGAACCCACAGGATCTAAAGGTCCCAGACTAACCGGAAGTATTTCAATACCAGGAAAGTATTTGATATTACAGCCATATGGCCAAGGAGTAAATATTTCAAGAAAAATAAATACAGAAACAGAACGAAGCCGTTTGAAAGCCCTTGGGGTTTTAATAAAACCACCCAGCACAGGCTTGCTATTTAGAACAGAGGCTGAAAAAATAAAAGAAGAACTTCTAATTGAAGATTTAGAACAATTAATTCAACAATGGGAAAATGTAGTAAAAGTTTCTGAAGCTTCTAATCCACCAAATTTAATAAAAAGAGATGATGATTTCTCCCTTAAGATCTTAAGAGACTACATTAAAGAATCAACTAAAAGCATAATTATTGATAGTAAATTTTCAGTTGCGAGGGCAAAAGATTTTTTAATAAATTATGAATCTGATATAGATATTGAATTTCACGATAACAATTCAAACCAACATATTTTCGAAAAGTACGAAATTAAGAAGACTATTCAAAAAGCTCTCCAGCCGAGAGTAGATCTTCCTTCGGGAGGCTATATCATTATCGAACCTACTGAAGCTTTAACAGTAATCGATGTAAACTCTGGATCATTTACAAGATCCGCAAACTCAAGACAAACCGTTTTGTGGACAAACTGCGAAGCAGCAGTTGAAATCTCAAGGCAAATGAAATTAAGAAATATTGGTGGAGTTATAGTAATAGATTTTATCGATATGGAATCTAGAAGAGATCAATTCCAGTTACTAGAGCATTTTACTTCAGCAATAAAAGATGATTCTGCTAGGCCTCAAATAGCTCAACTTACCGAATTAGGCTTAGTAGAGTTAACTAGAAAAAGACAAGGTCAAAATATATATGAATTATTCGGTAAAAAATGTTCTACATGTGATGGTACTGGACATGTAGAAAATATATTAAATTACGAAATTTCTAACTTACAAATTAAAAATATTGAAAATAAATCTTATCAATCAAACAAAATAAAATCTTTAGATACAGATGCTTCTCAATCAACTAATGAGCAGGAAAAAATAACTGACAAGGAATTAATTAACTCCAAAGACCTAAGTAGAGAGAATTCTTCTAATAAAAAAGAAAATGATAATGATAATTTGAACCAATCAAATTCAAAAGAAAAAAATATAATAACAGTTGATCTTACAAATGAAGAAAAAATTGTTTTCAGTCAATTAGGTATTAATCCACTTATAAAGTTAGGTAAAGAATATCTCACCAGCAATAATTTTGTGCGTTTAAAGGAAAGTAATAAAGAAAAGGAAAAACCCTTAGATAATAAAAAAACAAAAGCAAAACAAATTAAAAAAATCTCAAAATCCGGAGAAGAAAAGATTCAAATTAAAATTGAAGCAGATGAAAATTCAAAATATAAATCAACAAATAAAACTACTGAAAATAATGAAGTTGTATACATAGATAAAAAGGATGAAATTGAACTTACAGATGAGCTAAACAATACAAGAAAAAAAAGAAGAAGATCTTCAGCAAGCATTGAATAAAGTATTCGAAGTTGGAATAGATGAAGTTGGAAGGGGAGCAATTTTTGGTCCAGTTTTTGCTGCTGCTGTAGTATTAACTGAAAAAAATAAATTTATTTTAAAACAATTTGGAGTAACAGATAGTAAAAAACTAACTCCCAAAATAAGAAAGTTACTTTTACCAAAAATTTTATTACTCTCTTCAGATTATGGAATTGGGCAATCTTCGGCCAGAGAAATTGATAAGTTAGGTATTAGGGTTGCAACAGAACTTTCAATGATCAGAGCTTTAAAAAAATTAAAAGAAAAGCCATCTGGATTAATAATAGACGGTCCCTTATTATTAAGGCCATGGGACGGAATTCAGAAAAACATAATATCAGGAGACTCAAAGTTTATCTCGATAGCTTCAGCAAGCATAATTGCCAAAGTTTCTCGAGATAATCTAATGGAGAGACTAGAAAAAAAATACTCAGGATACTTGATATTTAAAAATAAAGGTTATGGAACCAGAGAGCATCTTTCATTAATCAAAAAAAATGGAATAACTAAACTTCATAGGAGAAGTTTTTTAAAGAAATCAAATCTTATTTAATTCACACCAATCTAAAAAATCTTTTACGAGTTGCTGTTGAACCCTTGACTTTATACCCAACAAAATCCCATTTAATACCGAATGACCAGTAGATTCCAAAATTTTCCTTGGTACCAACTTTAGTAGAGGGGGTTGGCTTACAGATACCCCAAGAAGAGCTTCACCTTCTAAACCAATATCAGTTGCTTCCAAATTCGCTTGCAAAATAAGATTAAAATCATCTATCATCCCCAAACCATCCAATTTACTTTCAAGGGCACTCATTTTTAAAATTCCATCTTTATTTTCTACCGCAATTGAGACAACAGGGTTAATATCTAATTGAAAAACCTTAAAACTTGTTACTGTATACTTATATCTACCTACTCCTTCTAGTACTAATTTTTTGGAGTCAAGCATTGCTCCAACAACTCTTTCTTCTTCTAAAAGATATTTAGAAAGATATTCTTTATTACGTGTTACAGAAAGCTTGAGTTTCTGTTTAGCATCAAAAGACAATAGCATTTTCTATATTCCTCCAATGCTTATTTGATCTCTTTTTTTTTTACATTTAATCATGCGCAAACAAGTTGCATATTTAGGTCCTCAAGGAACATACGCAGAAAAAGCAGCCCATATATTATCAAAGCTTGCCAATTTTCAGACACCTATATTTGTACCATGTAATGGGTTACATTCGGTCATTAAATCAATAGCGTACAACAATTGTGATGCTGCTGTAGTCCCTATAGAAAATTCTGTAGAAGGGGGAGTTACAGCTACCCTAGATGCCCTTTGGAAATTTCCTGAAATTTTTATAAATAAAGCAATTGTTTTACCTATAAAACATGCATTAATTAGTGATGGAGAACTTTCAAACATTTCAGAAGTATTATCCCATCCTCAAGCATTAGCTCAATGTTCCGAATGGTTATCTGAGAATCTTCCAAATGCGATTCCTCTCCCAACAAATTCAACATCAGAAGCTGTCAAGATGATAAAAGGGAGTAAATTCAGAGCTGCTATCGGTTCAAAATCCTTAATTCAAATCGAAGGACTTAAAGAATTAGCCTTTCCTATTAATGATGTTCCAGGTAATTGCACTAGATTTGTTTTATTGAGCAAGGAATCAAATTCAAATTTATCTAATATTGCCAGTTTTGCTTTCTCATTAATTTCAAATAAACCTGGTGCTTTGCTTAAAGCTTTAAATTATATTGCAGATTTTGGATTTAATATGAGTAAAATTGAATCGAGACCTTCAAAAAGAGAATTAGGCGAATACATAATTTATGTTGATTTAGAAATCAATAATCAAAATAACATTAAAAATCTTCTTGAATTAAAAAATAAGTTAAATCCACTTTGTAAGAATTTTGTAGATTTTGGAAATTATTTTTCTGAAAATGTTGAACTAGATTAATTTACCCCCTACATTTATAAACTCCAAACTGCATTAAACCCTTTCTAAATGCCCAATTCATGAGAAGTATTGTTGGAATCTCTCTAATCGACTTCACTACCGCAAATGGGCCAAGTGACAAAATTACGAAGGGCCTTCGAATGCCTTCAATGATAGAGTCGTACCATGAAGGATTTGTATAGGAATTCCAATTTTCAGAAATAACTCTTCCTGAACTATTTTCGTTAGTTCTAAGAATATTACTAAATTCGTTAATGCTAATAAAATTAGGATGTACCCATTGTTCAAGTAATTGTTTAAGAACTAACTTTTCAAAAAATGATGGGGGGTATTCCCCGAGATCTCTTGAGTTCCAATCAGCCAAAGCGAAATAGCCTCCAGGTCTTAAAGTTCTCAGCATTTCATCTGCAAACCTAGTTTTATCATTCATGTGTGCACCAGCTTCAACACTCCAGACGGCATCAAATGATCCATCTTCAAATTTCAAATCTAAAGCATCCATGACTTGGAAGTTGCAATTTAATCCATTAGGAGTAAGTTGTCTTGCTCTCATAACTTGGGCCTGACTAATTGTAATGCCAGTGACATTAAACCCGTAATATTCTGCAAGAATCCTAGAACTTCCCCCTATTCCACAACCTACATCAAGTATTCTGGATCCCTGTGGTAATTTATCTAAACCACTCCATTTGACTAATTCATGAACAAACTGAACTTTAGCCTTTCTAAAATCAATATTTTTTTTCCCTGAGGGATAAAAACCCAAATGTATATGTTCTCCCCATAATCTCTCAAGTAATTTATCCTGGGTCCAAGCATCATATGCAGAAGCTACTGTATCGGAAGAGATATATTTTCTAGCATTTTTTCTCCATATTATCGCCAGAAATAAAAAGAATAAAACTATTAAAAAAAAAGGGAAAAATAATTCAAACATTTAATTTTCTTTTATATCAGGAAAACTCTCTTTCAATGCTGTTCTTGCTGCGAGTTGTTTTCTTGTATGATCAAGCATTTCATACTCCCTTTGCAAACGGGTATAAGTATTTCTCTCTTCAAGAAGTCTTTGCTGTTCTTCCGCGACAGGACCGCCCAAATGAGCTCCTATCCAAAATGATAAATCCATTGGGTTGTCAGGTAATTTATCAGGTAGATTTTTCTTTGTATTAGTCAATTTACTCGTTAAGTTAATAACATCATTAAGTGCTTCTTTTACTGTATCTTTTAGAGAATCTAATTTTTGAAAGTCATCAATATTATCATCACTAATCCAACTAACCATCGCAGAACAAAATGGCGTCGAACGGGTGATTTCCAAGACTTGAAACCTTTGTTGGCCGAGAGTGATAATATTACTTCTCCCATCCTCTGCAGTTTGATGTTTTAAAATTTGTGTGCAACATCCAACGTTAGCCATACTTTTAGTAGTTGAATCCCACTTAATCACCCCAAACATAGAATCACTTTCAAGTACAGATTGGAGCATAATCCTATATCTCGATTCAAAAATATGTAAAGGTAATACTTCTTGAGGAAAAAGGACTACCTCTGGCAAAGGAAATAAAGGTAATTCCCTAACTGAGAGTTCTCCCATTTAAAGCTCATTTTATTTTTTATACTAATAAATTTAAGGCGGTTTCGGGATTTATTAAAGTTTAACTTCTATATCTACACCACTAGGAAGATCTAGTTTCATTAAAGCATCAATAGTTTTTGCAGAAGGACTGTAGATATCTATTATTCTTCGATGTGTTCTTGTTTCAAAATGCTCTCTAGAATCTTTATCAACATGTGGTGATCTTAAGACACAATAAATCTTCCTTTTTGTAGGTAAAGGTATTGGACCTATTGCTGAAGCAGAAGTATTATCAGCAGTTTGGATAATTTTGTCGCAAGATAAATCAAGCATTCTTCTATCAAATGCTTTGAGCCTTATTCTAATTTTTTGTTGTGCAATTGATGCAGTCATAGTTTCAAATAACTTCTAGTGAAGGGTCATCGATAAAAATGACCCCTTATCCATAAACCTATACTAGATGATTGAGGTTAAATTTTTAAAATTCAAAGTTATTATTTGAGAATTTTAGAAACAACTCCAGCACCAATAGTACGTCCACCTTCACGTATAGCAAATCGCATACCTTGTTCAATAGCTACTGGACAGATTAATTCTCCAGTCATCTTAATTCTGTCTCCTGGCATAACCATTTCAACATTGGAGCCATCATCTGAAGTAAATGCTGTTATTTGACCTGTTACATCAGTTGTTCTGATGTAGAACTGAGGTCTATATCCAGCAAAGAAAGGAGTATGTCTTCCGCCCTCTTCTTTTTTGAGAACATAAACTTCTCCTTCAAACTGAGTATGAGGGGTAATAGATCCTTTCTTCACGAGAACCATACCTCTCTCAATATCTTCTTTCTGGACACCCCTTAAGAGCAAACCAACATTATCGCCGGCCATACCTTCGTCAAGAAGCTTTCGGAACATTTCAACTCCAGTAACAGTTGTTACTCTTGTATCTCTTATTCCAACTATTTCTACTTCTTCTCCAACCTTAACTTTACCTCTCTCAATTCTTCCAGTAGCCACAGTTCCTCTACCAGTAATCGAGAAAACATCTTCAACTGCCATCAAAAATGGTTTATCAACTTCTCTTTCTGGTTCGGGAATGCTAGCATCAACTGCTTTCATTAATTCTTCAATCTTTGATTCCCAAGTAGAATCACCTTCGAGAGCTTTTAAACCTGAAACTTGAACTATAGGAATGTCATCTCCTGGGAAGTCATAACTATCTAACAATTCCCTAATTTCCATTTCGACAAGTTCAATAATTTCTTCATCATCGACCATATCGCACTTATTTAAAGCAACTACAAGAGCAGGGACTCCAACCTGTTTAGCTAATAGAATATGCTCTTTTGTTTGAGCCATGGGACCATCTGTGGCTGCGCAAACTAGAATAGCTCCATCCATCTGGGCGGCCCCGGTGATCATGTTTTTCACATAGTCAGCATGTCCTGGGCAATCGACATGAGCATAATGTCTGCCTTCAGTTTCATATTCAACATGAGCTGTATTAATGGTAATGCCACGTTCTCTTTCTTCAGGAGCACCATCAATGTCTCCATAGTCTTGAGCTTGGGCTTGACCTTTTTTAGCTAATACATTTGTAATAGCAGCTGTTAGTGTTGTTTTTCCATGATCAACATGGCCAATAGTACCTATGTTGACATGTGGTTTGTTTCTTTCGAACTTCTCGCGAGCCATTTTGAATTAAAGAATCGAGGGTTTAAGAGTGTTTTAGTTTAGAGATCAGGAGTTGCCCTGATTCTTGGAAATGATAGCTTCAGCAACATTACGAGGAACTTCCTCATAGTTTGCGAACTCCATTGAAAAAATACCCCGACCTTGAGTCATTGATCGGAGTTGAGTGGCATAACCGAACATTTCGGCTAAGGGCACTTTGGCCTGTACCTTAGACAATCCATCATCAACAGATTGTCCTTCTACTTGACCTCTTCTGGAAGAGAGATCACCAATTACAGATCCAAGAAAGTCGTCAGGACTTTCGACCTCAACTTTCATCATAGGCTCTAAAAGGACAGGATTGCATTTTTTAACCCCGTCTTTAAAAGCCATGGAACCTGCAATTTTGAAGGCCATTTCAGATGAGTCTACATCGTGGAATGAACCATCGACTAGTGTTACTTTTACATCAATGAGTGGATAACCGGCAAGAACACCAGATTCACAGGTCTCTTTCATTCCATTAGATGCAGGACCAATATACTCTTTTGGTACAGCTCCACCAACAATTTTGTTTACAAATTCAAAACCTTTACCAACTTCAGCAGGTTCCATTTCAATAATTACATGACCATATTGACCTTTACCTCCAGTCTGTCTTGCATATTTACCTTCACCTTTAGAACTAGACCTAATAGTTTCTCTATAAGAAACCTGTGGAGCTCCTATATTTGCTTCAACTTTAAATTCCCTTAACATTCTGTCAACAAGGATTTCTAAGTGCAACTCACCCATACCTGCAATAACAGTTTGATTTGTTTCAGGATCTGTACTAACCCTAAAGGTTGGATCCTCTTCAGACAAAGCAGTTAAAGCTTTTGATAATTTTTCCATATCGCCTTTAGTTTTTGGCTCAACAGCTACTGATATAACTGGTTCAGGGATAAACAATGTCTCCAAAACTATTGGATCTTCTGTGTTACACAAAGTGTCACCAGTTGTTGTGTTCTTAAGACCTAACACAGCTCCTAAATCCCCAGCTCTCAATTCATCAACCTCCTCTCTTTCATCAGCCTTAAGAATCACTAATCTAGAAATTCGCTCTTTAGCATCCTTAGTAGAATTCATTACATAACTTCCCTTTGAAAGAACACCTGAATACATTCTTACAAAAGTTAATTTTCCGTAGGGATCTGACATCACTTTGAATGCTAGTGCACTGAAAGGAGCATTATCATCTGAAGGTCTAATATCTTCTTTGCCACTTGGCAAAACACCTTGTATTGGTTTTACGTCAACTGGAGCTGGCAAGTAATCAACTACAGCGTCTAATACAAGTTGAACAC
>CACLYZ010000002.1:0-94864 GCA_902611225.1 uncultured Prochlorococcus sp.
TCTTGGCTTTAATTAAAGGCAAGCCTGTACAGCTAAACCTTAAGAAATATCTCAACTATTTTCTTGAATTTAGAGAAGAAACAATTAGAAAAAGAACTTATTATTTTCTAAAAAACACTCTTGAAAAATTAGAAATATCAGAAGGTTTATCTAAAGCCACAAAAAATATAAAAAAAGTTATCGAAATTATTGAAGAATCGGAAAATTCTGTGGAAGCCAAATCAAAATTAATCGAAAAATTTTTCTTTAGTGAGAAACAGGCAAATTCAGTTTTGGATATGCCTCTAAAAAAATTAACAAATCTAGAAAAAAATCAAATTGATAATGAAATAAAAATTCTAGTAGAAAAGAAGAATTATTTTCAAAAATTATTGAACGAAAGAAAATTATTACTTAGTTTACTAATAGAAGAATTATTAATATTAAAGAAAAAATACAATGTTATACGTAAAACAAAAATAATTAAAAATATTAATCAAAATGAAGAATTAGAAACGCTTAATAATCAGATATTAGATGACTTTATAAATAAAAAAACAAAATTATACATAGACAATAGACTTTATTTAAAGAGGATGATTTTAGCTAATTACAAGAAATCATTTGAGGTTGTAAATAAAATTATAGATAATAAAAATATTCAAAAATTTATATGCAATATTGAAAAAAATATAAAATTAATTGGAATCACAAACACAGGAAAAGTTTTTAACATTGATTGGGAGTCAAATATTAATAAAGACTATAAATTAGATAATAAAATTCTTGGAAATATTCATCCAAGTGAAATAATAAATTTTCATTCAATTCAGAAAGAAACTAAAAATTATTTATGCATCTTGAATTCAGATGGAAGATTTAAAAAAGTTTTATTTGATGAAGATATGATTAAAAGTAATAGATCTTTCACGGTTACAAAATTAAAAAATAATTTAAAAACCATTGATTCTTTTATTTCTAATGAAAGCGGAGATTTAATAATATTAACTTCAATAGGGAGAATTTTTAAATTTAATTTATCAAATAAATTTTTACCGCCCACTTCTAAACAATCCCAGGGATTAATAATTGCAAAACTTTTACCAACTGAAAAAATCGTTTCTTGTTGTACATACCATGATGGAGAAAATATTTTTTTAATATCTAAACAAGGAAAAATCTTTTGCATAAATAGTAATGAAATTTATTGCTCAAATGAATACAGTTTGGGATATTTGAATGAAAAAACCCAACTTAAAAATGATTACTTTCTCAAAATAATAGCAAGTAATAATTACCTTGATATTGAAACTAATAAAAATAAATCTGCAAGATTGGACCTAAATAAATTAAATTTCAAATCCAATAAATCAAACTTTTTAATTGATTTTTTAAAATTAGATAATGATGAATACCTTGAAAATTGTTTCCGACTTGAAAACTTTCTCAACTAAGATTTATATTCATTTTCAACCCAATTTAAGTATTCTTGATTTACTGTTCCAGTTACATAATCACCAGTAAAACAACTCATCTCTAAACCTTTAATAGGAGAATCACCAATTATAGATTTACGCAAACTTTCAACACTTTGATAAACAAGGTTATCAATTTCAAGTTTATCGGCGATTTCACTTATTGTCCTATTGTGAGCAATTAATTCATCTCTATTAGGCATATTAATTCCATAAACGTGAGGATAACGAACAGGAGGAGCTGCTGATGTAAAAAAAACTTTATTTGCTCCTGCATCTTTAGCCATCTGGACAATTTCTTTTGAAGTAGTACCTCTTACTATCGAGTCATCAACAATTAATACATTTTTATTTTTAAACTCTGCACTCATGGCATTTAATTTTTGCCTTACAGATTTCTTACGTTTCTGCTGACCAGGCATTATAAATGTTCTGCCAACATATCTATTTTTAAAAAAACCTTCCCTATATTCTATCCCTAACTGTCTTGCGACTTGCATTGCCGCGGGTCGAGAAGAATCAGGAATAGGCATAACTACATCAATATCTCCAGAATTGATTGTTTCTTTTATTGTTTCTGCTAAATAATCTCCCATTTTTAAACGAGCTTTATAGACTGAAATTCCATTCATAATTGAATCTGGCCTAGCTAAGTAAACATATTCAAAAGCACAGGGCAATAACATTGGATTTTCAGAACATTGCTTAGAGAAAAACTCCCCATCAAGATTTATAAAAACAGCTTCTCCTGGATCTACATCTCTCACTACTTCATAATCATTGTTCTCAAGTACTAAAGATTCGCTTGCAACCATCCATTCTTCTTGTTTTGTGGTTAATGAAAGTCTTTTCCCTATAACTAAAGGCCTAATGCCAAAAGGATCTCTAAATGCTAATAAACCATGTCCTGAAATTAACGCAATTGAAGCATATGACCCCTGAATTCTTTTATGTAAAGATTTGACCGCATTAAAAATAATATCAGGTTCTAATTCTTGATTATGAATTTGTTCTTGTAATTCTGTCGCAAATACATTTAACAACATTTCAGTATCACTTGAAGAATTTGTATGGCGCTTGTCGACATTAAATAACTGTTTTTCTAAATCTCTGGTATTAGTCAAATTTCCATTATGTATCAAAACAATTCCATAAGGAGCATTAACATAAAAAGGCTGTGCTTCTTCAACACTTTCTGCTGATCCCTTTGTTGCATACCTAACATGACCCAATCCAATTTTGCCAATTAAATTCCTCATATCTCTAGTTCTATAAGCAGTATTAACCTGACCTTTAACCTTATGTAAATGAAAAACAGTATTTTCCATTGTTGCTATACCTGTTGAGTCTTGACCTCTATGCTGCAAAAGCAAAAGACTATCGTAAATTTGTTGATTTACATCATTTGAAGAAACAATTCCAACTATTCCGCACATAACTTAATATCTTAAAATGATTAATAGTTGAGAAATGTTTTTCATATTTAAAAGTAATCTGAAATACTATTATTAAATTTTTCGGTTAATTGCTCAACCCTAATATTGCAAACATTTTTTTTGTTGATTTTTATGTTCAACGTGTCACTAGATACGTATCCTATTTTTTTTACATACACACTTGATGGGAAATTTATTTGATTTTGTTTTAAATAATTAAACCATTCATTTTGTTTCATTTTACTAATTGAAAAAATAATTCTTGACCCCCCTTCGGCAAACAATAAATTATCAACTCTATTTACATCATTATCTAATTCTATAGTTGCACCACTTGAGGACAAAATGCAAGACTCTGCTAAAGCTATAGCTAAACCTCCGTCGCTGATATCGTGTGAAGAAACTACAAAACTATTTAAAATCGCATTTCTTAAAAAACTCTGGCAAAACTTTTCATCCAACAAATCTATTTTTGGAGGCCGACCTGTAATTTCTCCATGAATATATTCCAGATAAGAACTAGCTGCAATTTTTATTTCTGATTTAGAAGAACCAATTAACCAGATTTCATCTTCAATATTTTTCCATTCACTACTTATAGCTTTTTCGACATTATCTATCTTTCCCACCATTCCAATAACAGGTGTAGGATTGATAGGAGTAATTAGATTATCTTTATTTTTTGATTCATTATATAGAGATACATTACCTCCTGTAACAGGAGTTTCTAAAGCTTTGCAGGCTTCAGCAATTCCATTACATGAAGATGAAAGTTGCCAATATCCTATTTCATTCTCAGGGGAAGAAAAATTTAAATTATTTGTAATTGCTACTGGTTCAGCACCAACACAACTAACATTTCTAGCGGACTCTGCAACGGCAGCGATAGATCCTCTAAAAGGATCAAGCGCAACCCATCTACTATTGCAATCAACTGAAGCAGCGACACCAGAGAATACTTTACTTTTATTTTTTTTATTTTGCTCTCTTAGTCTTACTACAGCTGCATCTGATTTTCCAGGTTTAAAAACTGTATTTGCCTGAACTTGAGAATCATATTGTTGATAAATCCATCGTTTAGACGCTATTGATGGATTAGAGAGTAGTTTTAAAATGATTTCTGAAAAAGAAAAATTCTTATTTTCCTTCAATGAAAATATTTTTTGCTCATGAATTTCTGGTAAATCATTTTCTGTCCATTCCCATTTATTTAAAAGATCATCTGGTGGGTTATTAATCACATTGTGAAAATTGACAGGAGTATCATCAGATAAGGCAGAAGTAGGTATTTGGGCCACAATTTTACCTTTATGAGAAATAATTACTTCATTAGTTCCTATCACTTCACCAATAACACTGGCATATAATCCCCATTTATTAAATTTTTCAATAAGATCACTAATTTTTTCTTCTTTAACGACAAACAACATTCTTTCTTGCGATTCAGATAATAAATACTGGTATGAGGACATATCATCTTCTCTAGAAGGGACCAAATCTAAATCGATAGATATCCCTAAATTTCCATTTGCGGCCATTTCTGCGCTACTACATGTTAAACCTGCAGCACCCATATCTTGAGCTGCAATTACATCCCCTGTCTTGAAAGCATCCAAACAAGCTTCAATAAGACTTTTCTCAACAAATGGATCACCTACCTGAACAGCAGGTCTATCATCCAATGAAGTTGTAGTTAATTCTGAACTAGCAAAACTAGCACCACCAACACCATCTCTACCAGTTGTATTACCAACATACAAAACTGGTGATCCTACATTTTTCGCTCCAGAACAAACAATTTCCTCAGTCTCTAAAAGTCCTAAAGCCATAACATTAACTAGAGGATTTCCAGAGTAACTATCATCGAAGTCAATTTCCCCTCCAATAGTCGGCACACCTACGCAATTCCCATAATGTGAAATACCGGATACAACTCCTCGTAGTAAATCAACATTTGATGATTTATCAAGGTTGCCGAATCTCAATGAATTCAAAACTGCGATTGGTCTAGCTCCCATTGTGAATATATCTCTTAAAATTCCTCCTACACCTGTTGCTGCGCCTTGAAAAGGTTCAATAGCAGAAGGATGATTATGACTTTCTATTTTAAAAACAAGTTTTTGATTATTTCCAACATCAATAACGCCAGCATTTTCTCCAGGTCCAACTAAAACATTTTTACCTTTAGTGGGAAACTTAGATAGTAAAGGTTTTGAATTTCTATAACAACAATGTTCGGACCACATAACGCCAAACATACCTAATTCCGTTCTGTTAGGTTTTCTCTTTAATCTTTTGCAAATTTCTTCGTAATCTTTAAGTGTTAAATTTTCAACTTGTAGTGCTTCATTAAGATCATATAGATCATTATTTTCTAGATTTGTCATTATTTATATCCAAGGGTCATCTTCTTTTTTTTCACTTGACGGTATAGATGTTCTGTCATTATTATAAAAACTTTTTTGTTTAAAATCTAAGTTTTGGCTCATATCTTCATCTTCTTCAAGCCATTCCTCTAATCTATTAGAAGCAATATTTTTCATATCATCAAATCTATCAAAAATTTTTTTTCCTTTTTGCATAAATTCATTTTTAATACTTGATTTTATTAAAGGTAAATCATCTAAAGAATTATTTTCACAGAATACCAATCCCGGTTGTTGGTCATTGATATTATCAATAGTTAATTTCCATCTACTAGAACCTGGAATCTTAGGATTAGATCTAGAAACTAAGTAATATTTAATTTTTCCCGTTTTCATTTCGAATAAAAAATCTGCAATGACTCCTATTTTGGATCCATTTATATTTATAAGATTAGCTTCTATTAAAGTTGGGAACCTATTTAAAGTTGCTAAATCCGAAATAGCTGGATCGCCTTTGACATAAATTTCATTATCTATTATTTGAGTAATTTGATTTAATCGCCAAACATTTCTTTTTAAATCAAAATTTGAAGGACGAGAGTACCATCCTAGAATCCGGTGAACTGGAGGATGCATCCAAACATTTTCACCATTTCCATAATTAAGGACCATATTACCCTTGACACTATAATTTAATAACTCACTTAATAAAATTTCTTTAGGTAATTTCAAATTAAGAACGAACCTGCACAGGCATAACTAAATAAGTAAAAGAATTAAGATTATCTTCTGGCACAAAAACCGCTGGAGTAGTTGCAATATTACACTTTAAAAGTACATTTTCAGAAGCAATAACTTTTAAACCTTCTAACAAATATCTTACGTTAAATGCAATATCAAAATTTTCTCCAGAATAAGAAACGGGTATTGATTCATTAGCATTTCCAATATCTTGAGCATCTGCGCTGATTGAAGCTAAATCATTATCATCTAATTTAATCTTTACAACACTACTTTGCTGATCAGCTAAAACAGCAATTCTTTCTAGTGAATCAATTAATTTTTTTGTATTAAAATTTAGAATTTTAGAAAAAGAATCAGGAATTAATTGTGAATAATTAGGATAAGTACCTTCTAAAGTTCTTGTAGTAATTATTTGATTAGAAGATATAAATACTACTTGACCTTTGTCATAGAAAAGCTTAATTGAATTTTCTGAGCTTCTCAAAGATACTAGTTTTTCAATTTCTCTCAATGATCTAGTCGGGATAGTTACCGATAAATCATCAACATTTGAAGATAAGTTTTCTTTATTTTCAATATGTTCTTCATTACCAATTAAGGCAACAGCCAATCTATGACCATCCGTAGAAGCAGACTCTAAATAATTTGGTTTGAAAGTAAAATTGACACCTGTTAGTAGTTGCTTTGAATCATCATTACTACTGGCAAAAATGGTAGATTTTAAAGCCTTTAAAAAAGAACTAGGATCAATATTCAAAGAAGTACCGCTTTCAACAAATGGCAAATTAGGATATTCATCAGAGGGTATTCCTTTTAGATTAAAAGAACCTCTATCACTTTTTATTAGGATATTATCTAAATCCTCGTCTACTTCTAGAGAAACAGGAGTTTCACTAGGGAGTTTGTTCACTATTTCGGATAAAAGTTTTGAAGGTATAGTAATAGCTCCACTATTTTTGACAGTTCCATCAAAAGAAGTTTGAATTCCTAAATTTAAGTCAAATCCTGTGACGCTAATTTTATTAGTTCCTTCGTCAGCTGTTAAAAGTATATTTGCAAGAATTGGATGCGTTGGCCTTGAAGCAACTGCCTTGCTTACTAATTGTATAGCATTATTTAATTCATTTTGATTACAAATAATTTCCATCAGAATTTGGAACTTTTTACAAATACAATATACTTTTTTCGTAAATTAAATTCAATAAATGTATTTTTTACTGTTTTTCTAATATAAAAATAAATAATAAAAATAAAAAATTAATAGTAGTAGTTCTTGTGGGAACTGTGGAATTCTTCAATTAAACAGCTTGTCTATTTAGTTTTCGAAGACAAGAATTTGTGTAAAAAATTTTTTATTTGTTGAATATTTTTGACTGTTTTCGAAAATTTTTAATTTATTCAACAATTAGAATTTCTTGTTATGTACTTTTCAACAAATGAGGTTTGTTTTTAATTGATTTCCACAGACACTATTTTTTTTGGATATTAATATCCTAAGATTTTAGTTATATTTTTTAATGAAGGTTCAATATTTTTCCTAAAAATAGCATCGTTATTTTTTATAGCGCAATCAGGATCTTTCAATCCATTTCCAGTCAGAACACAAACAATAGTCGATTTTTTCTGAATTCTATTTTTATTTTTAATCAGTCCAGCAACTGATGCTGCGCTGGCAGGTTCACAAAATACTCCCTCTTTGGCAAGAATTTTATAGGCATTTATTATTTCTTCATCTGTAACTGATTGAAAGTCTCCTTTACTCTCTTTTCTTACTTTTTTTGCTTTTTCTCTATTTACAGGATTTCCAATTCTTATTGCAGTCGCAATTGTTTCTGGATCCTTAACTATTATATTTTTCACTAACGGAGCAGAGCCTTCGGACTGAAAACCCATCATTATTGGTAATTTCAAATTCCTTTTTATTTTTGAATATTCTTTAAATCCCATCCAATAAGCAGTTATGTTTCCTGCATTACCCATTGGGATACAAAGCCAATCAGGAGCATAACCTAAGTCATCAACTATTTCAAAAGCTGCCGTCTTTTGTCCTTGTATTCGATATGGATTAACAGAATTAACAAGCTCTATAGGATGTTCTGAGGATAAATCTCTAACAATTTCAAGAGCCTTATCAAAGTTTCCATTAATAGATATTATTTCAGCGCCATACATTAATGCTTGCGCAAGCTTTCCTTGTGCAACAAATCCTTCTGGGATTAACACATAAGGTTTTAATCCTCCTCTCGAAGCATATGCAGCAGCAGCAGCAGAGGTATTTCCTGTACTTGCACAAATTACTGCTTCACGGCCTTCTTCTTTTGCTTTGCTAATTGCCATAGTCATTCCACGATCTTTAAAAGATCCTGTTGGATTAAGGCCATCATATTTTAAAAAAACTTTTGTTCCATTTCCAATTAAGTTACTAATTGACTCGCTTAGAATTAGTGGTGTATTTCCTTCATTTAGGGAAATAATAGGAGTTTTCTTTGTAACTGGAAGATATTGTTTATAAGCTTCTATTAGACCTGGCCATCTTTTTTTTCTGTAATTAATACGCAGTTTATTTTTTATTTTATTGAATAACACCATGGTTGTTTAATTTGTTTTGATTTTTTCTAGAGGGGAATTGCTGAAAAAGGTTAATAATTCTGAAATCGATTCTACTTTATTCATAACTTTGCTCAAAGCGCTGACATCTAAAATTACAGTTTTAGTTGGATATCCTTCAAAAAAATTTACTAGATTTATTTTTCCATTTCCTATTTTAATTCCTTGAATTACGCTTGCTCTAAGGGCCAGCAAACCTGTTCTTTCATCAGTTGCTCTGGGTGGGTGGATAATAGATGAAAGTCTTGTTAAAAAAACATTTCCTATTTCAGAATATACTAGTTTGCTTGCAATGGTAATAGGAACTTCAAAATCTTTGTTTAAAACTTTTCTAATTTCTTTATCGGGAGACCCAGTTGCTTTCAAAATTCTTTTTAATTGTTTTGTAGATTTACCTTCTTGAACAAAAGTTTTTAAAGAATTTACTTTAATTGTTCTAGAAAATATGCTGTAGGTGATTTTTATTTCTTCAGCAGCATTAGTTTTTGGAAAATTAAAAATTAATGGAGAAATTACTAAAATAATAAATATTTTAAATATTGATAATTTACTCAATTTCATTTAGATATTTGCACCAGCAGCAATTTTAACAAGTCTTACAACTCCTTTTTCAGTTACTTTTTTTGCAATTTTTATACCCATTTCTTTTGTATAGGGTTCATTTATAAGTCTAGGAACCCTTTTTAGAAAAATGTCAATTGAATAGCCGGGTACTTTTTGTAAAATCTCTAAAAAGTTTCTCAATGGATCTACATACATTATAAGCTCACTTAAGTTGTTATTTTCGTTAGTAGTATTTAATTTAATTGATTGCGGAAGATAATTATTCAAACTTTTCAATATTTTTAGACTAAGTAAATCTATTTGATTTGTTAAACCTTCAACTATCTCATTTCTAAGAAATCCCCCATTTGGAGAAAAGAGGAGATTTATAACTTCGTCTAAAAGTTTCTCTAAATCGAGATTTGTTTGCTTTGCAGCGTTGGAAAGCAGATCCTCTAAACGGTCCCATTTAAATTTTTTATTATCAAAAAGCATTTCTTTAAGGCTTTCCCGTAATTGTGGATCAGGGTCTTCCATCAATCTTCTTGCAAAATATGGATAAGCTGCGCCTAATATTTTGAAGTTTGGATCTACGCTTAAAGCTATTCCTTCTAATGTAAGTAAAGACCTAATTATAAGTGCATAATATGGGGGAAGTTTGAAAGGGAATTTATACATAACACCAGACATATCGTCAGTAACGCTTTTAAAATCCATTTTCGACACTCCTTGTTCAACAGCGTTAATAAAAACATCTTGGAATGCTGGAACAATGGGTTTTAGATTTACTTCCTCTGATAAAAATCCTAATTTTACAAAATCTTGAGATAATTTATCGAAATTTTTATTTACTAGATGTACTACTGCTTGAATTAATCCTGATCTAGATTCCCTGGAAACCTCGCTCATCATTCCAAAATCTAGATAACACAATCTTCCATCTTCTAAGGCTAATAAATTACCCGGATGTGGGTCTGCATGAAAAAAACCATGTTCTAAAAGTTGTTCTAAACTGCATTGCACCCCTATATCAATCATTTCATCAGGATTGATTCCTAATTTTTTTACATCATCTAAATTTGTTAATTTTGTACCGTCTATCCATTCCATTGCTAAAACTCGTCTTGAAGTTATTTCTTTATAAATTTTTGGTACGGCAATCATTTTGTTATTTTTATGCATATCTCTAAATTTTTCTGCATTTGCAGCTTCGTTTAGATAATCCATCTCTTCAAAAACTCTTTTACCTAATTCATCAATTAAAGCAACTAGATCACTTCTTATTAATCCGACATTGTTTTTTAGCCAAAAAGCGATATTTCTCACTATGTAAAGATCTAAGGTTATTTGTTCTCTTAAACCCGGTCGTTGTACTTTTATTGCAACGATCTCTTCATTCTTTAATTTAGCTTTATGCACTTGCCCTAAAGAAGCAGCGGAAATTGGGTTTTTATCAATTTCTAAAAAAATCTCATCTATTTTATATCCTAAATCTTCTTCAATTAATTCCATAGCTTTATCGCCATCAAATCCAGGGAGTTGATCTTGCAATTCAGATAATTCTTCTAAAAGAATTCCTGGGATTATATCTGGTCTTGTTGATAAAGCTTGGCCTGCTTTAACAAATGCAGGTCCAAGTTCCACCAACAAATTTGTTAATTCTTTAGCTCTAAATCTTGCTTGGTCTTCATTTTTCAATCTACCAGTTAATTTATCCCATCCAACGGAGAAGATGTAAGCGAAAATAGGTATGAGTGTTTGCCAAAGTCTTTTTAAAAGTCTTTTAGGATTTTTTTTGTAAATTTTAGAAATCGTATCTGGATCATAATTTAAGAGTCCAGATACTTCTATAAAATCAGTAAAATCTTCTTTCATAACTTTATATATTTAAAACCTTTATTTTTTTAAAAAAGAAGCTAATTTTCTTATATGGAAGATTTATCATGTTAATACAATTAAAAATAGAAAATATTGCCTTAATAGAAATTATAGAAATTAATTTCGAAAAAGGTTTGAATATCATAACTGGGGATTCAGGTTCAGGAAAATCATTAATTTTGGATTCCCTAAATGCTTTATTTGGTGGAACTAATATACCTCTAAAACATTTAATACGTCCAGGAAAAGATTTTTGTGTTATTGACGCAATATTTTCTTCTTCTTCTCAAATAAATAATTGGTTAATTAATAATGGTTTTGAAATAACATCTTCAGAACTACAAATTAAAAGAAAATCTTATAAAAAGAACAATAAAATCTTATCCAAATATAGCCTTAATGATTTACCAATTAATAGACAATCATTAGAAAAACTAGGAGGATTTTTAATAGATTCTGCAGGTCAATCTGACACTTTTATCTTTGATGCTTTAGATAAGAGAAGATTAATTATTGATGACTTATGTTCTCAAGAATTTAGAGAGACCAGCAGAAGGATTAAAAGTATATGGGGAGAAACTAAAGTTTTAAAAGAATTAATGGATGAAAAAATAGAATTTTCTAAGAATCAAGAAGAAAAAAACTTGGCAATTAAACATATGTTTAAGAGTTTAGAAGAAGCTGATTTAAATTCAAGTCAAGAAATTTTAGAATTAGAGTTAGTAGAAAAAAAACTTGTAAATAATTTAGAAATTAATAATTCAATTAAATCATCATTAGAAAATTTAAATAATTTCAGTCATGATGAGCCCTCAGTAACTTCTTTCATAAATCAATCAATAAAGATTTTAAATAAAACAGCAGATTTCGATTTAAAGATTCAAAAATTTAGAGAGAAGTTATTAAATATTCATGCTGATATTGAAGATTTAATTTTTGATCTAAACTCATATTTGCAAGAAATAGAAAATCATGAATCTAATCTTCCAGAAATACAAAAAAGATTATTCTTTTTAAAAAACTTAGAGAGAACTTTTTCATTGGATCTCACTCAATTAATTGAAAAGCGCGATCAATTAAAGACGTATTTTCAACAAAATGATCATGGTACTGATATTTCCAGGATTCAAGCTCAGATTGAGAATTTACAAAGTAATTTAAATTCTTTATTTGTTATTCAATCTACTGAAAGAAAAAAAATTGCTAAACAGTTACAAAATTCAGTAATGTCGATTTTAAGCAATCTAGGTTTAGAAAATGCAAATTTTTCAATTCAATTTTCAGAATGCAAGCCTTCTGGGGATGGAATTGACGATATAAATTTTTTGTTTTCGGCTAATCCTGATCAGAAGCTTGCTCCATTATCAAATGTTATTTCTGGCGGAGAAATGTCAAGATTTTTATTAGCTATTAAATCTAGTATTTCTAAACAACCAAATACTTTCTTTTTAGATGAAATTGATAGTGGTTTAAGTGGTAAATCTCTATTTTCTTTGGTTGAGCTTATAAAAGAAATTTCTAAAAATCAACAAGTTTTATGTATTACACATCAGCCTTTCCTGGCTGCTAAGGGATTAGCTCATTTCAAAGTTAATAAAAATGTAATTGATGGAATAACTTATACTTCAATTGCAAAACTAACTACAAAAAATCAAAGAAAAAATGAACTAATAGAACTTATAGGTGGTGGTTCATGCGAAGTAAACGAATATGCTTCTAGACTTCTTGATCGCTCAGCTGCATAAAATAAAAAAAATTCTACTATAATATCCTTTTTAAACCATAATTTATATTTAAACATGGTTAATAAAGTTGAAAGTAGTTTTGGTGAAGATAACTCAATCAATATTAGAGGAGCGCGTCAGCATAATTTAAAAAATATTGATCTTTCTCTACCTAGGAACAAATTTATAGTTTTTACAGGTGTGAGTGGAAGTGGTAAAAGTTCTCTGGCCTTTGATACTATTTTTGCGGAAGGTCAAAGAAGATATGTTGAGAGTCTTTCTGCATACGCAAGGCAATTTTTGGGTCAAGTAGATAAACCAGATGTTGACAATATTGAAGGTTTATCACCTGCTATTTCAATTGATCAAAAATCTACAAGTCATAATCCTCGCTCAACAGTTGGAACAGTAACAGAAATACAAGATTATTTAAGATTATTGTTTGGACGTGCTGGTGAGCCGCATTGTCACCATTGCGGGATTCCAATTGCGCCTCAAACAATTGATGAAATGGTGGATCAAATTCTTCTTTTACCAGAAGGCACAAGGTACCAATTGTTGGCTCCTGTTGTAAGAGGTAAGAAGGGAACACATACAAAATTAATCAGTGGATTAGCTGCTGAAGGATTTGCTAGGGTAAGAATCAATGGAGAGGTAAGAGAACTTGCTGATAGTATTGAATTAGATAAAAATCAAATTCATAATATTGAGGTAGTAGTTGATAGATTAATTGCAAGAGAAGGAATACAAGAAAGATTAAATGATTCACTACAAACTTGTCTCAAAAGAGGCGATGGCTTAGCAATAGTAGAAGTTGTTCCAAAAAAAGGAGAAACTTTACCTTCTAACTTAGAGAGAGAAAAGCTTTACTCAGAAAATTATGCATGTCCTGTACATGGCTCTATTGTTGAAGAACTTTCTCCTAGATTATTTTCTTTTAATAGCCCATATGGTGCCTGTCCAGATTGTCATGGGATTGGTTATTTAAAAAAATTTACTGCAGATAGAGTTATACCTGATAAAGCATTGCCTGTTTATGCTGCAATAGCTCCTTGGAGTGAGAAAGATAATACTTATTACTTCTCTTTACTTTATTCTGTAGGTCAAGCTTATGGTTTTGAATTAAAAACTCCTTGGAAAGATTTAAGTGATTTGCAAAAACAAGTTCTTCTTATGGGATCAGATAAACCAATATTAATTCAAGCTGATAGTCGTTTTAAAACTTCTAGTGGTTTTGAAAGACCTTTTGAGGGAATTTTACCAATCTTAGAAAGGCAATTGAATGAAGCCAATGGAGAATCAGTTAAACAAAAATTAGAAAAATATTTAGAATTAGTCCCTTGTAAGACATGTTCTGGAAAAAGATTAAGACCTGAGGCTTTGGCAGTTAAACTTGGACCATACAACATTACTGACTTAACTTCTATAAGCGTTTCTGAAACCCTAAATCACGTAGAGCGCATCATGGGTTTAGGTAAGACAAAGAAAGAAAATATATCTTTATCAGAAAAACAAAAGCAGATAGGTGAATTGGTTTTAAAAGAGATTCGTTTACGTTTGAAGTTTTTAATTAATGTAGGATTAGATTATTTGACTTTAGATAGACCAGCTATGACTTTGTCTGGTGGTGAGGCTCAGCGTATTAGATTGGCTACCCAAATAGGTGCAGGTCTTACTGGTGTTTTATATGTATTAGATGAACCAAGTATTGGTTTGCATCAGAGAGATAATGACAGATTACTAGAAACATTAAAAAGCTTAAGAGACTTGGGAAATACTTTGGTTGTCGTTGAACATGATGAAGATACTATGAAATCCGCAGATTATTTAGTAGATATTGGTCCAGGGGCAGGTGTTTATGGTGGGGAAATTATTGCTAAAGGATCCTATCAAGATGTCTTAAATTCAGAAAAGTCATTAACTGGAGCTTATCTCAGTGGTAGGAAATCGATTCCTACTCCAAAAGAACGTAGATCATCTGTAAAAAAAAGTTTAATTTTAAATAATTGCTCTAAAAATAATTTAAAAAATATTTCTGTTGAATTTCCTTTAGGAAGATTAGTCTCCGTAACTGGTGTGAGTGGAAGTGGTAAGAGCACTTTGATAAATGAATTACTTCATCCTGCATTATGTCATTCTCTAGGATTAAAAGTCCCCTTTCCTCAAGGTGTAAAAGAGTTAAAGGGCATAAAGGCAATTGATAAAGTTATCGTTATTGATCAATCTCCAATAGGAAGAACTCCAAGATCAAATCCTGCTACATATACTGGTGCTTTTGATCCTATAAGGCAGATATTTACTGCCACAGTAGAAGCAAAAGCAAGAGGTTATCAGGCTGGTCAATTTAGCTTTAACGTCAAAGGAGGACGATGCGAAGCTTGTAAAGGTCAGGGAGTCAATGTAATTGAAATGAATTTTTTGCCTGATGTTTATGTTCAATGTGAAGTATGTAAAGGAGCTCGTTTTAATAGGGAAACTCTTCAAGTTAAATATAAAGGTTTCAATATATCTGATGTTTTAGAGATGACTGTTGAACAAGCTGCAGAAACTTTTTCTGCTATACCTCAAGCTGCTGATAGATTATCTACATTGGTTGATGTTGGCTTAGGATATGTCAAATTAGGCCAGCCAGCTCCTACATTATCTGGTGGAGAGGCTCAAAGAGTTAAGTTAGCCACGGAATTGTCAAAAAGGGCTACTGGAAAAACTTTATATTTGATTGATGAACCAACTACTGGGTTAAGTTTTTATGATGTTCATAAATTAATGGATGTGATACAACGTTTGGTAGATAAAGGTAATTCTGTAATTGTTATTGAACATAATTTAGATGTGATTAGATGTTCAGATTGGATTATCGATTTAGGACCTGATGGAGGGGATAAAGGAGGAGAAATCATTGCAGAAGGTATTCCTGAGGATGTAGCTAAAAATCCTACAAGTCATACTGCAAAATATCTTAAAAAGGTTCTGAAATAAGAAAATCCCTGTTGTATTTCTTTTTATTTTAATTATCTCAGCAAAACGAAAATTCTTTTTTAAAGGGGTATAAAACTTGTCTAGAACTGCTTTTTCGAAAACTCTCATATAAAAAAAATTTCAAATCATAATGCTTTCTTAATATTTCCTTAGAAAATTCAGCTTATTTGTATTAAAGGCCGTTTATCAGAGGATTTGCTGAATGAGGTTGAAATTTTTACATTTACATTTGCATGGTCTTATACGTTCTAAAAATCTTGAGTTAGGCAGGGATGCTGATACAGGAGGGCAAACACAATACGTTTTAGAGTTAATTAAAAGCTTGGCTAATACTTCAGAAGTTGATCAAGTCGATTTAGTTACTCGTTTAATAAAAGACCCTAAAGTAGATGATGAATATTCTCAAGAAGAAGAATTTGTAGAACCTGGAGTTAGAATTTTAAGATTCAAATTTGGACCTAATAAATATTTAAGAAAGGAATTGCTTTGGCCTTATTTAGATCATTTAACTGAAAGACTAATTTCTTACTATAAAAAAAACAAAAAGCCTAATTTTATTCATGCACATTATGCAGATGCTGGATATGTAGGAGTTAAACTAAGTAAATCATTAAATGTTCCTCTTATTTTTACTGGTCATTCTTTAGGAAGAGAGAAAAAAAGGAAACTGCTTGATACTGGCTTAAAAACTAATCAAATGGAAGAACTTTATTCTATGAGTAAAAGAATTGAGGCAGAAGAAAAAGCATTGAAGTCTGCAGATATTGTTGTTACAAGCACTAAACAAGAGTCAGTGTATCAATATTCCCAATATTCTTCTTTTTCACCCCAAAAAGCTAAAGTTATTCCTCCTGGTGTTGATCATAATAAATTTCACCATATTCACTCCACAAGCGAGACAGCTGAAATTGATAACATGATGAACCCTTTTCTAAAGGATTCTACTAAACCTGCATTGTTGACTATTTCTAGAGCTGTAAGAAGAAAAAATATTCCATCTTTGATTGAGGCATATGGAAGATCTGAAAAATTAAAAAGAAAAACTAATTTAATTTTGATTTTGGGTTGTAGAGATAGTACTTCAAAACTTGACCCTCAACAAAAAGATGTTTTCAATAATATTTTTGAAACAATTGATAAATATAATTTGTATGGAAAGGTAGCTTATCCAAAAAAACATCTTCAAAGTCAAATTCCTTCTTTATATAGGTGGGCTGCTAGCAGAGGTGGTGTATTTGTAAATCCAGCTTTAACAGAGCCTTTCGGTTTAACTCTTCTTGAAGCCTCTTCATGTGGATTGCCAATAATATCAACAAATGATGGAGGCCCAAAAGAAATTCGTTCTAAATGCGAAAATGGACTTTTAGTAGATGTTACTGATATTAATAAATTGAAAGTGATTCTTGAAAAAGGAATTTCAAATAATAATCAGTGGAAATTATGGAGCAGAAATGGAATTGAGGGTGTTAACAGGCACTTCAGTTGGAACACTCATGTACGCAATTATTTATCAGTACTTACTGAAGAATTTTCAAGATTCAATAGTTATTCTTCATCTGATATTAAACAAAGTTGTTTAAAAGGAACTTCCTCACTTATAAAGCCCCATTGATCAAATACTTCAGGATCAGGGTGAAGAATAAGTTGATTATTTTGAGTCTTCTTTAGTTTGAAGCCCTTCTTAGATAGTTTTTTCATTAAGTTAGCAGTTTCTTCAAATCTTGATGCCATTGCATCAAGACTTGCGCAGTCACTTGTTAATCCATTATCTTTCCATGTAAAAAAATTCATAACAAATTTTTCAAAGATTGATTTTTAAAACTATACCTAAAATTACAAGTAAAATGTTGATTTTCCAAAAATTTTCAACTATTTTTTGTTCTTTAATTCCTTTAAGTTCAAAATGGTGGTGTAGTGGAGCCATTAAAAATACGCGTTTACCTTTATGAAATAATTTTTTTGTAATTTTAAAATACCCTACTTGAATCATTACTGATAATGATTCGATAATAAATATTCCTGAGAAAATAAATAAGGTAAAAACGCTATTGGTTAATAACGCTATAGAACCCAGAATTGCTCCAATACTTAGAGATCCTGTGTCACCCATAAATATTTTTGCAGGGTAACTATTATACTTGAGAAATCCTAAGCATATGCCGGACATCGAATAACATAAAATGCTAAAAACAATAAGTTCTTCCTGTCCTTTCATTAATATTTCTGTTCCTAATCCATAAAAGACAATCCCACTGCATCCAGCTGCTAATCCATCTAATCCATCAGTCAAATTTACTGAATTACTTATGCCCACAAGTACTAAAAAAGAAACTGGTAATATGAAAATATTTATATTTATTCCCCAGGAGTCAGAAATAGTTATTAATGGAATGATTAAATTTTTTTCATAGGCTAACAAGATAAAAATTATCGAGATGATACTTTGTAGGATAAATTTCTCTTTTGTTTTTAACCCTGTATTTTCTTTGTTTCTAATACTTAAATAATCATCTAAAAAACCTGTGATAAAGAAACCAAAAATAGTCAGTAATAAAAGAAATAATTTTAGGGAAGCTAAATTTATAGTTATTATTAGAAGAAAAATTAAAAAAGGGATTATCAAAAGAATCCCACCCATCGTTGGAGTGTCATTTTTTTTATAGTGATTAGAAGGACCTTCAGTTCTTATATTTTGAAGTAAATTTAATTTTCTTATTATTTCTAGGCCATTCTTGGTTGCTAATAAAGATACAAAAAAAAATAATGTGAAAACTCCTATAAAAATAAAATTATTAAAAAAATATGAGGTTGCAATTAAAGCAAAAGTATTTAACAGTAATAAAGATTTAAAGTTTAACTTTTTAATCTTCCCAATCATCTTCTGAAGGATCTTCTTCAATTTTATAATCTTCTTTTTCTCCCATAAGCGCTGAAAGCTCTTCTTCTTCTATAGTGCTAATCTCTTGAGAATCTCCCTCTTTTTCCGCCACAAGTCTTCCTGTATTCTCAAGCCAAGATAGCAGATCAGGTTCATCTCTTAATGGTAAAATAGGAGCTGGATCATCTCTGTGGTAGCAAGTTAAAGCTGGGTTGACTTCAGAAATATCGTCTAATCTAAGTTTTAGTTTACTTGAGTCCATTAAAGATTATTCTCTATATATAGGATAATACATAATGATGCTCAAGAAAAACTTTGTTTAATAAAGCAAATTTAAAATATTTTTTTATTTGGCTAATTTCATTGTTGTTGTCTGGATTATTTAAACTTGCTGGATACTTGAATCCCAATGTTTTAATAATTAATAACTTTCTTCTTGTATTACTAGTTTTTGGTCCAGCTCTTTTAGTTACAATAATATTAGTTTTTAATAAGTTTTCAAATTCTTAATTACGTCAAAAATTTAAATTTATGGAGCAAATGCAGATGCAGCAGGTAAAAAAAGTTGTACTAGCTTATTCTGGCGGGGTAGATACGAGCGTTTGTATTCCTTATTTAAAGAATGAATATGGAATTTCAGAAGTGGTTACTTTTGTAGCAGATCTTGGACAAGGCGAAGATCTAGAACTTATTAGGCAAAAAGCTTTAAATTCTGGTGCATCTAAGTCAATCATTGGCAATTTAGTTAATAGTTTTGTTGAGAGATACGCTTTTCCAGCTATTAGAGCAAATGCATTATATTTAGATAAATATCCTTTATCTACTGCTCTTGCTAGGCCTTTAATTGCTGAAAATCTTGTGAAAATTGCTAGAGAGATTAATGCCGATGCAGTAGCTCATGGATGCACTGGTAAAGGGAATGATCAAGTTCGGTTTGATTTAGCAATAAATGCTTTAGGCCCTGATTTAAAAATTATTACTCCTGCAAGGGAGTGGAATATGAGTAGAGAAGAGGCAATAGTTTATGGAGAAAAATTTGGTATTCCTGCACCAGTATCAAAAAAATCACCATATTCAATAGACGTTAATTTACTTGGTAGGAGTATTGAAGCAGGCATATTAGAAGACCCAATGCAAGAAGCACCTGAAGATATATTTTCGATGACATCATCAATTGATAATTCACCTGATTCCTATCAAGATATAGAAATTGTTTTTAAAAATGGGTTTCCAGTTGGAATTAATGATGAATTTTTAACTCCTGTAGAGATTATTAAAAAAGCTAATTATCTTGCAGGTAATAACGGTTTTGGAAGAATAGATATGATTGAAGATCGAGTAGTGGGAATTAAAAGTAGAGAGATTTACGAAACACCTGGCCTCTTACTTTTAATCAAAGCTCATAAAGAACTAGAGACCATAACATTAAGCCCCGATGTTGTCGATTTTAAAGGAATAGTGGAGAAAAAATGGGGTCAACTAGTCTATCAAGGTTTTTGGTTTGGACCTCTTAAAGAAAGTTTAGATGCATTTATATCATCGACTCAAACTTCAGTTAATGGAAGAGTAAAGATTAGACTCCATAAGGGAAATGCAATAGTAATTGGGAGAATGTCGGAAAATAATTCACTTTACAGGGAAGATTTGGCAACTTATAGCAAAGATGATGTCTTTAATCATTCTCTAGCAGAGGGTTTTATTTATATGTGGGGTATGTCTAATAAAATATGGGCTGAGTTAAATTCAAAAACAAAAGATTAACATTTAAGATTCTGTATTTTCTTTAGTTTCAGTATCATTTTTTCCTGAAGTTGAAGTATTAGCACTTGCTACTGGTTGTTTTTCTTTAGATTCTACTTTGACATCTGAATTATCTTGATTCTCTGATTGAGAAGTACTCTTATTCGAAGGTCTTGGGGTTGGTAAAGGACCTTCTTGTTTAACGGTCATGTATCTAATAACATCTTCACTAAGTCTCATTGCTTTTTCAATTTTGAAAATATGTTGCCCATCACCTTGATGACTTAGTTGCACGTAAATACCTTCTCTATGTTTTGCTATTTGATAGGCTAATCTTCTTTTGCCCCTCATTTGACTATCAAGAATTGTGCCGCCAAATTCTTCTAAGAGCTTATTGTATTTATCAATGTGATTAGATACTTCATCCTCCGCAATATCTGGGCGGAGGATATACATGGTTTCGTAATAAAATTGTTGATCGTTCATAGTTTCAGACGAGGTCTTTGGCTCATAAATTGATGTGATGAGCGTCTGTTCATTATTTACGATACATTATGATAGGCAATTTCTTAAAAATGGGACTTTTTTTTTAAAGATATTTTTTTAGTGCGTCACTCATAACATGAAAAGGTACTTCTAAGCCATCTGTCCAAAATGATATTGATTTCATTCCTTGAGCAACAAGCATTTCCAAACCATCTATAGTCATGCATCCTTTTTTGGCGCTCAATTTTAATAAAGGAGTTGGGGCAGGATTGTAGATCAAATCATAAACAATTGTTTTTGAATTAAGAGATCTCCAAAAAGCTTCGCCATATGGCAATACAATATTTTCATATCCAGTTGTTTTCATCCCTACTGGTGTTGTATTTACAATCAAATCTGCTTCTCGAATTAAAAATTGGGCTTGATCATCATTATTTAATAAACCCTGCAGTTGAAATTGACTATCAAAGTTTTTTATTAATTCATCTAGAGATGATTTGTTACGCGATATTACTGAAATTGTTGAAAGATTTAAATTTATTAAACCTTGAATTACAGATCTTGCTGCACCCCCTGACCCAAGAATTATTGATTTTTTCTTAGCTAAGTTTAAATTTTTTAATGGATAAACAAATCCCTCTACATCAGTATTAGTTGCGCTCCATTCTTTTTTAGAATTTAATTTCAAGGTGTTTATTGCTTTAAGTTTGTTAGCAATAGGTGAGATTTCACTACAAAGGTTAAATACTTTTTCTTTGTGTGGAATTGTAATATTTAAACCTTTACAATTAATCTTCTTAAAAGAATTCAGAACTAATTCTAGATCTTCATCTTTACAGGGTATAGCAATGTAGATTAAATCTAAGCCTAAATATTGAAGTGCAGCATTTTGCATAATTGGTGACAAAGAATGGCTTACTGGATTACCAATTAATGCTATAAAAGATGTCTTGCTTGAAATCATGTTTAGAATTTTTTCTTTAAAAATACTGATCTGTTCGGGAACCACACCCCGTCTTTGAGTAACAATAATGACGACGATGACCGATTATGGAGAATAACAAATATCGAGAATTTACCCATGGGTAAGGTTGTAGGAATTGATTTAGGAACAACAAATAGTTGTGTCGCTGTAATGGAAGGTGGTAAACCTACTGTAATAGCAAATGCCGAGGGTTTCAGAACTACTCCATCAGTTGTTGCATATACAAAAAATCAAGATCAGCTTGTTGGACAAATAGCAAAAAGACAAGCAGTCATGAACCCTGAAAATACTTTTTATTCTGCAAAACGTTTTGTTGGTAGAAGGGTTGATGAAGTTAATGAAGAATCTAAAGAAGTTAGTTATTCTGTTGAAAAATCTGGTTCTAGCGTTAAATTAAAATGTCCTATTTTGGATAAGCAGTTTTCTCCTGAAGAGGTAAGTTCTCAAGTTTTAAGAAAGTTAGCAGATGATGCGGGTAAATATCTTGGTGAAAAAGTTACACAGGCTGTAATTACAGTTCCAGCTTATTTTAATGATTCCCAAAGACAAGCTACGAAAGATGCTGGAAAGATTGCAGGTTTAGAAGTCCTCAGAATTGTTAATGAACCAACTGCTGCGGCTTTAGCATATGGTTTGGATAAAGAAAATGAAAAAATTCTTGTTTTTGATTTAGGTGGAGGCACATTTGACGTTTCAGTTATTGAGGCTGGTGATGGAGTAACTGAAGTTCTATCTACATCTGGAGATACACATTTAGGTGGTGATGATTTTGATCGATGTATTGTAGATCACTTAGCTAACACTTTTAAATCAAATGAGGGAATTGATCTTAGACAAGATAAGCAAGCTTTGCAAAGATTGACTGAAGCTGCAGAAAAAGCAAAAATAGAGCTCTCAAATGCGACACAAAGTGAAATAAATTTACCTTTTATTACAGCTACTCCCGAAGGACCAAAACATTTGGATTTAAACCTTACCAGAGCAAAGTTCGAGGAATTAGCAGCTTCTTTAATTGATAGGTGTAAGACCCCAGTTGAGAGAGCTATAAGCGATGCAAAAATTTCTACTAGTGAAATTGATGAAGTTGTTATGGTGGGAGGTTCATCTAGAATACCTGCTGTTTTAGATTTAGTTAAAAAAATAATTGGCAAAGAACCAAATCAAACTGTTAATCCTGATGAGGTTGTAGCTGTAGGAGCTGCAATTCAGGGAGGAGTTCTAGCAGGAGAGGTGAAAGATATATTGTTGCTTGATGTTACTCCACTTTCTTTAGGTGTAGAGACTTTAGGGGGAGTTATGACAAAAATGATAAATCGAAATACTACAGTACCTACGAAGAAATCTGAAACATATTCAACTGCTGTAGACGGTCAAACAAATGTTGAAATACATGTTTTACAAGGTGAAAGAGAAATGGCTTCTGATAACAAAAGCTTAGGAACCTTTAGATTGGATGGTATACCTTCAGCGCCAAGAGGCGTGCCACAAATTGAAGTTACATTTGATATTGATGCAAATGGTATTCTTAGTGTTACTGCAAAAGATAAAGGAAGTGGCAAAGAGCAAAGTATTTCAATCACTGGGGCTTCAACTCTATCTGATAATGAAGTAGAAAAAATGGTAAAGGATGCTGAATCAAATGCATCTGCAGATAAAGAAAAAAGAGAAAAAATTGATTTAAAAAATCAAGCCGAAACACTTGTTTATCAGACAGAAAAGCAACTTGGTGAGTTAGGAGATAAGATTGATGCTGCAGCAAAGTCTAAAGTTGAAGAAAAAAGTAATGCTTTAAAAGAGGCAACTTCAAAAGAAGATTATGAATTAATGAAAAAACTTCTTGAAGAACTTCAACAAGAACTTTATGCAGTTGGTTCATCTGTTTATCAGCAACCTGGCAATCAGCCTCCATCACCTGGCGCAGCAGGCGGCCCTGATCAGAGTGATTCAAATGAAAAAGGTGGAGATGATGTAATTGATGCAGACTTTACTGAAACAAAAGATTAGTAAAGGTAATTTTTAATTTCATTAGCAACCCATTTTGAACATGCCGGAGCTAGTAAAATCCCATTTTTATAAAAACCTGTACAAATAATTAGTCCATCTTCATGATTTTTCAATATTGGTGAAGGCTCACCATCTGGTCTTGACCTTATTCCGTACCATTTCTTACAAATTTTTCCGTTCACCAGCCAATTGGGTTTTTTTTCGAGAAAATTTGTGAGTTTTTCGAACGTATTTTTTTCTGGCTTAGTACTATATTCGTCAGTTGATCCAATAATTAGCCTATTTTTTGATTTTGGAATTATGTTTTTACCATTTATATTGAATTGTTTCGGCAGAGATAATAAATCCACCTCATCATCATTTATTTCAATTTCCATAGCCTGACCTAAAACAGGTTTTAATTTGATGTTGTGAGATAGGCTATCTATTAAATCAATTGCTTTTAGGGAATTACACAAAATAACCATGTCAGATTTGATGTGTTCATTATTCCTTGTTGAAGAAATCCATTGATTGTTTGATTTTCTTATTTTTATTATTTCTCCTTGTAAATAATTTACTTTTTTATGCTTTAGATATTTATCTAATGTTTGAAGTAACGATATAGCATTTATCCTTCCATCCTTAAAGGAAATAATTCCTTTCATGTTTTTTGTTTGGAAGGCTTTATTTATATTATTGATAAATATTGAGTCTCTTTCTAAAATTCGTAAGTTCTGATCATTATTTTCATAAATAAATTCCTCTAATTTTTTGTACTTTTCTTCATTAGTAGTTAGTTGTATTAATGGTTTTTCGATATTCAACTCATAATTAAATTTTTGCAAGAATGCAATCCATTGTGGCCATAATTCAATGCTTTGTTTTCTGAGATCCCAACTTCTACCTTTTCTTTTTTGATACATATTACCCATTAGCAAGCCTAAAGCTGCATTGCTACTATTTTGGAGTTGAGTTGGATCTACTATCGTTATCTGAAAACCTAATTCTGATAATTCTAATGCGTTAAATTTTCCAATAATCCCTGATCCAATAATAACTATGTGTGCGTTTTGAAAATTTTCTTTTAAGCTTTTCATTGATATATTAGATATACTTGCTTATTTGATTTAATAGTTAAAGATTTTTGGAACATCCTTCAATTATATTCAAAATTGTTTGTCCCGATCGTCCTGGTCTTGTAAGTTTGCTTACAAGTTGGATTTCAAATTATGGCGGAAACATAAAACATTCTGATCATCATACAGATCAAGATGCGGGTTTGTTTCTAAGTCGAATTGAATGGAATAGTAAAAATGCATTTTTTAATAGAGATGAAATTTATAAACAATTTCAAAAAATTGCAGATGAAGTAAATGGAAAATTTAACGTAAATTATTCTGATGAAATTCCAAATGTTGCTATTTTTGTGAGTAAACAAAATCATTGTTTGATTGATTTGCTTTGGCGAGTAAGAAATGGTGAACTCAAAATGAAAGTGCCGTTAATAATTTCTAATCATCCTGATCTTGAAAATATTGCAAATGACTTTAATGCAAAATTTGTCTATGTTGATAGTTTTAATACTGATAAATCTATCGTTGAAGATCAATTTTTAAATTTATTAAAAGAATATGAAATTGATCTCGTTGTATTAGCCAAATATATGCAAATTTTGAGTGACTCTTTTTTAAAAAAGTTTTCTTCAATAATAAATATTCATCATTCTTTTTTACCTGCATTTAAGGGCGGGCAACCATATCATCGAGCATGGAAGAGAGGTGTTAAATTAATTGGTGCTACTGCTCACTATGTTACTGAAGATCTAGATGAAGGTCCGATAATAGAGCAATGCACAGTTAATGTAAGTCATAGGGATGAAGTTGATGATTTAATAAGAAAAGGAAGAGATATTGAAAGAATAGCTTTAGCAAGAGCGGTTAGATTACATCTAAATCATCAAGTATTTGTTTATAACAGAAAAACTGCTGTTTTTGATTGAAGATAATTTCTTAGTCTTCTAATTCTATTTGTATTTGTCTTTCATAAATTGATTCTTCATTAAAAGCTCTTGCTATCAAGAAGCTGGCAATGCAGCTAATTAAGACAGGTTTCATTATTAATAAATTTTTTGTTAAAGCAAAAGCTAAAAACATTGCTGTTATTGGAGTTCGCGAACATCCAGCTACGAAAGCTCCCATTCCCGCAAAAATGTATGTACTTGGAGCATGTCCTGTCGCAATTTCTACCCAGCTTCCCATTATTAGTCCGATTGACCCTCCCAAAGTAAGCATTGGATAGAATAATCCCCCAGGAGCTCCAGATGCTGCAGCTAAACCTGTTGTGACAAATAGTATTAAAACTGCTAATAAAGCAATTCCAATACTTGTATTCTGTTCAGCTATTATTTTCTGTAATTCATCTAAATTATGAAATGTACTGGGTAAACAAGAGTAGATACTTCCTAAAATAAGTCCACAGATACTCATTTTTAAAACAAATTTATTTTTATACCACTTTTTCCCAAGATTTTGCATTAACAAAACATACCTGCTGTATAATTCTGCAAATATCCCAATAATTATTCCTAGTAAAACTAAGTAAATAAAATCTATAGGTAAGAAAAAAACTGATGGGTCATATTCTTTTTGAATCAAAAATCCGAGGTTAAAATCAAAGCCTCCTGCTTTAGGATCTAAACCCAAGGCTTGAATAATATCAGCAGATGAATCTGCAATAAAAGTTGTAATTACTACTAATAGCAAAATTACTGGTCTCGCAGAGTTTAATAACTCTTCTATTGCATATACAAACCCTCCTAGTGGAGCGCTAAATACTGCAGCTATTCCTGCACCACCACCTGCTGCTACTATTACTCTTCTAAAAGCTGTAGGAGCTTTGAGCCACTTGGCCATTTGCCAAGCTACTGATCCTCCCATTTGAACTGATGGTCCTTCTGGACCTAAAGGGAACCCACTACCAATAGCAATAATTCCTGATATGAGCTTTACTAATCCTACTTTTAAATTCATTGGAACTTTTTTATGTCTTAAGAAACCCATGATTTGACTCACACCTGAACCTTTTGCAGCAGGTGCTATATTTTTGATCAAATATCCTGCAATAGCTCCTCCTAGAGCTCCAAAAATAGGTAAGACCGTAATAGATGGGAATTGGTCTAATAATGCTAATCTCCAATTATTAATAAAATAGATTCCTGTTTTAAAAGATATGCTTGTAATTGAGCCCCCTAAACCCGTTAATAAGAGTGAAAATGCAACGACTAGAGATCTTTGTTTTAATAATTTTTTGATGCTACGAGAAGAATTATTACTTGTTTTTTGAATATTATTTTTTATAAAGTTTGGCATAGTCCATGATTACTTTGTCAAGCTGAAATCGTGTATTTCATTAAATTGAAGATAGCGATAAAGTTCATCTGAATATGGATTAATTTTATTTTTAGTAATATCCTGATATTCTTCTATTTCAGGTATTTTTCCAAGCAGTGCACAAACTGCTGCCAATTCTGCACTCCCTAAAAATACTTGCGCATTCTTGCCAAGTCTATTGTCAAAATTTCTTGTACTGGTAGAAAATACTACAGAACCTTCATCAACTCTAGCTTGATTTCCCATACATAAAGAACAACCTGGCAACTCTAACCTTGCGCCACAATCTTCAAATATTTTATAGTAGCCTTCAGCTTTTAGAGTTTCTTCATCCATCTTTGTTGGTGGACAAATCCATAATTTAGCTTTTAAATTTTGTACTCCTTCAAGAACTTTTGCAGCTGCTCTGTAATGACCAATATTTGTCATGCAAGAACCTATAAAAACCTCATCAATATTTGCATTTGCAACATCTGTGATTTCTTTTACATTATCTGGATCATTAGGGCAAGCAACTATAGGTTGTGTTACTTTTGCTAAATCAATTTCAATGATTTCTTCATACTGAGCGTTTGAATCTGGTTGAATTAATGATGGGTTTTTTAACCAATTTTTCATATCATTTATTCTTCTTGAAATCGATTTTGAATCTTCATAATTGCTCTCGATCATTTTTTCTAGCAGGCAAATATTGCTTTTTAAATATTCTTGAACAGTTTCTTGGGACAAAAGTATTGTGCTACCAGCGCATGAGCGTTCTGCAGTAGCATCAGTAAGTTCAAAAGCTTGTTCAAGTTTTAGGTTTGGTAATCCTTCAATTTCCATAATTTTCCCGTTGAATATATTTTTCTTATTTTCTTTCTCAACAGTTAATAGTCCTTTTTTAATTGCGAAGAGAGGGATTGCATTAACTAAATCTCTAAGAGTAATTCCTGGTAATAATTCTCCCTTAAATTTAACCAGCACAGATTCCGGCATATTTAATGGCATTGATCCTATTGCAGCGGCAAATGCAACAATGCCCGAGCCTCCAGGAAATGAAATGCCAAGAGGAAATCTTGTATGACTATCTCCACCTGTGCCAACAGTATCAGGGAGAAGCATTCTGTTAAGCCAGCTATGAATGATGCCGTCTCCAGGCTTAAGAGCTACTCCACCTCTTTGAGATATAAAATCAGGTAATTCTTTATGGGTAAGTAGATCTACTGGTTTAGGATATGCAGCTGTATGACAAAAACTTTGCATCACTAAATCTGCAGTAAATCCTAAACAAGCTAGTTCTTTTAATTCATCTCTAGTCATTGGCCCAGTAGTATCTTGACTACCAACTGTGGTCATAATTGGCTCACAGGTCATTCCTGGCCTAACTCCATCTAAACCACATGCTTTGCCTACTATTTTTTGAGCTTGAGTAAATCCGGCACTACTTTCGGTTGGATTTTGTGGTCTAGTAAATATTTCACTTGGTTGATAATCTAATTTGTTTCTAATTTTGTCCGTAAGAGATCTTCCAATCATAAGATTAATTCTTCCGCCAGCTTGAATTTCATCAGTAAGAGTTGATGGATACAATTCGAATTTGCTTATTAATTCTTCAGTATTTGAATCTTTTTCAATTTTTTTAATAATGCCTTTATAGGGATATATTTTAATAACATCTCCTGTTTTCATTTGAGATACGTCAGCTTCTATAGGAAAAGCTCCTGAATCTTGTGCAGTATTGAAGAAAATTGGGGCTATTTTGCTGCCAATTATTATCCCACCTGTTTTTTTGTTGGGAACAAAAGCGATATCTTCTCCTATATGCCAAATGAGTGAATTAATAGCAGATTTTCTAGAACTCCCTGTTCCAACAACATCTCCAACATAAGCTATTGGTAAATTTTGTTTTTTTAAATTATCAAGAATCTTTAGTCCATCAGGTTTTTTAAATTCCAACATAGCTAATGCATGCATTGGAATATCCGGGCGTGTTGTTGCATGTACAGCTGGAGATAAGTCGTCTGTGTTTGTCTCACCGTCAACTTTAAAAACTAAACAAGTAATCTCTTTCTCCAGAACTTTTTGATTTATGAACCATTCTGCATTTGCCCAACTATTTACAACTTCTTTTGCATAAAGATTATTTTGAGATAATTCATAAATTTCATTAGCCGAGTCGTAAACAAGAATAATATTTTTTAAAACTTCTGCCGCTTTTTTTGCGAGTAAAATATTTTTTCCTTTAAGTATTTCAACCAAAGAATTTACATTGTATCCGCCTATCATTGTTCCTAGTATTTCAATTGCTTTTTCGGGATTAATTGATTTGCAATATTTTTCGGAGTTAACAATAGCTGTAAGCCAGCTTGCTTTTACGTAAGCAGCTTCATCAACTCCTGGTGGCACTCTATTTATTAGTAAATCAAGTAAATAAGACGAATCGTAAGTACTATCTTGTTCTAATAATTTTGTAATACAATTTGTTTGTTCAGCATTTAAAGGTAAAGGAGGTATACCTTTGGCAGCTCTTTCAGCTACATGATCTGCATAATCTTTTAGCAATGTTTCCAAATTCTTCATTAGTAAGGTTTAATGCCTAATCTATTGTTATTTTTAATATTGAAAAGGAGAGTATTCATAAATGCTTTTTTAAATATTCAAACTTCTTAATTAATCAATGACGACATCATCAAATAATTCAGCTTTAGAAAAGACATCAGATTTACATGTTCTTGAAACACGTCCATTAATACCTCCAAGCAGATTACATAATGATATACCTTTAGATCACGACTCTGCTAATACAGTATCTAAAACAAGAAGATCGATACAAAATATTTTGCATCATAATGATCAGAAGCTTTTAGTCATTGTGGGACCATGTTCAATTCATGATCTTGAGGCGGCAAAGGAATATTCAAAATATATTCAAAAGTTTCGAGAAATGTATAAAGATAAATTAGAAATAATTATGAGAGTATATTTTGAAAAACCAAGAACAACTATTGGTTGGAAAGGATTGATAAATGATCCTCATCTAGATGATTCTTATGATATTAATACTGGTTTAAGAAGGGCAAGAAGTTTGCTTTCATATTTAGCAACTCGTGGCATACCTTCTGCTACAGAATTACTAGATCCAATTGTTCCTCAATACATTGCCGATTTAATAAGTTGGACAGCCATAGGTGCTCGGACTACAGAAAGTCAAACTCATAGAGAAATGGCATCAGGATTATCAATGCCTATAGGCTTTAAAAATGGAACGGATGGTTCTTTTACTACTGCAATTAATGCAATGCAGTCAGCTTCAAAATCCCATCACTTCTTAGGTGTAAATGAAAACGGAATGGCTTCTATAGTTAATACTACAGGAAATCCAGATGGACATATAGTTTTAAGGGGCGGTTCAACAGGCCCAAATTTCGAAAGTGATCATGTACAAAGAATTTCAGCAGAATTGAGGCAGTGTAATCTTCCCCATAAAGTGATGATTGATTGTAGTCATGGAAATTCCAATAAAGATTTCCGAAAACAGTCGGAAGTGCTAAAAAATGTAGCTTCTCAAATTAGTAATGGTGAAAAAAATATTTTAGGAGTTATGCTTGAAAGTCATTTGAAGGAAGGAAATCAAAAACTTTTAAAAAAAGAAGATCTCCAGTTTGGCAGAAGCATTACAGATGCATGTATAGATATAGAAACAACAAAAGAATTAATCGCTATTTTATACGATTCACTTAGCTAGTTATTAAAAAATTAAAAAATAATGCTGAAGAGATTGGAACAATGAAATTATCTATTCCTAGAACACTAAATTGTTCGAGTAAAGTCGCAATAAAAGCTATTGTAAAATAATTTAAATTAAGACTATTTTGTTGAGAGTATCCTATTGAGCAAACTACTATCAAACTTGTTAAAAACATTGTTATGGTTCCATATAAAGATTTTTTTTGTTGAAAAAAAATCCAACTCTTTGAGTTAAAGCTTTTGCCTATTAATCCAGCTAATCCATCACCAAAAGTCATAATGAAAAATCCACTAATTAGTGCATATGGATCTTTATCCCAGAAAAGATAAATCAAAATAAATAAACTTAGACAATAAAATAATGTCCCATAACTTTTTCTCTCAACATCCTCAATTGTTGGAAATAATTTATAGTTGTAATTGATGAAAACCATTAATGAAACAATTCCTGTAAAAATTAGAGCAGCGCTTTGATTAATTTTTAAAAATTGAGCAATTGGTATTAAAGGTCCTATTCCAATATGTATTATTTTTCTGACGATTTCTCTGCTATCTTCATTATATTTTTTAAAAACTATTGATATTAAAAAAATTGAAAATAAATATAATAAAATTACAGTAAATTTTATCAATTTGGTTAAGCTGCTTTTTGATGAGTTGTCATTACTCGAAGCTTTAATATTGCTTTAGCTTCTAGTTGTCTTACTCTTTCTCGTGAAACATTAATTTGTCTTCCTATTTCTGCGAGTGTTAAAGGTTCTTCACCATCTAGCCCAAATCTGAGCTTCATGATTTTTTGCTCTCTTTCATTTAATTGAGAAAGCCAAGTTCCTAAATGCTCTTTTTGAATAGTTCTATCCATACCCTCCATAGGCTCTTCACAGTTTGGATCAGGTATGAGTTCACCAAGAGTACTTCTGTCTTCTTCCCCTCTTGCATGTGCATCTAGGGAGGCGCAAGGAGCACTTTGAGAAATTAAATCTTCTAAATCTTTTTGATCAATTCCCATCTCAGTTGCCATTTCCAATCTTGTAGGTTGTCTGCCAAATTTATGAGATAATTCTCTAGAGACTCTTCTCATTTTGGACAGTTTTTCACTTATGTGAATAGGCAAACGGATGGTTCTAGCGCTGTTATCAATTGCCCTAGTCATTCCTTGTCTAATCCACCAGTAAGCATAAGTTGAGAATTTATATCCCATAGCAGGATCAAATTTATCTACAGCTCTTTCAAGGCCAATAGCTCCTTCCTGGACAAGATCTAATAATTCAAGCCCTTGGTTTTGGTATTTTTTTGCAACCGAGACAACTAGCCTTAGATTAGCTGCCATCATCCTATCTCTTGCTCTTTTGCCAATCTTAATTTGATAAAGATTTCGTTGGGTTCTATCAGTTTCAGGAATTTGTAGCAATTTTTTCATGTTCTGAACATGATGAGCTAACTCTATTTCCTCTGCTGGAGTCAAAAGAGGTACTCTTCCAATGCTACTTAAGTAATAGCCAATAGAATCTGAAGCGAGTCTGCCAGATTTTTTTTGGCTTTGTTTTGCAGTAAGACTGGATTTCGATTTGCGAGACTTGCCCGCAGTGTTTGGTAATCTTGGCTCATCAAAATTATTATCTGAAGAGCTTTTCGCAGATTCCAGAGGGATCCCCATCACCCTGGCCTCCTAAATAATGGATTTTTTAAAAAGCTAGCACTGAAATTGAAATAAAAACTACTTTTACGTTGAAATTTTAAAGACAAAAAATTTTTTTTTAAAGCTTATTTCTTGAAATCCATTGGTATGAAATGATTTTATAAAAAATAAAAAAAATTTAAAATATTAAGAAATTTTTTAAATGTTGTAAAAATCAATATTAATTTTATTTTTCTATGAGGTCAATTTGCGAACGATTATGCGATGAATCTAATTCATATTTCGAATATGAACCATCATCTTTCATTATCCAAGAAAAGTAATTATCTTTAATGTAAGTTTGCAAAAGCGTGTATATTTTTGATTTCAATTCATAATCCTCTATAGGAGTAACAGCTTCTATTCTTCTATCAAGATTTCTTCTCATCCAATCTGCACTCCCTATAAAAACCTCATTATCCCCGTTATTACAAAACCAAAAAATTCTTGAGTGTTCAAGAAAATGTCCAATAATGCTTATGACTTTAATATTTTCACTTAAATTTTTTCTTTGGGGATATAGGCAACAAATACCTCTTATGATGAGGCTAATTTTTACACCTGAGTCTGAAGCTAAATAAAGCAGTTTAATTATTTCTGGGTCTACTAAAGAATTCATTTTTGCGATTATTTCGGCTTTTTTGCCTTCCTCTGCATTTTTAATTTCTCTCTTTATCAGAAATATAAATTTCTCTCGCATCGATGAGGGAGAAACTAATAACTTTTGATAACTTTTTTGTTTAGAGAAACCAGATAAGTAGTTAAATAACTCAAGTAAATCAGATGCAATATTAGGATCCGTTGAAAGTAATCCTAAATCTGTATAAAACTTTGAAGTATTAGAGTTATAATTTCCTGTTCCAATATGGAAATAATTCCTTAATCGTCCTTTCTCTTTTCTTACTATTAAGGCAATTTTTGTATGTGTTTTAAATCCGATGATTCCATATACAACATGAATTCCAGCTTGTTCAAGTTGTTTTGCCCATTGAATATTATTGTCTTCATCAAATCTTGCTTTTAGTTCAACAAGAGTCATTACTTCTTTACCATTCTCTGCAGCTCTCATTAAAGCTGCAATTATAGGGGAATCTTGGGAAACTCGATATAAAGTAATTTTTATAGCCATTACAAGTGGATCATCAGCTGCTCTGTTTATAAATTCTTCAACTGAAGTTTTAAATAGGTCATAGGGATGATGAAGCAGAATATTTTTTTTTCTAAGTATCTTGAAAATAGAATTAGGGGTTTTGTTTGAAGGCAAATCTAAATGTTTTAATTCTGGGTGAGTTTTTCCAATTAATAGATTTTCTTTTAAATCATCTCTATCAATTTTTGTAAGCTGATTTAAATCGTCTAGGCCTAATAAACTTTTGCAAAAGTATATATATTCTTTCTGTATTGAGATACTTTCAATAAGTAACTTTAGAATATTTTCTGGCATATCTGACTCCACTTCTAATCTAACTACGTCTCCACCTAATCTTCTTTTTTGCAAACTTTGTTCAACAGCTAAAAGTAGATCATCAGCTTCAAGTTCTTTTAATTCTAAATCTGCATCTCTTGTCACTCTAAAAAAAGAGTAATTTATACATTCCATTCCTTTAAATAAAGTATTTATATTATTTCCAATTAAATCTTCAACACTTATGAAATAGTGAGAACTTTCATCACTAAGTTGTGTAATTTCATTAGGAATTCTAATAAATCGGGGTATATTTTTTGTTGGTATTTTTACTCTGACAAACTGATTTTTAGAATTCTCCTCATCCTTTATTAAAGCTGCTAAATTTAGACTTAAATTACTTATAAAAGGAAATGGATGTGCCGGATCAACAACTAATGGAGTTAATAAAGGGAAAATAGATGTTGTAAAGAAGTTATTACACCAATTTATTTGATTTTCACTTAGGTCCTTATATTTTTTTAAAATTACACCTTTTTCTTTTAATTCATTTTTTAATTCATTATTTACATAGTTTTCTTGGAGAATAGTTAACTTTTTTATTTCATTATTGATTTTTTTTAATTGCTCTTTAGGGGTAAGTCCGTCAATACTTTTTTTAGTAATTTCTGCTTCAACCTGAGCCTTCAATGAAGCTACTCTTACCATAAAAAACTCATCAAGATTATTACTAAAAATTGAACAAAATTTCACTTTATCTAGAATTTTGTACTCATTTTCCATACCAGTAAGGAGTACTCTTTTATTGAATTCAATCCAACTTAATTCTCTATTAATAAAAACATCAGTCTGACTTTTCATTTAAAAACTTTTAATTTTTGATTTTTAAAAGAATTATTATTTTTACCCTCTGCAATAAGGTATATCATGAAAAGTAAGATAACGGAACCAGCTATAAAAGGCGATTTAGGACCAAAACTATCATAAACCCTTCCGGCCATTGCAATTCCTAAAACCCCTCCAAGACTCTGTAGACCCTGAAGGTTACTTAAAATCGATCCTTGTTTATCAATGTCTAATTTCTTAGATATTAGTGCTCTTAACGTGGGCGTAATTAACCCTGCCCCAACGGCTAAAAATGAAACAGCTGAATAAATATTAATTGTCGCATTTTCTTTTGGAGCAGTTATTAAAAGAGAACATGCCACAAGAATAAAGCCTGATCCGATGAGTGTTAATCGCATTTCGCCAAATTGCTTTACAAGAGGCCCAATTAATCCTCCCTGAACGATAATTGCAATAATTCCTACTACAACAAGAGTTCCACTTGATGCTTTGGTCGTCCAGTTTAAAGATTCTTGAAGGAAAAATATCAGGATATTGGTCAATCCAGTAAAAGCAATAAAGTAAATAAAAAAAGCTAATGATAATTTTTTAATCTTTTCTTCTTTGAAAACTGTAAATAGAGCTTTTAAAGGGTTTTTTAAAATAGTTTTTGATTTACTTGAGTCAATATTAGGCTTGGTTTCTGGTAAGTAAAAAAATACAAGGAGAAAATTTATTATTGGAATGATTGAGGCTATCAAAACTGGAATAATAAAATTATTATTTGTATTTCTTGCAAAGATTACAACAAAAATATTACCTAAGAAAAAACTTAAACCAAAAGCTACGCCAATAAGCCCAAATGTTTTTGCTCTTTTTTCGGGGCTTGAAATATCTGCAAGAATTGTTGTTGCAGTAGCTGCAGTACCACCACTTAAACCGTCAATTAGTCTCGCTAAAAATAATAAAAATAAAGGGATAGAGGCTATTGAATTTGACCAATTAAAAAGAACTGTAAAAGATAATATTGATATTCCTATTATTGAACCAGTAATGCAAAAAAGAGTGACAGGTCTTCTCCCATATCTATCACTCATAAGTCCTATAAAAGGAGAAGCTGTAAATTGAGCTAATTGATAAGTGCATGATAATAAACCATATGTACTTGCTTTAGAATCAAAAAGTAAAACAAAAGAGGGTAATATAGGTAACAGTATACTTTCACTTAAACGATCATTAAGAAGAGTGATAAACGCACTCAGGAGAGTAAATTTTTTATTTGGTTTTAATAAACTTTCTTTCATAATATTTACCTTCATTGCGATTAACTTTTACTACCATACTTGTTAATGGAGATTATTGTGCCCGGCATTGTTTATTTGGTTGGAGCAGGTCCTGGTGATCCTGAGCTTTTAACTCTTAAAGCTTTACGCCTAATAAAAAATTGTGATGCATTAGTTCATGATGCTTTAATTCCTGATGAAATAACAAAGGAGGCAGGAAAAGATACAGAAATTTTCCATGTAGGCAAAAGAGCTGGGAAGTGTTCTGTACCTCAGGCTGAAACTAATGCTCTTATTTTAAAATTGGCAAAAGAAGGCAAAAATGTCGTAAGGCTTAAAGGGGGAGATCCATTCGTTTTTTCTAGAGGTGGTGAAGAGGTATCTATTTTAGAGAAAAATGGAATTTCAGTTGAAATAGTTCCTGGTATTACTTCTGGAATAGCTGCCCCTACATATTTTGGTATTCCACTAACCCATAGAGATGCTGCGAGTTCCGTAACTTTCGTCACTGGACATGAGCGTGTAGATAAGGAAAAAAAGACAGTGAATTGGAGAGATTTAGCTAAATCATCAGATAGTTTAGTAATTTTTATGGGTATAAAAAATATTGAATTTATTGTGGAAGAATTAATTCTAGGTGGTTTAGATAAGAGTACTAAATGCGCTGTTATTCAAGAAGCTACTTTAAAAAATCAAAAATGTTTGATAGAGAAATTAGATAATCTTCCAGATAAAATCAAAGATAAAGAATTTTTAGCTCCATCAATTATCATTATTGGAAAAATTGTTGAATTTAAGGTTAATAACAATATAACTAAAGTATCTGATGTCTATTTACCAGATATTAATAAAGTTCAACTATATAATAAATCCCAAAAATAAATTGGATCGAATTTAGGTTTAAGCTTTAAATCATCAACTTGATAAATTTGTCTGCAAGATAAGCTATTAATTGCAATTATTATGTCATCATTTTGAAATTCTGGAGGAATTAATTCTTCTTTTACAATTTTCAATTTTAAAGCTTGAGAAACCATAATCCCCTCTAAACAGCCGCTCTCTTTTCTAGGAGTTATCCATTGATTATTTCTTTTAATTAGAAGATTAAATGTACTTCCACAACAAAGTTCACCTGAGGTATTCAAAAGGATAGAATCATCAAATGATTTTTCATTTGCTTCGGTCAAAACTTGTATTGCCTGATTATATGAAAATGTTTTGCATTTACTTATAAGACTGAATTCATTTATTTTTTCCGTTTGACTAATGCAAACGTTTATCGGATTAAAATTTGGTTTGATTCTATAAAATTCAAGCCATAAATTGTCCAAATTTTTTGTCTCTAAAGTGCTATCAATTCTTAGTGTTCGTCCTTCATTAGTTCCTCGACTATAGTTTATTCTTACTGAAGCAAATTGATCATTTTTAAGCGATAACTTTTTAATTCCATCGTGAATAAGTTGTCTCAAAGTTAATTTATTTATTTTGAGGTTAATATTTAAAATCTTGCTACTTTTTTCTAATCTTTTCAGATGTTCATCAAAAAGAATAGGTTTGTTTTCTTTTATCAAAATGGTTTCAAATATACCATCTGCAAATTTTAAACCTCTATTATTAGCACCAATAAATATTCTATCAATATCCAACCATTGATCCTTGTGCCAGCCAAATGTTTCAATCATTTTAGTGAATCAATTAATGGTAAAAGTTTCCACTTTAGTTCATCAGTTTCCTCCTCCGGGTCTGAGTCAATAACTATTCCGCAACCAGCATATATATTGATTTTTTTGTCTTTAATTAAAAATGATCTTATTAGTATATTGCTGTCAAACTCTCCATTCCAGTCAAGCTTCAAAAATGAGCCACAGTATGGTCCGCGTTCACATTCTTCTAATTCAAAAAGTCTCTGGCATGATCTTAATTTAGGTGCTCCAGTTATAGAGCCCCCAGGCCAACAAGCTTTTAGTAAATCAATCCAGTTCGTGTCTTTTTTTAATTTGCCTCTGATTACTGAAGTTAGATGATGAACTTTTAAGAAACTTTCAAGTTTTAATATTTCTGGCACCATAATACTTCCTGTTTCGCAAACTTTACTTAAATCATTTCTTATTAGGTCAACAATCATAATATTTTCGGCTCTATCTTTCTCGTTAGTTATTAAATCGATAGCATTAAGTGCGTCTTGATTTAAATCTTTATCTCTGGATCTAGTTCCTTTGATAGGTCTTGATTCTACAAAATTTTTATTATCTATTTTTAAAAATCTTTCTGGCGAGGTAGATAATACAGCCTCTTTATAATTATTATTTATTATTATTCCTCCAAAGGGAGCTCTTAATTTCCTTCTTATTTTCAAATAAATATCTAGAGGATTATAGTTTGTGGAAGATTCAATTTCGCATTTAGTTGTTAGGTTTGCTTGAAATATATCTCCTAAGGAAATTAATTTTTTCAATTTTAAAATATTTTTCTGAAATTTTTCAGCCATTTCGTCCAAATTTATTTTTGAAAAATCAAAATTCAACTTTGTTTTAATAATATTTTCTTCTTCGATATTTTTTATATTGTTGATTATGTTTTTATAATTCATCAGTTCAGATGAGTTTGTGCCTTCGATAATTATTTCTTTTTTTATTAGATTACATTTAATGATTGGATCATATGATGCAATCCATAAAGTTGCCATATTAGATTTTTTCCATGGGTTTTTTGGTTCTACGTAAACTCCAGCTTCATAACTTAACCATCCGATCCAAAATCCTTTTTCAATATTTCTTAAATTGTTAAATGGATTATTAGTTTTGTCTAAGTTATTGATATCTCTTGATTGGATTATTGTTTTAGGTTTAATTCCTATTATTGACCATTCCCCATTGTCTTTCCCATCGCTGTCTAGCCAAGCTAATCCTTTATCTCCAAATTTTTTTGTTAGATGATGCGTAATCAGTGCTGGATCTATCCATTTTTCTAGAATTATTTTTTTTATTTTCATTTTTTATTATTGTTATTAAGCCATTTTTCATAAGCAGCATTTCTAATTCTGCAGCTATCACACTTACCGCATGGTTTTGAATTACCCGAATAACAACTCCATGTTTTATCTAAAGGGACATGATTATCAAAAGCTAATTTAATAATTTCCTCTTTATTTAAATCTAATAGTGGTGTCCAAAGTTTTATTGGATTATTTTCTCTTCCTCTTTTATTGGCTAAATCTGCTAACTCTTGAAATTTTTTAATGTAGTCAGGTCTGCAATCTGGATAACCAGAATAATCTAGTGCATTAACTCCTAATCCTATAAAATCAGCATCTATTGCTTCGGCATAACTTAGTGCAACGGAAATAAATATAGTATTTCTCCCAGGAACATAAGTATTAGGAATTTTATTAGTTTGTACTCCTTCTATTGGAATATTTTTTTGAGTATCAGTTAATGACGAGCCTCCCCATAAAGATAAGTCAAGCTTAATGATTTTAAATTCGTCGATATCAAAGTGTTTTGCAATTATTGATGCAGAATTTAATTCTTTTTTATGACGTTGACCGTAATCAAATGAAAGGCCAAAAATTTTAGCTTCGGATTTTTTGGCGATACCTGTAACTGTAGAAGAATCTAAACCTCCAGATAATAAAACTACTATCGATTTATTTTTAAGAGTCATATGATTTCAATTAATTTTTAAGTATTTGTGAGTTTGAAGGCTCAATTTCCAATCTGGGTTATTTTTTACGAAATCAATAGCAAGAGAAAAACCATTCGCATTGTTCCATGCTGGCTGTAAATAAAAAATTTTATCTTCTTTTTTTAAGCCATCTTCGCTTTTAGAGAGTTGATATTGTTTTAAAGTTTCTTTTTTTATTTGAATAGCAAATTCAATATCTTCTATTTCATTTATGATTATTTTGATCTCATTACAGTTTTTTAAAAAATAATTTTTTGGAGGTGAGTGTCTTTTAGGAGATAAAGTAATCCAGTCATAGCTTCCTGATATCGAATTAACTCCACTTGTCTCAATATGAATCTTCATTGGCTTTTGTTCTTCTCCCATTGTCATTTTTTTTATAGCTTTGCAAAAATTATCCAAGTTATGTTGTAAAGGTTCTCCACCTGTAATAACGCAAAAAGATGCACCTTTTTTTCTGGCAATTTTTATGCGATCTATTATTTTTTCAATTGATATAGAAGGGTGTTTTTTCTCGTCCCATGAATTCTTGGTATCGCACCACGAACATCCAACTTTGCATCCGGCTAATCTTACAAAAAAAGCACTTTTTCCAGCATGATAACCTTCACCTTGTAATGAATGAAATTGTTCGACTAAGGGTAAAAAATTTGTCATTTTCATTCAAAAAAATAAAGAATATTAATTTGATTGAGTTAACTTATCTTGAGACGCTTTTATTAATCCTTTAAATAAAGGATGAGGTTTGCCAGGTCTTGATAAAAACTCAGGATGATATTGACAGGCTAAGAAGTATGGATGATTTTCTAACTCAATTAACTCAACTAATCTGCCATCTGGTGATGTACCACTAATTTTGTATCCAGAATCTAAAAAACTTTGTTTGTAGTAATTATTAAATTCGTATCTATGCCGATGTCTCTCATAAATAACATCCTCATCATATAAGTTTTTTCCAGTTGTATTTTTTGTCAATCTACATGGATAAACTCCAAGTCTCATTGTCCCCCCTAAATCAACTACATCTTCCTGTTCTGGTAATAAATGTATCACTGGATTTGGAGTGTTTGGGTCTAGTTCTGAACTAGATGCATCTGGAAGATTAGCTACATTCCTGGCCCATTCTATAACTGCACATTGCATGCCAAGGCACAAACCTAAAAAGGGAATTTTATTTTCTCTTGCGAATTTTATAGCCGAAATTTTTCCATTCACTCCTCTATTGCCAAATCCCCCGGGTACGACAATTGCATCAACTTCATTTAAGTAAGTTTCTGCTGAATTTTTTTCTATCATTTCAGCACTTACCCAATGTAAATCTAATAAAGCCCTTTGTTCAATGCATGCATGTCTTAAAGCTTCAACAACGGATAAATATGCATCTCCAAGTTCAATATATTTGCCTACAAGTGCAACTTTTATTGGATCTCCAGGATTTCTTAGGTTGTGTATTAGTTGCTCCCAATTTTTCAAATCACATTTTTTATCTTCAAGGTCTAAATACTTCAAGGTTTCTTTGCATAAACCTTCTTTTTTTAAAGAAAGAGGTACAGAATATATACTGTCTGCGTCTAAAGCTTCAATTACAGAGTTGATATTGACACCGCAAAAACCACTAAGCTTTTTTTTAAGAGCTTCATTGATAGATTTATCACTTCGGCATACAAGTAAATCTGGCTGAATTCCAATTGATCTTAATTCTTTCACTGAATGTTGTGTTGGTTTAGTTTTTATTTCGCCAGAGGTTTTGATGTAAGGAAGTAATGTTACGTGTATGTATGCAACATCGTTCCTATTGACATCATTTTTGAATTCTCTTATTGCCTCTAAAAAAGGTAGAGATTCAATATCACCAACTGTTCCACCAATTTCAGTAATAATAATATCTGCATTGCTGTTAGCGGCTACTCTATGAATCCTTTCTCTAATTTCTCCCGTTATGTGAGGTATTACTTGCACAGTTCCACCGTTATAATTGCCTCTTCTTTCTTTATTAATAACTGCTTGATAAATAGATCCCGTAGTCACACTATTTAACCTAGTCATTGCAGTATCAGTAAATCTTTCATAGTGACCTAAATCTAGATCGGTTTCAGCCCCATCTTCGGTTACAAATACTTCTCCATGTTGAAAAGGACTCATTGTTCCTGGATCAACATTTAGATATGGATCTAGTTTTAATATTGAAACACTATATCCTCTAGATTTTAATAATCTTCCTAAGCTTGCAGCTACAATCCCTTTACCAATGCTAGAAACTACTCCTCCGGTGACAAATACAAATTTTGACATTAAATATTTTTAATTAAGCACAGCCTCCTTATATTTTATTTAAACAAAAAACTTTTAGAACATCCATATATATTCTTATTCATCAATTGTTATTTCAATATCTAATTCTTTTAATTGTGATTCAGAGACATTGGAAGGTGCATTTGTTAGAAGACATTTTGCTTGTTGATTTTTTGGAAACGCAATGGTTTCTCTGATTGAATCTGCACCAATGATCAGCATGGTAATACGATCCAATCCAAACGCTATTCCACCATGAGGAGGAGCCCCCATTTCTAAGGCTTCTATTAAAAATCCAAATTTTTCATCAATCTCTTTATCAGTAAGTCCTACCGTTTTCAGAACCTGTCTTTGTAAGTTCGCCTCATGAATACGTAAAGAGCCACCTCCTAACTCCAATCCATTAAGAACTAAGTCATAAGCATTTGCTGTAGAGCTCTCAATTTCTTTTTTCAAGTTTTCAGAATCTTTGGATTTTATATTTTTTGGAGAACAAAAAGGATGATGTAAAGCTTCATATCTATTTTCATCTTCATTTCTCTCAAACATAGGGAAGTCAGTTACCCATAAGAAATTCCATTTGCTTTTATCTATGAGATTTAATTCTTTTGCGATATATTGTCTAACCCTATCTAATGACTGATTGACAATTTGTTTATCTCCAGCTCCTAAGAGGATTAAGTCTCCATCTTTTGCTTCTGTGATTTTTAAAATATCAGCTATATGCTCTTCACTTAAATTATTTTTAATTGCCCCAATAGTCTCAAGCTCATCTCCTTTGACCCTTATAAAGGCTAAACCACCAGCTCCGGCGTCTTGAGCTACTTTGAAGATGTCACCTCCCGGTTTAATTCTTACGTTGCTAATACTTGAATTGCCTCCTTTGACTGTTATGGATTTTATATACCCTCCAGACTTAATTGCCTTGGTGAAAATATTAAATCCAATATTACCTAATACTCCTCCTAAATCTTTCAATAACATTTGATATCTAGTATCTGGTCTATCAGTGCCGTAATTATCCATTGCTGCCTGCCATGTCATTCTTGGAAAAGCATTATTAAAATTAATATTTAACACTTCTTTCCATATTTTTTTTATGAGACTTTCATTAAAAGAAATTATTTCTTCTTCACTAATAAAGCTCATCTCAATATCTAATTGAGTAAACTCTGGCTGTCTATCTGCCCTTAAGTCTTCATCACGGAAACATTTTGCGATTTGATAATACTTATCTAAGCCCCCAACCATTAAAAGTTGTTTAAAGAGTTGTGGGGATTGAGGTAAAGCAAAAAATTCTCCATTTGAAAGACGTGCAGGAACAAGAAAATCGCGAGCCCCTTCAGGAGTTGACTTTGTAAGTAATGGGGTCTCTACTTCTGTAAATCCAAAATTATCAAGAAATTCTCTAGCAACTTTAATAATTTTATGTCTTGTTTTTAAATTTTCTAGTAATTTTCCCCTTCTTAAATCAAGGTATCTATATTTTAATCTGAGTTCCTCTTTTGTATTTTCATAATCATGTATAGATACTGGAAAAGGTAAGTTGTTTTTAATTTGGTTGAGAATTTGCAAATCTTTAACCTTAAGCTCTAACTCTCCAGTACTTAAATTTGTGTTTATGGAATCTTTGGGCCTTTCATTAATAATTCCGCTGACCATTATTACTGTTTCATTTCTTAGAGTTTCTGCCTGTTTAAATAGATCTGCACCATCATCGGGGTTAATTGTTATTTGTAGGAATCCACTATGGTCTCTTAAATCAATAAAAATTACACCACCATGATCTCTTCTTCTATCAACCCATCCGCATAAATTAACTAATTTACCAATATCTGTATTATTGAGTTCTTCACAAATTTTGTTTCTCATCTAAGTATGGTTTATTTATCAATAACTTATAATAATTCTTTAAGGGTAAATTTAGTTAATAATTCTTTTTATAAAACGCTCTTTTTGTTATAACCCCGTTGAATTTTTTGCCTCTTATTAATATTTCAACTTCATTATTTATTAAGGCATGCGAAGTATTGATGTATGCAAAAGCAATAGCTTGTTGTTTAGTTGGAGACCAACTGCCGCTAGTGATAGTTCCAATATTCTCATCACCTTTAAGCACTGCGCACCCTTTTCTTCCTATTGCTTTACCTTTTAAAGAGAGACCAACTAACTTTTTTTGAATGCCTAATCTTGACTGCTCTTCAAGAACTCTTCTGCCAATGAATTCGTGATTATTTTCTAGATGTACTAGCCATCCTAACCCTGCTTCATATGGAGAAGTTTCTTCATTTATGTCTTGCCCATAAAGATGCATGCCTGCTTCAAGTCTAAGAGTATCTCTAGCTCCTAAACCACAAGGTGCAACATTTTTAGAAATTGAGAAATCCCATAAATTAATTGCTGCTTTTTTAGATAAAAGTATTTCTAGACCATTTTCCCCCGTATAGCCTGTCTTTGAAAAGAAAATTTTTTCCTTAGGCGAAATATGTTCAAAAATTTTATATTCGCATCCAAAGTTAGGGATATGTGAGATCGAAGATTCAATCCATTCTTCAAATAAACCGAATGAGTTTTTTCCCTGTAGTGCTAAAAGTACTTTGTCTTTTTTAAAGTTTGTTATCGAAATTTCAGACATATTTAAATTATTTTTTATCCACTGAAAATCTTCTTCATATCTACTTGCATTAACTATTAACAATAATTCTGATATGTCATTTTTTTGTATACCAAGGTCATAAATTATTAAGTCATCTATTATTCCTCCTTTATCATTGAGCATTACTGTATAGAGCCCCTGACCTTCACAAAAGGAGTATAAATTAGTAGGAAAAAGTTTTTGAATATAATCCTTTAGATTGATTCCCTTGATAGAAATCACACCCATGTGAGAAATATCAAATAATCCTGCTGAATATCTAACTGATTCATGCTCTTTAATTAATCCTGAAAATGATATGGGCATTTCCCAACCTGCAAAATCCACTAATTTTGCATTGGATTCAACATATTTTGAATAAAGAGGACTTTTTAGCAAATCCATGAAATATTTAGTTTCTATTTAGTATTTCTACACTTTAGTTTAGAAATTTTTTATTGCATATTTTCTAATGACAAAATTAAGCTTCTAAGTACTTTGGCTGCAACTATGCTACTTACTCCGCTTCTATCAATTTCTGGAGATAATTCCACAATATCTGATCCCACGATTCTAAGGTCTTTTAAAGTTTTAAGTATTTCTTCAAAATCATTCCAAAAAAATCCTCCCGGTTCTGGAGTGCCCGTCCCTGCTAATAAACTGGGATCAAACCAATCTAAATCTATTGTTAAATAGATTGGAGACTTAGCGTATGGAAGAAGAGCTTGTTTTAACTCATATGCATTTCCGCCTGGACAAAAGTTAACTAATTGGTTGTTGTTATGCATAATTTCAAATTCTTCCTTAGTCCCACTTCTAATTCCTACTTGCAAAATTTTCTTTTCAGGTAGCACTTCTAAGCACCTTTTCATAGTACAAGCATGACTATGTTCATTTCCTATATATGATTCTCTTAAATCTGCATGAGCATCAAGTTGAACCAATATCAAATCTGGATATTTTTTTACTAATGCTTCAATTGCACCTCTTGTAATAGAGTGTTCGCCGCCAAGCATAATAGGACTAAGGCGTTTACTAATTAAATAATTTGTTGCTGATTTAACCGATTCAATAACGGACTTTGAGTCATTTTTATCAATTAGTATTGATCCAAAATCAACATACATAATATCCTCTAAGTCTTTTTTTATTTTTGGACAATATGTTTCTAAGCAAGAACTGACTTGTCTTATTGCTTCTGGACCAAATCTTGCTCCTGGTTTAAACGAACATGTCCCGTCATAATTAACTCCAAATATTCCAATTGAGCAATTTTCGGGACTTCTTTTTGCTCCCATATAAATTGCATTTTCGTTATCAAATAAATTTTTTGTCATCTTATGAATCTAGTTCTTTTACAATTTTATTTGGCATCATTTTGAATGCTGCATTTTGAAAATTTAAATTCCAAATTTCACATCCTTTTTCTATTGTTACGACTTCATCATAATTTTGCTTTGATAAACTTAGATCTTCTGAAGAAGCAAATGTCCAACTCCAAATCCCGCTTGGATATATAGGCACAAAGGAATACATAGTTTCAGAAACTTTAAATATATTTTTTAGTTTTTTCAAAATATTTATGTGAATATTTTTGAAGGATTCAGGAGATTCGCTTTGAGTTGCTAATATCCCCCTTGGTGCAAGTATTCTTTTACATTCTTTATAAAAAGAATGTGAAAATAATAAATTTGAAAATTCTGAGGGATCTGAACAATCTATAAATATAACGTCGTAAAAATTATCTTTTGTTTTTTTTACCCATTTAACGCCATCATCAATATGTATTTCTAATCTTTTGTCATTCCATGCTTCGCCTGCAATTTCTTTTAGAAATTTTTTAGATATTTTGATTACCTCCTCATCAATTTCTACTAGATCAATTTTTGATATTTGAGAATATTTAACGCATTCTCTTACAGTACCACCGTCACCACCGCCAATAATTAGTACATTAGATTTTTCGTCAATGCTACTTAATGCAGGATGCACAAGACACTCATGATAATATTTCTCGTCTTTTAATGATGTCATCCAGCAACCATCTAACATTAAAGCTTTACCATAATATTCATTTTCAATAACAATAATTTCTTGATATTTTGAGGTTTTTTTAATTAGAATTTTCCCATTTAGGCCCAATCTTGAGCCTTTATGATATTCATCTATCCATGTTGTAATATCTGTCATTTGCTTTTAGGAATTTTTCCCGCCAGTTTTTGTTTGGCTATTTGCCAAAGCCGTTGAAAGTCTTTAGGAGTTTGTTTTTTAATATTATCTCCTGCATGCTCTTCGACGATTGAAAATCTGTCTAAAAATTTCATATTAGTTTTTTGAAGAGCTGATTCAGGATTGATCTTTAAAAAGTTTGAGAGATTAAGAAGGGTAAAGTAAATATCCCCAAATTCATTTTTTATCTCTGAATCATTTTTACTTTTAATTGCTTCCTTTAATTCATTAATCTCTTCTTCTAACTTTTTAAAAATCTCATCAGTACTTTCCCATTTGAAGCCATGTTCTTTAACAACATTTGTGATTTCACCTGTTCCAACCGTTGGCGGTAAATTTTTAATTTTCAAATTTAAATTTCTACTAATTGAAGATTTCATATGAGGTGCTTCTTTTTCTAAATTTTTTATATTTACCCAAATCTGTTGTGATTTTTTTAATGATACTTTTTCTTTTTTTTTAAAAATATATGGATGTCTATTAATAATTTTCTTGTTTAGATTTTTTATAACATCATTTAGTGTAAATTCTTTTTCTTCGTAACCGATTTCAGCATGAAGCATGACTTGTAATAAAAGATCTCCTAACTCCTCACACATGTTATCTGCATTTTTTTCATATATCGCATCTATAAATTCATTACTTTCTTCATACAAAAATGGGATCAACGATATATGAGACTGTATTTTCTGCCATGGACAACCCCATGTTTTATCTTTTAATGCTTTGATATTAGATATTAAGTTTTTAAAACTATTTATAATCTCTAAATCGGAATTGTTTTCCAATTTATCTCTATTGTTTGAGGACATAGGATATAGTTTATTAATTAAATTTTGCCTCAATCATGAAATATTTAAATACTTAGTATAAATTTTTCAACTTCATCTATTAGAATGTTTTATTATAAGGGCGATTAGCTCAGCGGTAGAGCGCCTGCCTTACAAGCAGGATGTCCCTGGTTCGAACCCTGGATCGCCCATTTATTATTTGTCTAATGACTGAGATCGTCAATCTTTCAATCAGTCAGAATGCTGCTTCAGAACTATCTAGGCAAGCTTCTTTTGGAGGTTCTCCAGGAGAAATGTCGATTGATTTGGTAGAGGATAAAAATTGTTCCGAAGGATGGATGCATATTAAATTAAGGCCAGGTACATGTAATGGATCCCCTATTTCAAGAACTGAAGGAGTAACTTTATATGCGGATCAAAAAAAGTTTAATTTACTGAAAGATTTAAAATTAGATTATTACGGTGATTTGAGCGGTGGTGGATTTCTTATTTCAACACCAAAAAATGCAAAGCGTTGTTCCTGTGGTTCTGGTTTCAAACTTTTGTAGAATGGATGCGTCTTTTTTTGCAAACTAATATTATTTTCATTAATTGGCTGCTCTCAAGATAAAATAAACAAAAAGTTTATCGAAATAAAATTTACACATGACAGAGATGAATGATCAATTATCTTTAGAGAATTATTCACCTTTTGAAGTAGAGAAAAAGTGGCAAGAAAAATGGGAAAGTCTAAAGGCGTTTAGTCCTAACCCTGAGGATGATGGTGAGCCTTTTTGTGTTGTCATTCCGCCACCAAATGTAACTGGATCTTTGCATATGGGGCATGCATTTAATACGGCTTTGATAGATGTTGTAGTACGTTTTCAAAGACTGTTAGGTAAGAATGTTTTGTGTTTACCGGGAACTGATCATGCTTCAATAGCTGTTCAAACTATTCTCGAAAAACAATTAAAAAGTGAAGGCAAAACAAGCGAGGATATTGGAAGAGATGAATTTCTTAAAAGAGCATGGAACTGGAAAGAACAAAGTGGTGGAAGAATAGTTTCTCAATTAAAAAGGATAGGATATTCAGTTGACTGGACTAGAGAAAGATTTACTCTTGATCAAAAATTAAATGAAGCAGTTATTGAGGCTTTTAATATTCTTTATAAAAAGAATTTAATTTATAGAGGCGAATATTTGGTTAATTGGTGCCCTGAATCTCAATCTGCCGTAAGTGATCTTGAAGTTGAAATGCAAGAAGTAAATGGTCATTTATGGCATTTTAAATACCCTTTAATTTCTGAAAGTGGTGAATACTTAGATAAGTACTTAGAAGTTGCAACAACAAGACCAGAAACTCTTTTGGGTGATACTGCTGTGGCAGTTAATCCTGATGATGATAGATATAAAGAATTTATTGGACTCAAAGTAAAAGTTCCTTTCGTTGATAGAGAAATACCTATTATCGCTGATTCACATGTTGATAAAGATTTTGGTACAGGTTGTGTGAAGGTTACTCCAGCTCATGATCCAAATGATTTTGCAATAGGAAAAAGGCATAATTTAAAACAGATTAATGTAATGAACAAAGATGGAACTTTAAATATTAATGCAGGTATTTTTCAAAATTTAGATAGATATGATGCTAGAAAGAAAATTATCAAAGAATTGGATAATTTGGGCCTGCTTACAAAGATAGAGGATTATAAACATACTGTTCCTTTTTCTGATAGAGGTAAGGTGCCAATTGAACCTTTATTGTCGACACAATGGTTTTTGAAAATGGATGATATATCACAAGGATGTCTTAATGAAATTGATTCTAAAAAACCATCTTTTATCCCTCCACGCTGGGAGAAAGTTTATAAGGATTGGTTAGAGAATATTAATGATTGGTGTATCAGTCGGCAATTGTGGTGGGGGCACCAAATACCGGCCTGGTATGTTTTAGATGAATCTCAAGACTCAATAGAACAAAATACTCCATATATCGTTGCAAGAAATGAAGAGGATGCCTTAATCGAAGCTAATAAAAAATTTGGATTAAATATTAAATTGGTTCGTGATAAAGATGTTTTGGATACATGGTTTTCAAGTGGTTTGTGGCCTTTTTCAACCCTTGGTTGGCCAAATATAAATGATCCTGATTTTAAAAAATGGTATCCAAATAGTGTTCTTGTTACTGGTTTCGATATTATTTTCTTCTGGGTGGCAAGAATGACAATGATGGGGAATACTTTTACAAAGAATATTCCTTTTAGGGATGTTTATATTCATGGTCTAGTACGAGATGAAAACAATAAAAAAATGAGTAAAAGTTCAGGTAATGGTATTGATCCAATACTATTAATTGATAAATATGGTTCTGATGCTCTACGATTTGCTTTAATTCGAGAAGTTGCAGGCGCTGGACAAGATATCCGGCTTGATTTTGATAGGAAAAAAGATACATCTTCAACCGTTGAAGCTTCAAGAAATTTTGCGAATAAATTATGGAATGCAACTAAATTTGTGTTAATTAATAAAACTTCTAATAATAATTATTCGCTTAATGAGAGTGATGAAACTTCTTTAGAGTTATGTGATAAGTGGATTTTATCGAAATTGAATCAGGTAAATACAAAAGTCGCTGCTTTGTTGACAGAATATAAATTGGGAGAATCTGCGAAACTTCTATATGAATTTACGTGGAATGATTTTTGTGACTGGTATGTAGAATTTGCTAAACAAAGGTTTAATAATAAAGAGACTAAAAATAGACAAATATCTGAAAAAGTTTTAATAAAAGTGCTCAATGATATTTTGGTAATGATTCATCCTTTTATGCCGCACATTACTGAGGAACTTTGGCATGTGTTGCAACTAAAACCAGATAATGCATTATTATCTCTTCAAAAATGGCCAATTCTCGAAAATAAATTTGTTGATAATAAGCTTGATAATTCCTTTCAGCAACTCTTTGAAATTATTAGGCTGATTAGAAATTTGAGAGCTGAATTAGGTCTTAAGCCATCAGAAAAAAGTCCTGTATATTTAATTTCAGACAATGATGAATTGATTGATTTTTTAAAAACTTTAGTTGATGATATTCAAACCTTAACTAAATCTTCTGAAGTATTTATTTTTCAAACTAATGCTGTTGATAAAAAAGAGTTCGCTAAATCTTTTTCCGGGATAATTAGTGATTTAGAGGTTTACTTACCTTTTCAGGATTTCGTAAATATAGATGCATTAAAGGAAAGGTTAACCAAGGATTTAAAAAAGTTGAATATTGAATTAGAAAATTTAAATAAGAGATTATCTAATAACAATTTCGTTGATAAGGCTCCAAAAGATATTGTTGATGAATGCAGATTTAAATTAAATGAGGGTTCGGTACAAAAGGAAAGAATCACTAAAAAACTCGAACTTTTGAATTGAGAATGAATATATTTCTTGAAAATATTTATAATTTGTCTTTTTTTTTTAATACTGGTTTTGGGATCTTTTCGTTTGTATGTATTTATATTTTAATTGTTTTATTAATACTTCCAGCCTCTTGGTTATCTTTATTATCAGGTTTTTTATATGGCTCATATTTAGGATCAATTATCGTTTTCATTTCCGCTTCCATAGGAGCATCAGTTGCTTTTTTTGTATCAAAAAGTTTTTTTGCAAAAAAGCTAAAAAATCTTTTTAGCCGTTATCCAAAATTAAGTGTTATGGAAAAAGTAGTAGAAAAAGGCGGACTTAAATTAATTTTTTTAGCTAGATTATCGCCGATATTTCCCTTCAGTATTCTTAATTATTTTTATGGTTTGAATAATGTTAAATTTAGAGATTTCGCTCTTGGCCTTATTGGAATAATTCCAGGCACTTTTCTTTATTGCTCAATAGGTAGTTTGGCAAAAAGTATTCAGGAGTTAAAAAATGTGCAATCACCAAATAATTTATATATTACTAGTATTGGAATTATTTCAACTTTTTTAGTTGTATATTTCTCAGCGAAATACTCCAGAGAATATTTTGAAAAATCCTAAGAATCTACTCTTTAATATTCCAATCTCTAATTGATGCAATTAAGATAAACCACAACAGTCTAAATTTACCTAGTAAGGTTTTGTTGGCCTCTAATTCGGCATATTTTGCCTGTCCACAAGGTGTTTTTATGAATTTGAAAACTGTTTTATTTGTCATAAGTCTCTCAAAAAGTCCTGATAATTATTCCTATATTTTATAGCCAAGATTTTTATTTTTTTTATTTAAAAACCACATTTTTCTTTGACTACTTTGTTGAGTATTATTTTTTAAAATTTAAACTTTTTCTCCAGCTTTAAATCCTCTAAAGCATTTGAATCTAGGAAATCTAAGACTAAAAGTTACCGCATCCTTGGATTTCGTTTTAGCATCAGCTCTGATTTCTACAAGTTGACCTATAAGATGACTCCGTTTTGACCAATATTCTTGACGTTGGATATCACTAAATCCGCTTCCACAACTAAGACTGTATTCATACCCATCATCTTCCCCTTCTACTAGGACAGCTCCTAGTCGACCTTTATTGCGACCTGTTCCTTCCTCAACCGATACAACCTTTAAAGTGACTTCAATGAAAGGTTTTGCTTTTAACCAACTGTGTGTTCTTTTACATTCATATATAGCATCAGGATCTTTAATCATTACTCCTTCATATCCACCTTCCACGGCAGCTTTATTTAGCTCTATAAATCTTTTTTGTCCCTCAATGGTGTCTAGATCTACATTTTCCCATTCAAGTGTTTTTACATGTCTTAGAAGCATAGAATGTTTTGCTACCCATTCTTTTACTAATAAACTTCTTGCTGTTTGACTAGTGTTCCATCTCCCTTTTTGGAAGTTTTCAAGGGGACATAAGTCAAATAGGTGGAGAACTGCGTCTTTTGTTTGTTTGCCATCTTTTCTATGAACCTGTTTCATCAAATCCTGAAAGTTAGCACTCATTACTTCACCATCTAGGACTAAGTCATGTGGTGCAGGATCTTCTTTTAACACGTTTTCTATTTCTGAGATAATATGACCAAAATTATGGAATTGTTTTCCATTACGAGAAAACATTTCTACTTTATTTTGTCTAATAATAGTTAAGACGCGCACTCCATCTAATTTGATTTCAATTTGCTTTTTTCCTATCATTTTTTTTTCATGATTTGCACTGTCATGAGCTAAGGGACATGAAAAAATAGGAATCGCATATTTGGGAAATTTCTTGGCTATCTTGTTGATTGTTTTTTCAGATACACCACATCTAAGATCTTTAATTAAAACTCGTCTATAAAATCCATTCCACTCATCTTTTTTGGCAGATTCCATAGCAGTAATAATTGCATCGCGAGCAGCGTGACCAGTAAGCTCTCTTTGAATAAGCTTATTTGCTAATACCCTAAAATCTTTCCATAAAAAATTTTGACTTTTTTCATTCTCTTTTTCAGGAACAATTTTTACACCAAAAGTTACCAATGGATCAAGTGCCATACGGATTCCTTCAAAAAAATCATCTAAACCTTGTTCCATTGCTTCTGAGATGATTTTTTCTTTATCTAATCTACTTGGATGTAATTCTAATTGATGTATTATCTCTTCTTTATTCAATTCTTTTTGCCTCACAAGAAATTATTAATTCACTTTTGCTATTCTGTCTATTTTCCAATCATTGTCAGTTTTTGCAAAAGTAAAATCTAATGGGAGCTCATCTTGTTTATCTTCTGATTTTAAATTCAAAGTTATTATGATTTGATCTTCTTGGACTCTGGGTCTTCCTGATTTTAAATTTCTGTATTTATTGAGATTTAAACTAGCTAAAAATTTAAGAAAGTCTTGGCGCTTCACATGAGTTTTATAAGTTTTTGTAGTCAAACCATAAGCTGCATCAATTCTGCCAGCAGCTATTTGATCAAAAAACTTTCTTACTAACGGATTAATTCCTCTGGCGCTTATAACTAATTTGACTGCATTAAAAGTCCAAAAAGAAACTAGTACACCTCCGCCAACTAATAATGCTTTAATTCCTATATCTTTTACTAGTGTTGCATCCATGTTGATTTAAGTTTTTATTACTTTAAGAAAAGAAATCGTTTTTGATGGCTTTTTTTGTCAAAATAATACTAATTTTAATCCATAATGCCTCTAATTCCTCTTTTACCTTTATTTCACAAATTTAATAGTCAATATTTTGAAAATTCTTTAGCGGTTAATAATCAACCTTTAGTAAAAGTTAGATGGAGTGATAATAGATTAAAAACCACTGCTGGTTTTTATAAAAGAAAAAGAATTAATGGTCTTGTAGATTCTGAAATTATCTTATCGAAACCTATTTTGAGTAAATTATCTACTAGTGAAATAAATAGTACTTTATGTCATGAAATGATTCATGCATGGGTAGATCGAATATTAAAAAAAAATGAGATACATGGTCCAAATTTCTTAGAAAAGATGAATGAAATTAATAAGAAAGAGAAGAATTTTCAAATTTCTGTGAGGCACTCATTTCCTATTGAAAGGAGAGAATTAAAATACATAGGAACTTGCCAAAATTGTGGTGAGAAATTTTTCTATAGGAAAAGGATAAAGAATATTGCTTGTAAAAAATGTTGTGTAAATTTCTTTAATGGATCATGGAATAAAAAGTGTTTAATTTTGTTTGATTAAAAATATAAGATGTGTTTTTGTTTCTATATTTGGAATTATTTATTTTTTTAATGTAGTTTATTTTTAAAAGCATAATAATTTATGGATTCAAGGAGAATTAGAAATCTTAGAAATAGTTTTGATAAAAATATTGTTGATAAACAGGTTGATAAAATTTTCGAAACTGGAAGACAATTTGTTGATGGAGTATCTGGTGCCAGGCCAGGAAAAAGAAGGAACTCAGATTTTCAAGGAATAACAAGTAAGAGTGTTAAAAAAGTAGGACGATGGGTATCTGAAAAAGTGGATTTATTTTTTGATGAAGATAATGATGATTGGAATGATGAGAATTTTTACGATGATAACAGGGATATTAAGACATTTTCCAGAGAATCAAATTCTTATGAATCTGCTAAACAGCACTCAAAAAGACCTTTAGAAGCAATATCTTTAAGGCAACCAAAAAATTTACAGACAACTGAGCAAAAAAAATTACCTTACGTGAAAGAGAGTAAGGACGAAGATTGGCCAGATGAAATGGATTTCAAAGTTGAAAGATGGCAAAGAGCTTCAGAAAAAGAGATTAATACTTCGAGAGATCAATCAAATCAACAAGTTCAATCAAAATCAAGAAATCTTCCCAGATCAAGAAGAAGAAGAGTATAGTTTCGTAAATTCTTTAATTCCTGAATAGCCTAATAAACTTTCTAAATGTGGATTGAATACTTCTCTAATAATTGTTAGGGGCTTTTTGTCTCGAAAAAATCTATAATTTCTTGACCAGAATGGACCTTTAAAACAAAATTGATCCTCTAACCAATTTGAATTAACAAGTGAAATTCGATCAACTTCTCTAAACAATTCTGATCTGTCTTGTGTCAAATTCTTCCATATTGGTTCTTCTTTGGCTTTTAAATTTTCATTCACTTGTTCTGCATTCCACCAACTTTCAGCCCATGCTAGGTTTTTATTATTGTTTTTAATCCATACTTGTCTTCTAATTAAAGGTCCATTTAATTGATTTAATTCTTTAGGTCCCTCTGCGATGAATAGAGGATCTATTTGCATTGAAATTAATTTAATTTTCGTCTCTTGATTAGTTAAAAGCTGTAAATGTCTAGTTGGACTTCCATCCCCAAGCAGCATTAATTTCCATGGACCAGAAATTTTTGGTAATGAATTTTTCACTAAAAAAGTAGAGGCTTTTTCTTCCCATAAAATTTTTGGTGATTTAAAAAGTTTATTATTCAGTGCTCAGACGGAATTCTTTTAAGATGATAACTTTTTTTCGACAAAAATATTTGCCTTTTCTTTTTTTATTTCTCTTATTTTTAGCCAAACAAGTAATGCAGTTAAATCAGCTTTGCTTACACCGGGAATTTTTGACGCATCACCAAAATTTTTTGGCTTTATCTTATTCAAATTTTCTCTAGCTTCTAAAGATAATGTCTCTATCTTTTCATAATTTATTTCTTGAGGCAGAGATTTACAGCTTTGACGATTTATTTGTTCTATGTTGTTTTTTTGTCTTTTAAGGTAACCCTCGTATTTAATATCTATTTCAACACCTTCTTGTATTGAAGAATCTAGATTTTTTTCAGTCAAATTATATTTAATTAGATCTGAATAATGAAAGTTTGGTCTTTTTAAGAGTTCCTTCAAAGTTGTTGAGCCTTTGATCTTTGATCCCGTTTCTAATTCTATTTTTTTTGATATTTCCTCGGTATTTTTTAAACGAGTGTTATTTAATCTAAATTTCTCTTCCTCGAGAAGTTTCATTTTTTCTTGATAGGCCGACCATCTTTTCTCATTAATTAGCCCTATTTGATAACCTAATGGTGTTAATCTCCTATCCGCATTATCTCCTCTAAGAGTTAACCTATATTCACTCCTACTAGTTAAAACTCTGTATGGTTCTTTGAGATCTTTGGTAATTAAGTCATTAATCATTGTTCCTATATAACTGCTTTCTCTAGTGAAGATTATTGGATCTTTTTTGCTTAGTTTTCTTGTCGCATTGACTCCTGCAACTAATCCTTGTGCTGCAGCTTCTTCATAACCAGTAGTCCCATTAATTTGTCCCGCGCTAAATAAATATTCAATTTCTTTCGTTTCGAGTGATGTTTGGAGCTGTGTTGCAGGTATATAGTCATACTCCACAGCATATGCTGGTCGCAACATTTTACATTCATTCAATCCAGGTAAGGTTCTTAAAAGTTCTAATTGAATATTTTCGGGTAAACCTGTAGAAAATCCTTGTACATATATTTCAGGGGTATTAATTCCTTCTGGTTCTAAGAAAATTTGATGTGATTCTTTATCCGCAAATTTAACGATTTTATCTTCAATTGATGGACAATATCTTGGTCCCTTACTATCAATAAAACCGCCGTAAATAGGAGTTAAATGTAAATTGTCTCGAATTAGTTGATGTGTTTTGGTAGTTGTTCTTGTGATGTGACAACTAACTTGAGGCATGTTATTTTTGATATCTGGGTCAAATGAAAAATATTTATCTGCTGCAGTGCTTGGTTGAATATCTAATTCATCAAAAATGATACTTCTTTTATCAACTCTTGCTGGAGTTCCTGTTTTTAAACGTTCTGTTTTAATACCAATTTCATGCAAATTTTGAGTAAGACCTTTTGCTGCTTGTTCGCCCGACCTACCAGCTGACATTGATTTATTTCCTATCCATATTCTTCCTTCTAAGAACGTACCAGCTGTGATGATAACTGATCTGGCTGAATAATAACTACCAAAGAAAGTCCTTACACCTTTGATTCTTTTTTTTAAGATTTTTTTTGAGTTCAATCCAATTTCTTCAATTTTTGCGATATCTAGTTCAGTAATCATTGCTTCTTTTAAAGATAAATTATCTGTATTTTGTAGTATTTCAATCATCTTTTTTGAGTATTCTCTTTTATCTGTCTGAGCTCTTAATGCCCATACAGCTGGACCTCTACTTGCATTTAATATTCTTTTTTGTATTGCTGTCTCATCAGCTAATTTACCAATAATTCCACCTAACGCATCAACTTCATGTACCAACTGACTTTTTGCGGGGCCGCCAACAGCAGGGTTGCAAGGTTGCCAGGCAATCCTATCTAAATTGATTGTAAATAAGGCTGTAGAAAATCCTAATTTTGCTGTTGTTATAGCTGCTTCACATCCTGCATGTCCTCCTCCAATAACGATGACATCAAAAGATTCATTTGTTGGGTGATGATCTTGCATTTTAGGAGCGATTTAATTAGCTAAATTCCTAAATCTCGTAAATTGAGGTTCAAATAATAATTTAACAGTTCCTACGGGTCCATTTCTATGTTTAGTGACAATGATTTCTGTAATTCCTCTATCTTCAGTCTCTGGATTATAGTATTCATCTCTATAAATCATTAATACTAAATCTGCGTCTTGTTCAATAGATCCTGATTCTCTTAGATCGCTTAACATTGGTCTTTTATTTGTTCTAGACTCTACTCCTCTACTAAGCTGAGATAAAGCTACTACTGGTACTTTTAATTCTCTGGCCATGCTTTTAAGACCTCTTGTTATTCGTGAAAGTTCTTGGACTCTATTATCAGGGGTTGATCCTTCCATCAACTGCAGGTAATCAATCACAATTAATCCAAGTTCTTTTTTTTGTTCAGCTATTAATCTTCTGCAAAGAGATCTCATCTCTAAAACACTTAAGTTAGGCTTGTCATCTATAAATATTGGTAATTGACCTAGTGAATTGATACCCTCTCCGAGTAACGGCCATTCATCTTGTTGTAATCTTCCTGTTCTTAGCCTGCCACTCTCGATTCCAACTTCCATAGAGAGTAATCTATATGTCAACTGTTCTTTACTCATTTCAAGGCTAAATACACACACAGGTAAATCTTGAGATTGTGCAACATTTTTAGCCAGATTAAGAACTATTGAAGTTTTCCCCATGGAAGGTCTTCCAGCAACAATTATTAAATCACTTCTTTGAAAACCTTGAGTCATCGCATCAAGATCGTAGAAATTTACGGGAATTCCAGCTACTGAAGTACCTAATGATCTTGACTCTATTTCATTGAAAGTACTTGTAAGGATTTCAGCTGCTTGAGTCAGACCTTTTGAAGGTTTTTCTTGACTGATTTCAAATATTTTTTGCTCTGCTTTATCTAGCACTTCATTAGTATCTTGAGTTTGATCAAAACCTAGTTGAACCACTTCATTACCAGATCTGATAAGTTGCCTTCTCAGGAATTTGTCGTTAATTAAATTAGCAACTTGTTCTATGGAAGCTGTAGAGGAAACATTTTCAACAAGTTCTACCAGTTTGCTGTTTCCCCCAATTTTTTCTAGTGATGCATTATCTGCTAACCAAGCACTCATTGATGTTAAATCAGTTGGTTTACCCTGGGTATGCAACATTAATGCTGTTCTATAAATCTCTTGATGGGCATTTATATAAAAAGCTTCAGGTTTAATTAAGTCTGCAATTCTTCCAATCGCGTCTGGATCAAGAAGTATGCCACCAAGAACAGCTTCTTCTGCTTGAACGTTTTGAGGAGGAACTAATCCAGCATTTTCACTATTAAAATCCTTTTTAAAATTTTTATTTTGCCCATTATTTGGAAAAGGTACGGAAACCATATCTTTAATTGCTTAGATATATACTCTGGCTACTTTTCAAAATAATGCAACAAATTGATTAACTTGTTACTTCAATATTTACTTCAGCATTTACTTCTGGATGTAATTTTATTTTTGCAGTAAAGGAACCTAAATTATGAATATCAGGAACAGTAATGTTTCTTCTATCAATTTCTTTTTTTGTTGCTGCTTCTATTGCTTCGGCAACATCTCCATTAGTAACAGTTCCAAAAAGTACACCATCTTCTCCAACCTGTTTTTTGATAGTGAACCTACCTATTGTAGATAATGCAGTTTGGAAATCTAAAGCTTCTTGCTTTAATTTATCAGCTGCGATTTTTTCTTTTTCTTTCTTCCTTTCAATTTGTTTAAGGACTGCTGGTGTTACATTCATTGCCTTGCCATAAGGTAATAGAAAATTTCTTGCGTATCCTGGTGCTACTTCAACTAGATCTCCCTCTTTACCTAGTGATGCGATTGATTCAGTTAATGCGACTTGTACTCTTTTAGCCATGAAAATATTGAACAATATATTTAATAATAAGACCTAGAGGGTAACTTTACTTTTTTTGCAAGACCAAATTTCGCAAGAATCTTAATATGTTCCCATGTTATATCTAACTGACCTCTAAATAATCCTTGTTTTGCTGAATTTGGAAATGCATGATGATTATTATGCCAACCTTCTCCAAAAGTTAATGCAGCAACCCACGCATTGTTTTTAGATGAATCACCACTTTCAAATGGTGCTTTACCCCAACAATGCGTCGCGGAGTTGACTAGCCAAGTTATGTGATAAACAACTACAAGCCTCAATGGAATTCCCCAAAGCACTAGAGCCCATCCTCCAACTCCTAATTTTTGACCTATTACATACAAAGAAAGTCCAATAGGAATTTGTAAGAATAAAAAATATTTATTTAAAAATCTATAGTATGGATCCTTGATTAAATCTGCACTTAGTTTTGGAACAGCTTTTAGTGCTTCTACGTCTTTAAACATCCAACCCATATGACTCCACCAAAAACCCTTTTTACTATTGTGATGATCTACTTCAGTATCTGAAAAAGAGTGGTGATGCCTATGTAGACCTACCCAATCTATTGGCCCATGCTGGCAACTTATGGCTCCACAGGTAGCAAAAAATCTTTCTAACCATCTTGGTACAACGAACGATCTGTGTGATAACAATCTGTGATATCCAAGCGTGACTCCTAAACAAGCAGTTACCCAGTAAAAAAATAATAATGAAGTGACTGCAGGGAGACTCCAAAATTTTGGTTGTATAGCTACAAGAGACAGGATATGAATTGCAACCATAAAAACTATTGTTCCCCACGTTTTATGTAGTCTTGGAGGATATCTTTTTGAATGACTGGAAGGTTCCAGTAATTTTTCTGAGAGTTCTATAACTTTTTCAGCTGGAACAGGTTTTTTTAATTTTGCTGTTTCTTGGAAAATTACTGAATTCATGATATTGAAATACTATTTTCAAAATTACCGATATGTAATATTATCATACTATACTATTGATAAGTTTAATTATCTGTGAGTCTCGGATATCGCGATAAATTATCTAGAGGTCGAAGGGCTATGGCTCATTTAATACACCTCTGGCATGAAAGAAATGGATGGTCTCACAGAGTATTGCCATTACTTTCTGAAGTTCTTGATTTAGGCAAAGTTCACAATTCGCAAATTTCTAATCTTAGGAATGGTAAATTATCTTCGCCAGGTCCTGAAGTTTTTCTCGCTTTGGCTCAAGTTAATACGATTCTTGATCAAGGTATAGAAAAAATCAGGGATCGTTTTGAAAGTGATTACCCAGAGTTATGGAAATCTTTAGAAGAGTCTGCAGTACCCCTAAAAAATGATTCTGGTAATCCATTATCGGCAGGGGAGTTATTCGAGATATTTTCAGGATTAAAACCTTTACCTTCATCTTTTGACTGGTACATAGAAGATGAAGAAGCTTCTGCTTTAAGTGATGCTCTTTCAGTGCATTTTTGTCAGAATAAGGCTTGGAGATCATGTAAAATGCAGGTAATGGAAGCCTATGCTGTCAATAAATCTGCCCGAAGAGAACGTTTTGCTGAGGTAATTGCAGGAATTAGAGATTATACGGCAGAAGAATTAGATGGAGAACTTCTTGATTTATATGAGGCTTCAAAAAAACTTTCTTATTTTCAGGGCAGGGGACCTAATGCTTTCCTCGCAGAATTAAGAAATTTAGCTTCTGAAAAATAACATTAATTTTCATAATAAATGAATCTTGACAATAACTTAAAACTGGCTGAAAACGCTGTTCTTTCTGTCGAAGAGAGTTTAAGTAAAGTTTTCCAAGAAAGGTCCAATCAGGTTTTCCAGAAATTAGACAATATTTTGACAATTTTTAGGGAAGAAAAAGTTTCTACTAGTCATTTTAATCAATCTTCTGGTAGTGGTCATGATGATATATCTAGAGAAAAAATTGATGCGGTTTTTGCAAGATTGTTTCTTGCTGAAAAGGCTGCTGTAAGGATGCAATTTGTAAGTGGAACCCATGCAATAAGTTCTGTCTTATTTGGAATTCTTCGACCTGGAGATGTTATGTTATCTCTTACAGGACAACCATATGACACGTTAGAAGAAGTCATAGGAATAAGGGGAGGAGGAAAAGGATCACTTAAAGATTTTGATATTGAATATAAGCAAGTAAATATCTGCGAGAATTTTGATTCTTTTGAAGAAAAAATTGTCCATTTTTTTAAAGAAAATTCATGCAAATTAGTATTCATACAAAAAAGTTGTGGATATAGTTGGAGAAAGTCTCTTACGAATCATCAGATAGAGAAAATTTGTAGTCTTATTCATTCTCTTGATCCTAACTGTATATGTTTTGTTGATAACTGTTATGGTGAGCTTGTTGAAGACAGTGAACCAATTTCTAAAGGGGCAAATATAATTGCTGGATCATTGATTAAAAATTTGGGAGGAACAATAGTTCCTACTGGTGGGTACGTTGCAGGAGATGCAGAGTTGGTTGAGATGGCATGTTCTAGATTAACCTCACCAGGCATTGGTTCTTCTGCAGGAATAAATTTTGGACTAGGAAGATTAATTTTGCAGGGTTTGTTTTTAGCACCACAAATTGTTCACGAATCACTAAAAGGCGCTGATATGGTTGCAGCAGTCTTTAAAAATTTGGGATTTAAGGTTTTACCAGAGCCAGCAACTTATAGATCTGATCTTATTCAGTCAGTAAGATTGAATAATCCAGATTTGGTACAAAAAGTTTGTCAATCTTTTCAAAATTCTTCACCAGTAGATTCTTTTCTGAATGTTGTTCCATCATCAATGGATGGATATGATTCAAAATTATTAATGGCAGGAGGTACCTTTATTGAAGGTAGTACAAGTGAATTTTCTGCTGATGCCCCTCTAAGAGATCCTTACAATATTTTTGTTCAAGGTGGTTCTCACATAGCACACATCAAAATTGCATTAATTCGATTATTATCTGAACTATTAGAGGAAAAATTAATTTCAAAGGATTCTCTACTTCCTTTATCTACTTAATCATGTCTTACAAGTTTCCAGACAACCTCAACTATGCTGATACTCATGAATATGTCTTGGAAGAAAATGGATTATTAAAAATTGGAGTAAGTGAATTCGCTATAGATCAATTAGGAGATATTGTTTTTGTTGAATTAGCTGATGAAGGGGCGACTTTAGAGAAAGGCGAGACTTTTGGAACAATAGAATCAGTTAAGGCCGTTGAGGAAGTCTATGTGCCTTTTTCAGGGGAAATAGTATCTGTAAATGAAAGTGTTATTGAGAACCCTGAGCTTTTACAGAATGATCCGATTGGAGACGGTTGGTTAGTCATTTTGAAACCAGAATCAAAAGCATCAATTGCTGATTTGATGACTTCTGAGGAATATCAATCAAAGGTTGTACCAAAATAAGGCAAACTTTTTAAAAAGAGCTATTTTAAAGAAAAATATTTTAATATGACATCCAAATTTGGGTCTGATTTTTTTATAGATAGGCATCTTGGGTTAGGAGATAATGATGAAAGAATTATGCTGAACAAGCTTGGTTTTAATAATATTGATCAATTTATAAATCAAGTTATTCCTGAAGATATTCAGATTAAAGATAAATCTTCAGAAATATTGCCCCAAGGTTGTTCAGAAATTGAGGCTTTAAATGAATTAGAAGAGATTGCGAATAAAAACACTAAAATTAGATCACTTATAGGCCTTGGTTATTATGACAATCACATGCCTAAAGTAATCCAAAGACATGTTCTTGAAAATCCAAGGTGGTACACGTCTTATACTCCATATCAAGCAGAAATTGCACAAGGAAGATTAGAAGCTCTATTTAATTTTCAGACTATTGTTTGTGAACTAACAGGATTCCCAGTCGCCAATGCATCTTTGTTGGATGAGGGTACTGCTACAGCAGAAGCTATGGCCATGAGTTTTTCCGCAAGAAAAAATAAATCTTCAAAAGTGTACTTAGTGGAATCAAATGTTTTTGATCATACTTTTAATGTTCTACAAACCAGAGCAAAACCTTTGGGAATATCCTTAAAACGCTTTACTCAAAGCAACCTTCCTAATCATGATGATGTTTTTGGAATGTTATTGCAATTACCTGGTAAAAATGGGGAATTATATGATCCCACATTTTTAATATCCCAAGCACATAGATCAGAAATTATTGTTACGGCATGTATTGATCCACTAGCACAAGTTTTGATTAAACCAATTTCTGAATTTGGTGTTGATGTAGCAGTGGGGAGTATGCAAAGATTTGGCGTTCCAATGGGTTTTGGCGGCCCCCATGCAGCATATTTTGCTTGTAGCGAAAAATATAAAAGGCTAATACCAGGAAGAATAGTTGGGCAAACTCTATCTAAAAATGGAGAAAAGTCTCTAAGACTAGCATTGCAAACAAGAGAGCAACATATTAGAAGGGAAAAGGCCACTAGTAATATTTGTACTGCTCAATCTTTGTTAGCAATAATTTCTTCTTTTTATGCTATCTATCATGGACCCTCTGGATTAACGCAAATTGCTAAGAGATTAGTTGAGTTGAGAATAAATTTAGAATCAAGTTTAGCTGCTTTAGGTTTTGATATTCCTGATGGGATTAGATTTGATAGTGTTGATGTTTATTCTGAGCACTCCCAGAGTATCCATAATGAAGCTTTAAAAAATGGCTATAACTTTAGAATTTTGCCGTTGGGATCAACTATTGAAAATTCAACTGGCTTTGGGATCTCTTTAGATGAGCTTAGTAATGAACAAGAAATAAAAGATATTTTGACTTTCATAGCAAACCTTATAGAAAAGAAAGAAGATTTAGAGCATATAAAATTTGATAAAGAATTTCATCTTGAAAGTTTAGCTTTGAGATCCAGTGCATGGATGCAGCAAGATATATTCACAAATTACCAAAGTGAAACTGAATTAATGAGATATATATTCCGACTTGCAGAAAAAGATTTTTCTTTGGTAGATGGGATGATGCCATTGGGAAGCTGTACCATGAAGTTAAATTCTGCAGCAGAGTTAAATCCAGTCTCTTGGGCTAATTTATCTTCCATACATCCTTTTTCTCCACCAGATCAAACTAAAGGCTATTCAAAAATTATATCTGACCTAGAAAAATGGATAAGTGAGATTGTTGGTTTAAAATCAGTTTCTTTTCAACCAAATGCAGGCTCTCAAGGAGAGTTTGCAGGTTTATTGGCAATTAATTCTTATTTTGAATCAAAAGGTGAACTGTTAAGGAAAAAATGTTTAATTCCAAAAAGTGCTCATGGAACAAATCCTGCTAGTGCAGTTATGGCAGGTTTTGACGTGTTAACTGTTGAATGTGATGACGAAGGAAATATTGATTATCAAGATTTGTCAATCAAGGTCAAGAAATTTGATAACCAAATAGGGGCTCTTATGTTGACTTATCCCTCTACTCATGGAGTTTTTGAATTACAAATCAGAAATATATGTGATTTGATTCATTCTGTGGGAGGATTTGTTTATTTAGATGGAGCAAATTTGAACGCTCAGGTTGGATTATGCAAACCTGGAAACTATGGCGTTGATGTTTGTCATTTGAATTTACATAAAACATTCTGCATTCCACATGGAGGTGGTGGTCCAGGAGTTGGTCCAGTTGCTGCATCAGAAGTTTTAAGCCCATACCTTCCTACTCATTCTTTAATGGATAATAATTTATCTAATAGTTTTAATTTCGTATCTTCTGCCAAGCATGGGAGTGCAAGTATTCTTCCAATAAGTTGGATGTATATAAAAATGGCAGGTCTTAGTGGGTTAAGGAAAGCAACTTCGCACGCAATTTTATCTGCAAATTATATTGCGCATTCCTTAAAACATAAATTCAAGATTCTCTATAAAGGAAAAAATAATTTTGTCGCACATGAATGCATTTTAGATTTTAGAGATTTAAAATCCAAAACTGGATTGAGTGTAAATGATTTAGCTAAACGATTAATTGATTATAGTTTTCATGCCCCAACTATTAGTTGGCCTGTTCCAGAAACCATAATGATAGAGCCTACTGAAAGTGAAAGTTTGGCAGAAGTAGAAAGATTTTGTGAGGCTATGCTATTGATTGGAGACGAAATAAGTGAAATAGAAAATAACCATGAATTAAAAAATAATAATGTAATAAGCAATGCTCCCCACACGCTGAAAGAGTTAATTGCTGATAATTGGCATTATCCTTATTCAAAAGAAAAAGCTTCTTATCCTTATAAAACTCCAACTTCTATTAAGTTTTGGTCTTCAGTTTCTAGGATCAATAATGCATATGGCGATCGCAATTTAATTTGTTCTTGCAATGTAAATCAAGGCGAGACTTTCGAAGAAAAAAAATGTGCTTAAAGGACTAGCGTCCTTATATTTACTTAGTTATTATCAGTGAGAATAAAAATTTAATATTTTCTTATAGAATTTTTTTAAATTTTTTTATTAAAATATTCGAGCATCAAATTTTTTGGGGTATTTGAAGCTATGACCAAAGATTTTAAATCTGGTAATGTTAAGCACCTGCCAGTTAAAAACGTAGATTTACCAAATTTTGTCAATAATTTTTCAGGAGATAACTCAAACATTTGGTCCATTGAGGGAACTAATGTTATAAGAGTACCCTTTGGAAAAAAATTTTCAAAGAAAAAAAGGCCTGAAAAGAATCAAAATATCGCTACTCTTATACTTCCTTTAAGTTCGTATAATAATCCCACGCCTCCGCACGTAGCATAATTAAGATTTATTTTAATCTATTTCTTTGAGAGTATCTGCATAATAATTTTGCAGTTGTAGTGTTGCTTGATTCCAATCCCATTTTTCTGCTTCGTTTCGTGCCTCTTTCCTCATAACTTCTCTTTTATCTTCATTTTCTAGAATTTTTTGTGTCGCTTCAATCAAACTTTGTTCCCCATTATCTTTTTCATCAGGATCATATAAACAACCATTAATCCCATCGCTAATAATATCTGGAATTCCCCCCTTATTGGCTCCGATAACTGGACATCCTGCTGCCATTGCTTCTAGTAAAACTAACCCAAGTGTTTCCGTACTAGATGGAAATAAAAATATATCTCCAGAGGCATAAGCGCTAGCAAGTTCATCTCCAGATAAATATCCTATGAAATTAGTCTTGGTATTTTCGAAGATTTTTTCAAGCTGGTTTCTATATGGTCCGTCACCTACAAGTGCTAGGCAAGTATTAGGAATACTTTCTAAGACTGGTTTAATTCTCTCAATTTGTTTTTCAGCTGATAATCTCCCTACATAAATCAACAAGTAATTAGCGTCGTTATATTCTCCAAATAATTTTTTTCTCATTTTCTCACTTCTCAAGTCTGGCCGGAAACTGTAAGTATCTACTCCCCTTTGCCATAGAGCAGTCCTTTGAATACCTTTATCTTTTAGCTCATTTACCATAGCGGTGGATGTACATAAATTTAATAAGGCTTGATTATGTGCTGCTTTAAGTAATTCCCACAAAAGTGGCTCTAACATACCCATACCGTAATGTTCTAAATATTTCGGAAGATGAGTATGGTAACTCGCAATTAAAGGAATATTATTAGTTTTTGCCAACCATATGCCACCTAAGCCAAGTACAGCTGGATTTACAACATGTATCAAATCTGGGTTAAATTTTTCTAACTTATCTGAGACTGCAGGACCTGGTAAACCAAGCTTCAACTCTGGGTATAAGGGTAATGGCATTGCAGCCACTCCAACTACAGTCGCGCCCATATATGATTCTGGACACCCCTCTGGACAAAAAATTATAACTTCATCACCATTTTTTATTAAAAATTCTATCGTTTTGGTCAGTCTTGTGACTATGCCGTCAACTTTAGGTAAAAAAGTTTCAGTAAACAATGCAATTTTCACTTTCTTAAGGTAATTATTTCAGAAATTTTAATTAGTCTTTATAGCCTCAGCTTGTTTTTTAGTCCAGGATGAAACACAAGGTATGCGCTTAAGATCACATCTATTGGAGTATTTCTTGGCAACTTCAACAACTTCTTCTAATAAGCCATTATCAAGAGTCGTTGGGTTTAAACCTAATTCTATAAAACATTTATTATCAACAATTAGATCATTTTCTACCGCTTCATTCCTTGGATTTGGTAAATAATTAATATCAGCTCCTGTTAGAGAAGCAACTTTTTTAGCTAGTTCTCCAACTTGATGACTCTCAGTCATTTGATTAAAGATTTTGACTCTTTCTCCAGATTTTGGAGGATTTTCAAGAGCAAGTTGTACGCATTTTACGGAGTCTTTTATATGTATAAATGCTCTTGTTTGCCCGCCTGTCCCATGTACACTTAATGGATATCCAATTGCAGCTTGCATTAGAAATCTGTTTAAAACAGTTCCATAATCTCCGTCATAGTCAAATCGGTTTGTCAATCTAGGATCTTTTAAAGTTGCTTCTGTATTTGTTCCCCAAACAATGCCTTGATGTAAATCAGTAATTCTTACAAGATCATTTTTGTTGTAGTAAAGAAATAATAATTGATCTAAGGTTTTAGTCATATGGTAAACACTACCTGGACTTGCAGGGTGTAATATTTCTTCTTCAAATCGGCTTCCATCTGGTTGTGGAACTTCAACTTTTAGATAACCTTCTGGAATTGTTGCACCTCTATGTGATCCATATCCATAGACACCCATCGTACCTAAATGAACAACATGAATATCTAAATTACTCTCTACTATTGCAGCAAGAAGGTTATGGGTGCCATTAACATTATTATCCACTGTATATCTTTTGGTGAAACTGGATTTCATCGAGTAAGGTGCTGCTCTTTGTTCTGCAAAATGGATCACGGAATCTGGTTTTTCATCAATTAGTAAATTGAGCAATTTTTGATATTGTTTAGAGATATCCATATTAAGAAATCTCATAGGCTTACCTCCAATCTCTTCCCATGCAGAAAGTCGTTCTGTTATCGAAGCAATTGGAGTTAAAGATTCTACCTCTAGATCAATATCAATTTTTCTACGACTTAAATTGTCGACAATAATAACATCATGATTTTGCTCTGCTAAATTCACCGCACAAGGCCAACCGCAAAAACCATCTCCACCTAGAACAATAACTTTCACTCAGAACTCCAGAATTAAAAGATTCATAATATATTTATTAAATTACTACAGTGTGCTTCCACTTTGCGAAAAAACATTGTAAATAGTTTCAAATCTTCTTTCTTAAAAAGATAAATAAAAGCAAATAACAATTTTTACTTTCTTTTTAAACTTTTCTCATTTATAGAGAATTAGATAGATATGTTTTCTTCCGGCGAACTTGCTACTGCAAAGTCTTGTTTTTTAATTCTTCCTGCCAGAAAAGCTTGCCTGCCAGCTTTCACACTATAATTTATTGCTTGAGCCATTAGAGGAGGATTTGCAGCTTGAGCTATTGCACTATTGATTAAGACACCATCAGCTCCAATTTCCATAGCTTGAGAAGCTTCACTAGGCACCCCAATTCCTGCGTCAATTATTACTGGCACTTTTGCATTCTCAATAATTATCCTTATATTTGATAAATTTAACAAACCTTGCCCGGAACCTATGGGCGAACCCAATGGCATTACAGTTGCACAACCTATTTCTTCTAGTCTTTTTGCAAGAATAGGATCTGCATTGATATAAGGTAGTACAGCGAAACCCTTTTTTATTAAAATTTCGGCTGCTTTAAGAGTTTCTATTGGATCTGGTAGCAAATACTTTTTGTCAGGAATAACTTCTAACTTCACAAAATTATTTTCTTCTTGACCAGATAATTTTGCAAGTTCTCTGCCTAAAATTGCTATTCTGACTGCCTCATCGGAATTAACACAACCAGCTGTATTAGGAAGCATCCAGTATTTTTCCCAGTTGATCTTATCGAGTAAATTTTCTCCGGTATGATCATTTTTAATTCTTCTAACAGCGACGGTTATAATTTCCGTTTCAGAATTTGACAAACTTTCCACCATATCTTGAGTAGATTGGTATTTGCCAGTACCAACCATTAATCTACTCGAAAATTGTTTTCCACAAATTATTAAAGAAGAAGAATTTTCCATATTTAGAATCCCTTATCTTTAATACCTTTATAAGGTTTATAATTGTTTCTTTTTTCTAACTCCTTACTTTTTTTAATTGCTGTTTTGTTTTTTGGATCTATCACCAAAACCTTTTGATAAGTTTCATATGCCATGTCGTACTCAAGTAAACGCTGTTGTGCTGATGCGAGGTTATTTAGGGCTATAGGATATTCTGGAAGTGATTTTATTGCAGTGTTATAGTGTTTAATTGCTTTCTTAAATTCATTTTGAGCAGCATAAGAAAATCCTAAAGCATTATTTATTATCGCTTTGGCTTCATCAGGTTCATTTTCATAATTTTCAATTGCTTTTAAAAAAGTTTTAGTAGCTTCAGAATATAATCTTTTTTTTATCTGGATAGACCCAAATTCATATAATTCTGTAGCTTGAGTAAGAGAATCTAAACCTTTCTGCTCGAATTTTACTAAATTTAATTCTTCACTTCTTGTTTTTAGAAATTGTCTGAATACAAAAATAGAAATTATTATTAATACAACAAAAAGAATTATTAAATAAGATTGAAAGGAAGATATTTCCATTATTTATAATTACTTTTCTAGATTATATTCTTTTTTCTACTTACTAACGGAAGAAACAATTTTTTCAAAACACTTAGGATCGTTTAAGGCTAATTGAGCAAGCATTTTTCTGTTAATGATAATTTCTGAATTTTTCATGCCATTTATTAACTTGCTATAGTTTGTTCCATTTATCCTCGCAGATGCGTTAATTCTAGAGATCCAAAGTCTTCTAAAATCTCTTTTTCTTCTTCTTCTATCCCTATAAGCATTACAAAGAGCTTTCATCACTCTTTGGTTTGCGGTTCTGAAAAGATTTTTGTTGCCGCCTCTAAAACCTTTTGCAAGATTTAAGATTTTGTTTCTTCTTTTTCTGGCTATGTTGCCTCTTTTTACCCGTGCCATGAATATCTAATAAAAATTGGTTAAAGATTTATGCGTATGGAATCATTAATTTTACATTATCAGCATCTCTTTCATCAACTACGGCTTTTGTTGATAGATGTCTTTTTAATTTTGAGCTTTTATGATCAAGTAAATGATTATGGAAAGCTCTTCTTCTCATGAATTTACCCGTTGCAGTAGCTTTAAATCTTTTGGCAGCTGATTTACGAGTTTTAAGTTTAGACATTTAAGTCAAATGTGTTTAATTAGGATAATCTAAACCTTTATACGCATTGGTGCAAATTAAAGTTTTTAATTGATAAGGAAAGTTCTAATTTATGAAACTTAAATCTGCCTTTTTAAACTTATTTTTAGGCTGTATTTCTCTTTTAATAATAGACACTAAATTTATTTCCAATGCAAAAGGAGAAGAATTGCTAAAGGTTGAACTCCATAATGAAATTAAAAAAGGAAAATTTTTACTTGGTTTAAAGCAATATTTAGGCGGTGAGAATGATAGGTTTTCGGATAAAAAGAATATAAACTTTAAAACTAATAAAGGTTTTTTAAATTTGATATCGTCCAACGGTATTAAACATAAATCAAAACAGATAAATATTACTTGGGTTGATATTCCCATTAAAAATCCAAAAAAAATTGAAAGAATTGTTTTTGGTCCTTTTGCAAGTTATGAATCGGCAAAAAAACAATCAGAGAAACTAAGAGACAAAGGATTTGAGACGACTGTTGCCTATCCTAAAAATTGGGAAGTATGGATTCCATTTCAAGATGATCTGCCAGAGTTTGAATTAAAAAATAAGATTTTCAAAAAAATAAAAAATTTTCAAATTACTCCTTTTCTTAGAAATGACTACAGTGCTATGAAACTTGAAGGTCCTATATATATTTATTCAGAAGAGGAAATAAAAATAAATGGTGTTAATTTTGGCAAAAATTTTTATTTAATAAAAGATTTATATGGAACTTGGACCTTAGTTCAAAAAATTGAATTTGATGACTATTTGGCAGGTGTTTTGCCATATGAAATTGGACCGAATTCTCCTTTAGAAGCACTCAAGGCTCAAGCAGTTATTGCAAGAACTTGGGGAATATTTAATTCTGATAGATTTAATATGGATAAATATCATTTATGTATAAGCACTCAATGCCAAGTTTATAAGCCTTCTGAAATTTCATATAAAAACGTACAAAAAGCCATAGACGAAACTTCAAATTTAATTCTCACTCATGAAAATCAACCAATAAATGCTTTTTACCATGGTTCTAATGGTGGAGTATCTGCTACTGCAGGCGAGTCTTGGCAAATTCAAGATTATTCTTATTTCATTTCAATCATTGATGGTTCTAAATCATTAAATAAAATTTTTAAACTTCCAATTACAAATGAATCTTATTTAAATAATTTTTTAGATTTTGATAAAGAACAGTTTTATGGAAGTAATCATTCTCTTTTTCGTTGGAATAAAAAAATTTCTAGTCTTGAAATTAAAGAAAAGTTAATTAAAAACAAACTTATAAATATTAATGAAGATGTTTTGGATTTAAATTCTATTGAACGTGGGTCTAGTGGCAGAGTGACAAAATTGGAAATACAAATGGACAAGGGTAATAAATCTATTGTTCTTCTTAAAGATGATATTCGACGGGTATTAAATTTTATACCTAGTAATTTGTTTACTATTAATAAATTAAATGATGATTTATGGCTTTTGAGAGGAGGAGGCTTCGGTCATGGTGTAGGTTTATCTCAGTCAGGAGCAATTGAAATGGCTAAATTAGGATTTTCTTATGAACAAATATTGAATCATTACTATCGAAATGCAAAACTAAAAAAATTTGAGATATTGTCTCAATGAAAGTTAAGTAATTAACAATTTACTTTTATGAGTAAGGGTTTTTATAAAAATCGAAGATTGAAGTCGTTTATATTTCTAAGTGCTTGTTTTTTAGTAGCTTTTATTCCTCATGCTAACAATATCGAAAATTTCTTTTACATAATATTGACTCTTTCTTTTGTGATTGTTTTTTACGGTTTAATAGTTATTTCTAGAAATTTCAAAAGGAATAACGTTTTAAATACTGTAAGCAGAAGAATTAGCAATAAAGAGTTACCTGTGCTTGATATTTTAGTCGCAGCTAGAGATGAAGAGAATGTCATAGCAAGATTAGTTGAAAGATTATTTAGTTTAGATTATCCAACAAATAAATTAAATATTTACATAATCGATGATGGTAGTTCTGATAAGACGCCTTTAATTTTAGATCGATTATCTAGACAATATGACAAGTTAAAAGTCATAAGTCGTTCTCCAAATGCAGGAGGAGGAAAGTCAGGAGCTTTGAATTATGCCTTGAAATTTACCCATGGTGAATGGTTATTAGTTTTGGATGCTGATGCTGAATTAAAACAAGATTCTTTGATAAGGTTGTTTAGTTTTGTAGAAGAGGGTAATTGGTCTGCAGTTCAACTAAGAAAATCAGTAACCAATGTAAGTAAGAATTTTTTAACTTCCTGTCAGTCAATGGAGATGGCTATGGATGCAATCTTTCAATATGGAAGATTATCAGTTGCTGGAGTTTCCGAATTAAGGGGAAATGGCCAATTAATTAAGAAAGAAACATTATTAGCATGTGGTTCTTTTAATGAAGATACAGTTACAGATGATCTTGATTTGAGTTTAAGATTATTGTTATCAAAATCTAGAATTGGAATCCTATGGGATCCTCCAGTCATGGAGGAGGCTGTTGAGAATTTAAATGCTTTATTAGCGCAAAGGCAAAGATGGGCAGAGGGGGGGTTGCAAAGATTCTTTGATTATGGAGATCAATTATTTACTAATAAAATTGATTATTTGCAGAAATTTGATTTAACTTACTTTTTCATCTTGCAATATGCTTTACCAATAATTTCTATTTTTGATTTAGTTTTCAGTATTACTTTTTTAGATTCACCAATTTACTGGCCTATTTCATTTACAGCTTTTATGTTATCTGGAATTGCTTTTTGGTACGGTTCTTCTTGTAAAAGTGAAGTACCCGTATTGCAAAAAAGCAATTTTTTGATGGTATTGGTATCGGTTTTTTATTTATCACATTGGTTTTTAGTAATCCCTTGGGTAACTATAAAGATGTCCATTTTTCCCAAAAAGATACTCTGGCGAAAGACTCTTCATACTGGAGTTTAATCTATTCATCAAGGTCTATGATTTCTCCATTAAAAAAATTTGCTAAGTTTTTTGAACTATCATCATAAGTTTCCTCGTTAGATATTTTTGTTGACGAATTAGTTTTTGGTTCTATTTTTTTTATTGGTCGAAAATTATTTAATTTATTTTGGGTTATTTCTGGAGTGTTTGTTGGGTTACTTTTATTTAATTGTTTGGTTGAAAAATTAAGTATTATTCCATCTCCAAATGTCTTTTTTAAAGTATTTTCAATTATAACTTTTCTGCTTTTAATCATATTTTCCCAGTTTGGAGATAATGCAATTGTTATTTTCTCCGAATCAAAACTTTCAAGTTCGGCTTGTTGTGAAAGTAACATTCTTGTTGATGGTAACTCTACTTTAGAAAGAATTAATTCCCATTTATCTTTTAAATTATTTGATCCAGGATTATTTTGGTTAATGTCAGAAATATTTTCAATACTTTCTTTTTCAAGCACTTCAAAATTTTCTAATTTTTCGTCTTTTTTTTCGATCAATTCATCGCGTGTAATTTCTTTTTTGATACTTGGGTTTTGAATTTCATTAGAAATATTTTCTTTATTGAAAATTGCAATGTTTTTTCCACTTTCATGACTCTCCTCAGTCGTATTATTTTGACGTTCCTGCTTATTTTCAAAACTATTTATCTCTTGATTACCTAGAAGGCCAGTTAAATGTATTTCAAACCAAAGCCTTGGATTATCACTTGATTTGATTTGATATTCAATATTTCTCAGATTATTATGCCAATTAATTATTGTTGATTTATTTATTGTTTTTGAGATTTTATTCAATTCATCTTGAAATTCATCAGACGTATAATAAAGATCTGAATATTTATTATTTGTAGTTTTTAATAGTAGATCTCTTGTTATATTCAATAATCCGATAATTATTTGAAGAGGTTCGTTTCCGGCATCATATAATTTGTTGCAGGTGAGAATTAATGACTCTGGATTATTCTCAACTAATGATTTAATCAGATTTGTTAATTCACTTTCTGATACTTCTCCTAAAAGGTTTTGGATATTATTAATTGTTATCCCTTCTGGTAAAAGATTCAATTGTTCAAGCAGGCTTTGTGCATCTCTCATACCTCCATTAGATCTTTTTGCAATCATTTTTAAGGCCTGAACTTCGTACTCAATGGATTCTTTTTCGGCGATTTCTGATAAATGTTGAAAAATATCACTAGGGCTTATTCTTCTAAAATCAAACTTTTGGCATCTACTTTTTATTGTATTTAATACTCTTTCAGGATTAGTCGTCGCAAGGATAAATACAACTCTTGAGGGCGGTTCTTCAATAGTTTTTAGTAAAGCATTTGAAGCTGCCGTTGAAAGCATATGACATTCATCAATAACATATACTTTCCATCTCGCTTGAGTAGGTGCAAATCTCGCTCTCTCTATAATTTCTCTTATATTTTCTACTCCCGTATTTGATGCTGCATCAATCTCGATAATATCTAGAGCGCTCCCATCTGTAATTTGTCTACATAAGTCACATTTACAACAAGGAGTTATCGTAGGTTGGTCGAATGCCTGGCAATTTAGAGATTTTGCAAATATTCTTGCACTTGATGTTTTTCCAGTGCCTCTTGGACCATTAAAAAGATATGCAGGAGCAATTTTTTTTGTTAATAGTGCTTGTTTGAGTGTAATGGATATAAATTTTTGCCCAACCAGTTCGTCTAAGTTACTTGGTCTATATTTTTGATGAAAAGGCTTATGTATATTTGACATTTATTTTTCATTAATTAGAAAAATTCGGGATTCAATTAGAAAAATTAAACTCTAATTTTATGCAGACTCTTTAATGATTCTTTTTGATCCTGAAGGTAGTTTAACAATTTTAGATGAGAACAAATTATCTACCATTTTTTTCGTAATTGTGAATTCTTTTACATTTTCTTCAGAAGGCAAAGTGTACATTATGTCTAGCATTAGCTCTTCAATTATTGATCTTAATGCTCTTGCACCTGTTTTTCTTTTATATGCTTCATTTGCTATCGCTTCAACAGAATCAGGATCAAATGATAATTTAACATTATCCATACTTAGCAAAGTTTTGAATTGCTTTACTAATGCATCTCTTGGTTGAGTCAAAATAGATTCTAAAGTTTCTTTAGTAAGACGATCTAATACAGCACAAACCGGAATTCTTCCAATAAATTCTGGAATTAGGCCATATTTCACTAAGTCATCTAATTCCAAATTTTTCAGGGAATCTCTTGGGTCTACTATTTTTTTTGCATCAACTTTATTTTGTTCTGAATTGGTGGTAAATCCTATAGAATGTTTACCCATACGCTTTTGGACGATATCCTCTAAACCTATAAAAGCTCCTCCGCAAATAAATAATATTTGACTCGTATCAATTTGGATGCAGTCATGATAGGGATGTTTTCTTCCGCCTTGCGGTGGCACATTAGCAATTGTTCCTTCAAGCATTTTTAATAATGCTTGCTGTACTCCTTCACCAGAGACATCTCTAGTAATTGAAGGATTCTCGCTTTTTCTTGCGATTTTATCTATTTCATCGATATATATAATTCCTTTTTGAGCTAGTTCTACATTCATTTCTGATTTCTGTAGAAGTCTCAAAAGTATATTTTCAACATCCTCCCCAACATATCCAGCTTCTGTCAAAGTGGTTGCATCAGCTACTGTAAATGGAACATCCAGAAACTCTGCTAAAGTTTGCGCCAATAATGTTTTTCCACTTCCAGTAGGGCCTATAAGTAAAATATTTGATTTTTGTAATTTAGTTGCTTGTGAATCTGTTGAATTGTTATTTTTACTATCTTCTTTAACTTTCCAAGCTAATCGCTTGTAGTGATTGTATACGGCTACTGATAATATTTTTTTTGCAGATTCTTGTCCAACAACTTGATTATCTAGAAAACTTTTAATTTCTAATGGCTTAGGAATTGAGGTTAATTCTAAAGGAACAGATTTTTTTGGATTATCAGTTGGTAATTTCTTTTTTACTTGCGGAGAGTTGTTGGTGTTCGCTTGATTATCAAGTAGTTCTTCATCGAGAATTTCATTACAAAGATCTATGCATTCATCACAGATATAAACCCCAGGACCAGCTATAAGCTTTCTTACTTGGTCTTGAGATTTCCCGCAAAATGAACATTTAAGATGGGCGTCGAATTTAGCCATCGATTATAAGTTTTAAAGTGAAAGGTGATAAATATTCCCTATTCACTAGGATTGCTTATAAATATCGATTCGTCATCATGTTCTTAAAAAATCAGTATCCCTTGTCACTTTTTGATAACTTTATCAATTAATCCATATTCGACTGCTTCTGAAGGAGATAAAAAGTAATCTCTTTCTGTATCTTCATTAATTTTTTCTAAAGGTTGACCAGTATGATCTGCTAAAAGTGAATTTAATGTTTTCTTGAGAAAAAGTATTTCTTTAGCTTGTATTTCAATCTCTACTGCTTGACCTTGTGCACCTCCTAAAGGTTGATGAATCATAATCCTAGAATTAGGTAAAGCTAATCTTTTCCCCTTTGCTCCTCCAGAAAGTAGAAATGCCCCCATACTTGCAGCTACTCCAAAACATATTGTCACTACATCAGGGGATATTTGTTGCATAGTATCGTATATGGCCATTCCAGCCGTTACTGAGCCTCCAGGTGAATTGATATATATTTGTATGTCTTTTTCGGGATCTTCCGCTTCAAGAAATAATAATTGTGCAACAAGGGAGTCAGATACTTGATCATTAATTCCAGTACCTAAAAAAATTATTCTTTCCCTTAATAATCTTGAATATATATCAAAAGCTCTTTCTCCTCTACCTGATTGTTCTATAACGGTGGGAACAGCGGCAATAGTTTTATTATTACTTTCGTAAGAGCTTATTGAGCTTTGGATTAAATGTTTTTTTTCTGAGTTCACAAATTAGTTTTCGTCTTATAAATAATTTAGGAGGTTTTTGTTTAATTAGTAGGAAATTTCATAAATTATTTTTTTTCTTTTTTATTTTGAGTTTTTGTAGTTCCTGTTGTTTTTGTAGTTTTAGTCGCAGTTTTTGCGGGTTTTGATGTTTTGGAGGTTTTTGTAACTTTAGAAGTTTTAGTAGTTTTAGTCGCAGTTTTTGCGGGTTTTGATGTTTTGGAGGTTTTTGTAACTTTAGAAGTTTTAGTAGTTTTTTCTTTTACTTCAGAATTTTCTTCAAGCCAAATTATTAATTTTTCTTTGAGTAGATCGTTACTTATTACTTCTGTTAATCTTTTAATATCTATTTGTTTTGAAGATTGAGAGATTGCATCTTCATAATCTTTCATTTTTAAATTAATTTCATCTTTCTCGACTTTAATGTTTTCTGTTTTAGCTAATGCTTTTAAAGCTAAGTTCCTTTTAACATTTTTTTCAGCTTGAGGCCTTGTGGACTCTGCTAATGACTTCACTAATTCCGGAGTGAAAGTAGATTTTACATCAAGACCTTGTTGAGCAAATCTTTGAGCGGTTTGTTCAATATTATTCCTCACTTCTATATCAATCATAGATTTTGGAATTTCAGCAACCAATTCGTTTGTTAAGGCATCTAATAAAGCTTCAATTTTGATATCTTTTTGAGTTTTTTCAAAATTGTCTTTAAGTTGCTTTTCAATATCTTTCTTTAACTCTTTTAATGATTCTTTGTTGCCAGACTGTTTTGCAAAATCGTCATTAAGTTCAGGCAATTCTTTTTCCTTAAGATCCTTAAGATTTACTTCAAAAATTGCTTCTTTGCCTCTTGAATCCTCATGAGAATAATCATCAGGAAATTTAAGGTTAAGTGTTTTAGTATCACCAATTTTCATCTTTACGATTCCCTCAACGAAACCGGGAATCATTTTGTTCTTTTCTAACTCAAGATCCATTGATTCACTTGTTCCACCATCAATCTCTTTACCAGAATCTTTATATTTTCCTTTGAAACTAACTACAGCAATATCTCCTAATTTTGCTGCTCTATTGGTGACTGGAATAATGTTTGCAAACTGATTTCTAGATTTCTCTAGCGCTTCATCTATTGACTTAGGATCAAACTTTGTCTTTGATATTTCAACACTTAGTCCTTTGGATTTTTTAAGTTTTAATTCTGGGGCAACATCAGTTTGAAGAGTAACCTTAAGTGATTTTTCAGGACTAAACTTTGCAAGTAAAGATTCAAATCCATCTACCAATTCTGGCTCACTTAGTGGCTCTATAGATTTTATTTTTAACGCTTCTTGCCATGATTTATCAATAATTTTTTCCAGAGCAGAAGCATGTAATTGTGTGATGCCAATTCTTTGGATTAAGACTTGTTTAGGGATCTTACCAAGTCTAAATCCCGGAATTTTAGCCGAACGACTGATAGAACTGATTGTTTCATTTATACACGTTTTGCATGTCTCAGATGGTATTTCTAATTCGAATGAAATTCTGCTTTGAGGCAGAGGAGTTGTTTTGACTATTAGTGCATCTTTAGCCATGTTTTTCTAAGTTATTACTATGAACCGAATCTTAATTATTTCACATTATGTGATTTCCTTGAAAGTTAATTTTTTGATAAAGTAAAAAAAAATAGTCAATCTATTTATAAAAATCATTTTAAAGTGTGAGACAATCTCCGTATTTGCCTAATAGGCCATTAAAAGTTGCCGTTTTAGGTTCTTCAGGTGCTGTGGGATCTGAATTGCTAAAAATTCTTGAACAACGTGATTTCCCAATATCAGAATTGGTCTTGCTTTCATCAGAGCGGTCTGAAGGAAAAAAAATTATTTGGAAAGATGAAGAATTAGTTACAAAAAAAACAACTAAGGAAGAATTTAAGAATCTTGATTTAGTTTTGGCTTCAGCAGGCGGAAGTATTTCAAAAAAATGGTTGTCTACCATTATTGATCAAAATGCTTTACTGATAGATAATTCAAGTGCTTTCAGATTAGATAAGAAGGTTCCTCTCATAGTCCCTGAAGTTAATGCTAATGACGTACTTAATCATGATGGGGTAATAGCGAATCCAAACTGCACTACCATTTTGTTGACTTTGGTTTTAGCTCCATTAAACAAACTTTCGACTATTCAAAGAGTTATTGTCTCAACATATCAATCTGTCAGTGGTGCAGGCCAACTGGCGATGGAGGAACTAAAACTTTTAACTGAACAATATCTTCAAGGAAATCCTCAAAAAAGTGAAGTTTTGCCATACTCCCTTGCTTTTAATTTGTTTTTACATAATTCCCCTATGCTTTCAAATAATTACTGCGAAGAAGAGATGAAAATGGTTAATGAGACAAGGAAAATATTAAATATTGCTGATTTAAAGCTCTCTGCTACATGTGTTCGAGTCCCAGTACTGAGAGCACATTCTGAATCGATCAATATTGAATTTGCCGATATAGTTGATCCTAAAGATGCTCTTGAAGAATTAAAAAAATCTCCTGGAATTGAAGTTATTGAGGATTACAAAAATAATAGATTTCCTATGCCAAATGACGTTATGGGAAGGGATAATGTTGCTGTTGGCAGGCTAAGAACTGATATAAGTCAGTCTCATGGATTAGAATTATGGTTATGTGGAGATCAAATAAGAAAAGGAGCAGCTCTGAATGCTGTTCAAATAGCTGAGTTATTAATTCCAAAAAAATGATTACAGACAAAACTAAGTGTAATAATCCACTATTTGGAAGAATATTGACTGCAATGGTTACTCCATTCACTGAGAATGGAGATGTAGATTATGAACTAGCTATAAAACTTTCAAATTACCTTTTTGAGAACGGTTCCGATGGAATTGTGTTGTGCGGTACTACTGGTGAATCTCCTACTCTTTCATGGGCGGAACAGCATGATTTATTTATTGCGGTAAAAGGATCTTTGGATCCAAGCTGTAAATTAATAGTTGGCACTGGTAGCAATTGTACAAGCGAAGCTGTGGAGGCTACAAAAAAAGCTTACGACTCTGGTGCCGACGGTGCTTTGGTTGTTGTTCCTTATTACAATAAGCCGCCTCAAGAAGGTCTTTATAAACATTTCAGTTCTATTGCTAAATCTGCAAAGGATTTGCCTCTTATGCTCTATAACATTCCTGGCAGGACTGGATGCAATTTATTACCTGATACTGTGAAGAAACTTATGGATTTCTCAAATATTCTCAGTATTAAAGCTGCAAGCGGTAGAATAGAAGAAGTAACAGAACTAAGAGCTATTTGTGGCTCTGAACTCTCTGTATATAGTGGTGACGATTCATTGTTGCTTCCAATGTTATCTGTAGGTGCTGTAGGAGTAGTAAGTGTTGCAAGTCATTTAGTTGGATTGCAATTGAAAGAGATGATTCATTCTTTTCAAAGTGGCAAGGTTTCCAATGCTCTTGCTATTCATGAAAAACTTCAGCCTCTTTTCAAAGCACTCTTTATGACTACTAATCCAATTCCAATTAAGGCTGCTTTGGAGCTATCTGGATGGGATGTAGGTAATCCTAGAAGTCCTTTGTCACCTTTAACCAATGACATGAAAAAGCAACTATCTTTTATCCTGAATTCCCTATAATAGGGTTTTTATTTAACTTGATAATTAAATTTAAATAAACCTTATTTGATTACAAGCAGGCCTTCATAAATTTCAAAATTATGCAATCAAGTACAAATTCAACTGTAAATAGATCTACTCATGATTCATCTAGATCTAAAAGTAATACGCCAGCTCTACGGGTAATACCTCTTGGAGGACTACATGAAATAGGAAAAAACACTTGCGTTTTTGAATATGGTGATGAATTAATGCTTGTTGATGCCGGCCTAGCTTTCCCATCTGATGGTATGCATGGCGTAAACGTTGTTATGCCTGATACAACTTTTTTAAAAGAAAATCAAAGAAGAATAAAAGGAATGATTGTCACTCATGGGCATGAAGATCACATTGGAGGTATTTCTCATCATCTAAAGCATTTTAATATTCCCATTATTTATGGCCCAAGACTGGCAATGTCAATGCTTAGAGGAAAAATGGAGGAAGCAGGGGTATCTGATAGAACAACTATACAGACAGTAAATCCAAGAGATGTTGTAAAAGTAGGCCAACATTTTTCTGTTGAATTTATTCGAAATACCCATTCTATTTGCGATAGCTTTTCTTTAGCAGTTACAACACCTGTCGGCACAATTATTTTCACGGGAGATTTTAAGTTTGATCATATGCCAGTAGATGGAGAGCAATTTGATATTGAAAGAATGGTGCATTACGGAGAGAAGGGCGTTTTATGCATGTTCAGTGATTCTACTAATGCCGAAGTTCCAGGTTTTTGTCCTTCTGAGAAGACTATCTATCCCTCTTTAGAAAAACATATTGCAGAGGCAAAAGAACGAGTTATCCTTACCACTTTTGCTAGTTCTGTGCATAGAGTGACAATGATCTTAGAATTGGCCATGAAACATGGAAGAAAGGTCGGGTTGTTAGGTAGATCGATGATAAATGTTATTGCTAAAGCAAGAGATATTGGTTATATGAAATGCCCAGATGATTTGTTTGTTCCTATCAAGCAAATTAGAGATTTGCCAGATAGGGAGACATTATTATTAATGACGGGTAGTCAAGGAGAACCCCTAGCAGCGTTAAGCAGAATCTCGCGTGGTGAACATCAGCATGTTCGTCTTAAGACTACTGATACTGTAATATTTTCAGCCAGCCCAATTCCTGGTAATACTATTTCTGTTGTTAATACCATAGATAGATTAATGAAACTCGGAGCAAAGGTTGTATATGGAAAGGGTGAGAATATTCATGTTTCTGGTCATGGTTTTCAAGAAGATCAAAAGCTAATGTTGGCACTCGCAAAACCTAAGTTTTTTGTTCCTGTTCATGGAGAACATAGAATGCTTGTCTGTCATGGGAAGAGTGCACAAACTATGGGGGTTCCAAAGGACAATATCTTAATTATTGAAAATGGAGATGTAGTTGAGTTAACACCTAATTCTATTCAGAAGGGTGATCCTGTAAAAGCTGGTGTTGAACTGCTAGATAACTCACGAAATGGGATAGTAGATGCTCGAGTATTAAAGGAAAGGCAGCAATTAGCTGGGGATGGTGTAGTAACTGTTTTAGCTCCTATTAGTACAGATGGGAAGATGGTTGCGCCTCCTAGAGTTAATTTAAGAGGAGTTGTTACTACTGCAGAGCCAAGAAAAATGTCTATGTGGACAGAACGAGAAATCAGCTGGGTCTTAGAAAATAGATGGAAACAATTATCCAGACAAACTGGGCCGAATAATTTTGAGGTAGATTGGATTGGTGTACAAAGAGAAATTGAAAATGGTTTATCGAGAAGAATGAGAAGAGAATTACAAGTTGAACCACTTATTTTGTGTTTAGTTCAACCTGCTCCAAGTGGAACTCGTGCTTATATTCCAAAGATTTCCGAAGAGCAAAATTTCTCCAATAGAAATAGAAATAATAATTTCCATAAAAAATCAAACAATAATCATCCTAATAGTTCAAATAACCCACAAAATTCCCAAAAAAGTCCAAAAGTTTCACAGAATCCATCAGCTGAGACTGCTACAGAAGATTCATTTGAAGGTAGAACAAGAAGAAGAAGATCTGCTGTAACATCTTAACTTTTTTCAAAATTTATATAGTTTTTATCCCAAATAATTTTTAAAAACTCTTGCAGATTAATTTGACCTTTATTTTTTTCATAAATTGAAGTTGCTAATTTTGTCAGATTTTTAGAACTACATTGCTTTGCAGATATTTCTTTTAAAAATCTATTTAAAATTGTGCACCTCGCTTCAATACACATACCATTTAGGAGATTCCTATCTATACCTTTAACATCTTTACAATATAAATACGCTAGTTCACTAAGATCATTACGTTCATTATTGTATTTGCTCATTTTTTGGGAAAAATTATTTATCCTTTCAGAACAACCAGGATAGATGACTTCTAAGGTAGGAATAATTTTTTTTCTTACTAAATTTCTTTTTAATTTAAGATCTGAATTTGTAGGATCTTCCCAGACTGGGATCTTCATATCATTGCAAAATTGTTTTGTATCTTCCCTACTGAAAATTAATATTGGTCTTATTAAATAAATTTGATTTTCTATTAATCTTTTACTCTCAATATTACTCAGACCTGCAAAATTGCTTCCTCTAGATAAATTGAGGATAAATGTTTCTGCATTATCACTACTTGTGTGACCAGTTAACAAATAAATATTATGTTTTTGTTGATTTTTATTTAATAAAGTTTTGGCTCTTTCACATAATTTTTTATATCTCCATTCTCGTGCTTTTTCTTCTGAAGCAATACTTTCTTTATTTGCTTGATCAAAAGAGAATGAAATATTTTTATCTTCGCAATAATCTTTTAATTCAAGAGCATATAGTGATGATTTGTCGTGCCACTGATGATCACCATGCCAAACACTAATAGACCAATTATGTAGTTTTTTTAGGTCATTAATTAGGGTTAATAAGGCCATTGAGTCTTGCCCCCCCGAAACACTTATTAAAATATTGGATCCTTTGGGAATTAATATTTTTTTGGTAAGAATCTCCTTATGAAGCTGATGATGCCATGATGACCAATTTTTCTGACTTAATTTTTTATCAGTCATTTTGTGTTGCTCAGATAATATTTTTTAAAAAATGCACTGTTTTACTAAAACAATGTCACAATCGGGTAATAAATTCATTAAGTAAATGAGTCTGATTAATCTTTTGCCACAAAAAATCAAAGAAGAGTTAAGAAGCAAATCCTTACTCAAAGTTATTTCAGGATTGAATAATTTCGATGTTCAGTCTGTGAAAATAATTGTTGAGGCTGCTTCATTAGGAGGTGCAGATCTTGTCGATATTGCCTGTAAACCTGAACTCGTTGATTTAGCACTTAAGAATTCAACACTACCCGTTTGTGTTAGTTCAATAGTGCCTCGATCTTTTCAAGATTGTGTAAAAGCAGGAGCATCATTAATTGAGATAGGAAATTACGATACTTTTTATGAAAAAGGCATTCATTTTTCAGATAAAAAAGTTTTAAACATTACAAAAGAGACGAGGGATTTATTGCCTAATTTTCCTTTATCAGTAACTGTTCCTCATACTATGCCTATTGATAAACAAGTTGATCTTGCTGTAAAGCTCGTGGAAGAAGGCGTTGATATTATTCAAACAGAAGGTGGTATCAGTTCTACTCCTTATTCTCCAGGAATTCAAGGGTTTTTTGAAAAATCAGTACCAACTCTTGCAGCTACCTATGCTATTAATCAAGAATTTAAGAAACAATCTCTGAATATACCAATCATGAGTGCCTCTGGATTAAGCCAAGTAACTTGTCCACTAGCAATATCCTCTGGAGCCTCAGCAGTTGGCGTTGGATCTGTAGTTAATAAATTAGATGATTTAATATCAATGATTGCGGTTGTTAGGGGCTTAAAAGAATCTTTGAAAAATTCAATAATTGGAGAAAAAATTTCTTAGTATAGCAACATCCTTTAGCTACTAGCTTGATGAACAACTATAAGCTTCAAGCTCCTTACGAACCAAATGGTGATCAACCAGAAGCTATTAAAAAATTAGTTAAAGGCGTAAATAATGGTAAACAGTTTCAGACTCTTTTGGGAGCTACTGGAACTGGTAAAACATTTACCATTGCTAATGTAATTCAACAAACAGGAAGACCAGCACTTGTTTTAGCCCATAACAAAACGTTGGCTGCACAACTATGTAATGAATTAAGGGAATTTTTTCCAAAAAATGCTGTTGAGTACTTCATCTCTTATTACGATTATTATCAACCTGAAGCTTATGTACCTGTAAGTGATACTTACATAGCCAAAACTGCTTCAATTAATGAAGAAATAGATATGCTTAGGCATTCTGCAACACGCTCATTATTTGAAAGAAAAGATGTAATTGTTGTAGCCTCAATAAGTTGTATTTATGGTCTTGGTATACCGAGTGAGTATTTAAAAGCTGCAGTTAAATTTGAAGTGGGAAAATTAATAAATCTACGTTCTTCTTTGAGGTCTCTTGTTGAAAATCAATATACTAGAAATGATATTGAAATTACTAGAGGTAGATTCAGAATTAAAGGTGATGTTTTAGAAATCGGTCCAGCTTATGAAGATAGATTAATAAGAATTGAGTTATTTGGTGATGAAGTTGAGGCAATTAGATATGTTGACCCTACTACAGGAGAAATACTTGAAAGTTTGGAACAAGTTAGCGTTTACCCAGCGAAGCATTTTGTGACTCCAAAAGAAAGACTTGAGAGTGCAATAAGTGCAATTAGAAGTGAACTAAAAACTCAACTCGATAAATTTACATACGAAGGAAAATTATTAGAGGCTCAACGTCTAGAACAACGTACAAAATATGATTTAGAAATGCTTAAAGAGGTTGGTTATTGTAATGGAGTTGAGAATTATGCTCGTCATTTATCAGGAAGGGAGGAAGGTTCACCGCCAGAATGCTTAATAGATTACTTTCCTAAAGATTGGTTGTTGGTAGTTGATGAGAGTCATGTAACTTGTCCTCAACTTCATGCGATGTACAACGGTGATCAATCTAGAAAAAAAGTTTTAATAGATCATGGTTTTAGATTGCCAAGTGCTGCAGATAATAGACCATTAAAATGTGAAGAGTTTTGGGAAAAATCCAAACAGACATTATTTATAAGTGCCACCCCCGGTCAATGGGAATTAGATCAATGTGATGGTGAATTTATTGAGCAAGTTATAAGACCAACTGGAGTATTAGACCCGGTAATTGATGTAAGACCAAGTGAAGGCCAAATAGAAGATCTGTTATCTGAAATAAGAATTCGAGCTGAAAAGAATCAAAGAGTGCTTGTGACAACACTTACTAAGAGAATGGCTGAAGATCTAACTGATTTTTTATCTGAAAATAAAGTAAGAGTTAGATATTTGCATTCCGAAATCCATTCAATTGAAAGAATTGAAATTATTCAAGACCTTAGAATGGGCGAATATGATGTTTTGGTAGGAGTTAATTTATTAAGAGAGGGACTAGATCTTCCAGAAGTATCCTTAGTCGCCATTTTAGATGCTGATAAAGAAGGTTTTCTGAGGGCAGAAAGGTCATTGATTCAAACAATAGGGAGAGCTGCCAGACATGTTGAAGGTGTTGCCTTGCTTTATGCAGATAACTTCACAGATTCAATGAAAAGAGCAATATCTGAAACTGAAAGAAGAAGAACTATTCAAATAAAATATAACCAAGTCAATGGTATTACTCCAAAACCTGCAGGCAAAAAAATAGAAAATTCAATATTATCTTTTCTAGAACTTTCCAGAAAACTAGATGCTGGTGGTTTATCTAAAGATTTAATAAATATAGTTAATAACAAAACTGACGCAATTCTCAGTTCCAGTGATAATCAATGTTTGCTCGAAGAATTGCCTGACTTAATAGAAAAGTTAGAAATTAAAATGAAAGACGCTGCAAAAGAGTTAAATTTTGAAGAAGCAGCAAATTTGAGGGATAGAATCAAAAAATTAAGACAAAAATTGGCAAGAAATAATTAAAAAGAACTTATTTTTCTAATTCAAAATGATTATGAATCGCATTAACTGCTTTGTCACAATCTTTTTCTAAGACAATACATGAAGTCCTAATTTCACTCGTGGCAATCATTTCAATATTGATATTTTGGTCAGCCAATGCTCTAAATATTTTTCCAGCCGTCCCAACCTTAAATGCCATTCCCGCTCCTACAGTACTTACTTTTGCTATAGCAGGGCCATCTTCAATGTATGATCCGGGTAATTTTTTTGTTAAGGCCTCAAAAACTAAGTTAGCTTTTTCTCTATCTTGTTTATTCATTGTAAGACTAATATCCTTGGTTTTTAAAGAGAAAATTCTTTCAGACTGAACAATAGTATCGATAAGTAAATTATTTTCAGCTAATGCTAAACAAATCGATGCTGCTACACCTGGACGATCAGGCAGTTTTCGAAAGCTTACCTGAACTTGGTTTTTATCTAATGCAATTCCTCTTACTTCAGGTTGATCTTGTTTTTCATTGATTGGATTAACAAATATTTGTGTATCGTATAACTTAAATTTCTCAGCAACAAATCTAATAGCTTTTGGTATATTATTAATTTCAATTACACAGCTGACTTTAATTTCACTAGTGGCTATTAATCTAACATTTATATTCGCTTGAGATAAAGTATCAAATAAATCAGCTGAAACACTAGGTCTGCCCATAATGCCTGCTCCTTGAATACTTAATTTAGTCATGTTGGTTTTTAAGTTAAATTCTCCCCCTAATTGACTAGTTATAAGTTCACATTGTTCTGCAGTCTTTTTTACTTCTAATTCACCAACAGTAAATGTAATATCGTTTTTATTTCCATCATTTGTCGCTTGTATTATTAAATCTACGTTAATACTTGCTTCTGAAAGTTTTTCAAATATTTGCGCCGCAATCCCAGGCCTATCAGGAATATTTGAGAGACTGAATACTGCTTGGTTTTCTAATACTTCAAGACTATTGACTGTTTTAGTTAATTCTAAGCTTCCTCTTTTTAGCGGGAGAGGTTGGATTTGACTTTCTAGGAGAGTCCCACTGGAGTCACTTTGGCTTGATTTGACACACAATTTAATTCCATAATTGCGAGCAATTTCTACTGCTCTTGGATGCAGAACTGAAGCACCGACGCTTGCAAGTTCAAGCATTTCCTCGCAGCTAATTTCATCTAAAAGTTTTGCATTAGGAACAATCCTTGGATCAGTAGTAAGAACCCCTGGAACGTCTGTATAAATTTCGCAAGTCTCAGCTCCTAAAGCTGTTGATAAAGCTACCGCGGAAGTATCTGAACCACCTCTACCCAAAGTTGTAATTTCCATTGAACCCGTATGGCTTAATGTTGTTCCTTGAAATCCAGCCACGACAACTACAAAACCCTGATTTAAATAATTTTGGATCCTTTCTGTTTTAATATCCAGAATTCTCGCTTTTCCATGAATTGATTCAGTAATAATTCCAACCTGGCTACCAGTCATTGAAATTGCAGGTATTCCATATTCGTTTAATGCCATTGAAAGAAGAGCTATGGTTACTTGCTCTCCAGTTGAGAGAAGCATATCCAATTCTCTTCGATTAGGATTTTTACTAATTGATTCCGCTAAACAATTTAAATCATCTGTAGTTTGCCCCATCGCAGAGACAACTACGACAATTTCATTCCCTGCTTCTTTACTTTGACAAATGCTACTTGCAATATTTTTAATTTTTTTAATATCACCGACAGAAGTACCGCCAAATTTTTTTACTAGTAAAGCCATACTTAAATCATAATGTAAATTCTTAAACTTATAATTTGGTTAACTTAAATTAATTAATTTCTCTGTAAAAACATTGATAGGATTATTACCTTGTTTTAGTAATGATTCAATATCTAGTAAGTTACTCATTAAGTTAATTAAATATTCTTGAGATACATTTTTGACTTTTTTTCGAATAAAAAAAATTCTTTTTGGATTAGAAATGCCTGCAAGATTACAAATCTTTTCTGCATTATCGTTACCTGAATTAACTGCTAGTTTTATAATGGTATGAATTCTTATTTGACTAATTAAACCTGCATTTATTCTTAAAGCAGGTTCTCCTTTCTGTAAAGAATAATTTATTTCAATGAGGCTTTCATTAATATTTTTTTGTAAGAGAAGATCAATGATTTTGAAAATATTGGATTGATGATCACTAAATATTTTTTTTACATCAATACTTTTAAGAAAAAGTTGTGAATTCGAATCACTTGATACTGCAGAGAGGTATGTTTTTGCTTTGGCTAATTCGTTTATTAGTTTAAAGCTGTCATTACCAACTGAATCAATAATTAATTCAGCTGCATTTTGATCAATTTTGATATTCATTTCATTTGCTGCATCTTCTAAAAATCTTTTTTGTCCCTCATAGTCCCAAATTTCTGGTAAAGAAAATGATTTTTCTTTGGCTAAATTATTTTTGATAAGTTTTTGTAAAAATTTAGTACTCTTTAGTCTTGAGTCTGGTTTTTTTGTATTTTGCAAAATTAAATAAGTATTTTGAGGTATATTGTCATGAATTTTTTCAAATTTAGTTCTTAGATCTTCATTTTTGGCAGTAAAAATGGGATTATTTTTCAATGTAACTATTCTGTATCCATCTCCAAAAGGAGGTGTAAGAACTTCATCAAAAGCTTTATTGACTTGCTCATCATCATCTCCATTTAAATTAGTTACGTTTATTTCTTTCCATTCTTTGGCTACTTCCTTATCAATTAATTTTTGAATAAATGTATTTTGAGCATTTAGATCATTACCCCATAATATTTGTATTGGCATAATAGCTCAATAAAAACCATATATTAACTATGATTACTTCTAACACAAATTAAATTTAATGGTAATAGATCATCCAATTTTTTTGGAAAGCATCAGATTCATAAGATCTCGTTTAGTAGCCAATGATCTAAATTATTTGGAAAAAAAAGTTTTAGAGAGATTAGTCCATACTTCAGGAGATTTTACAGTTCAAAATCTTGTAAATTTTAGTGAAGGTGCTTGTGAAAAGGGTCTTCAGGCACTTAAAAATGGTGCTCCTATTTTAACTGATACCGATATGGCTGCAGCAGCAATAAAATCCATGGCAGAAAATACCACTAGGAATAAAGTATTCACCGCTAGAATGTGGTTTGGAAAAAATAATCATACAAACTTAACTAAAACTGCATATGGCTTAAGTGAAGGTTGGAAGGAGTTATCCGCTATAAATTCTGGAAGCAAATCTCCTATTGTAGTTATTGGCAGTTCGCCTACAGCCTTAACTTATTTAATTGATATTTTAGAAAATGCAAAAGATTTACCTAGTTTAATTATCGGAATGCCTGTTGGATTTATTGGAGTAGAGAATAGCAAAAACAAACTGCTTTCCACCGATCTTCCTAGAATTGCTTTGAATTCAACTAGAGGAGGTGCTGCCATGGCAGCTGCTTCGGTTAACGCCTTATTGAGGGAAACAATTTAAAAAGTATTTTTGTATATAAAATTTCAAAAATCTACTTAATATCGTAATTGAATTTGTTATTTTCTTCTAGAGAATTTAAAACTGATTTTGCTTTTTCTATAACTTCTTTTGGAACTCCTGCTAATTTAGCTGCTTCTATGCCATAGCTTTTGTTTGAGCCCCCTTTAACAATCCTGTGGCTAAAGATTAGCTGATTGTTATTTTGTTCTACTAAAACTTGAAAATTTTGTATATTCTTATTTGAATTTTTTAAATAATTCAGCTCATGATAGTGCGTAGCAAAAATAGTATTACATTGAATTTTTTTTGCTAGATATTCACTTACTGACCAAGCTATTGAAAGTCCATCAAAAGTAGATGTCCCTCTGCCTATCTCATCAAGTAAAACTAGTGATCTAGAAGTTGCCTGATTTAGAATTGATGCAGTTTCAGACATTTCTACCATAAATGTTGATTGTCCAGATGATTGATCATCAACTGCCCCAATTCTTGTGAAAATCCTATCTGCAATCTTGATTTCAGCATTATTAGCAGGAATAAAGCTACCAATTTGTGTGAGAATTTGTATTAAACCAAGTTGTCTTATAAAGCAACTTTTTCCGCTTGCATTGGGACCCGTTAATATAATTAATTTTTGATTATCCTCAAAAGAGATATCGTTTGCTACAAACTTTTTATCACTTAACAATTGCTCTACTATTGGATTTCTTCCTGCGATAATTTTTGTACTATTTTTTGTCATTGAATCATTTATTGGTATTAATGCAGGTTTTATAAAATTGTTTTCTACTGCAGTAATTGATAAACCAAGCAGTGCATCAAGAGATGCTATGGATTTTGCGATTGATCTTATTTGTTTTGTTTTTTCAGCAACTATATTTCTTAATTCGCAGAAAATTTCATATTCTTTTGATGAAGCTCTACTTTTTATTTGGAAAATCTTATTTTCTTTATTTTTTATTTCTGAAGTGATATACCTTTCTTCATTAGTAAGTGTTTGCCTTTTGATCCAATGTTGTGGAGCTAAATTAACTTTTGACTTATTTATAGAAATGTAATAACCAAAATTTTTATGAAATTGAATTTTTAGGTTTGAAATTTTGCTAATTTTCCTTTCCTTTAATTCCTCTTTATTTAGCCACTCAGAATAATCATCCATTAAATTGCGTAAACCATCCAATATATTGTCAACACCATCGTGGATCATGCCTCCTTCACTAATATTTAGAGGAGGATTTTCTACTAGCTTAAAACTTATTGTATCAGCTAATTCTAAGAGTCCTTCATCAATGTTTTTTAATTGATCAATCCAATCTGGGAGATCATATTTAAATAATTCAATTATGGATTTTAGTCTAGGCAATTTTTTTAAACCTTCAGCTATTGCAATTAAGTCTCTGGGACTTGCATGACCTGCACAAGCTCTACCTGAAAGTCTTTCTAAATCCCCCATTGCTCTAAGTAAATTTTGGGTATCTGTACGTAATTTTTTAGATTCAAGAAAGTTTGTAATTATATTTTGTCTTTTATAAATTTCACTAACGTTTAATAGTGGTGAATCTATCCACCTTCTTAAACACCTTGCACCCATGCAAGTATAAGTTCTATCAATACTCCATAGTAGCGAACCTACATAATTGTTTTCTCGTTGTGTATTTTTGATTTCTAAGTTTTTTTGAGTTTGATAATCAATAATTAATTTGTTGTGACCATATTGGATTTGTGGAAAGTCTAATGAGATTTTTAAAGAAGAATCTTTATCTAAATTTGAAGGATTAATTTTTTCTAAATAATTTAATAAACCTCCCAGTGATCTAGTTGCATTGTTTAAATTTTTAAGTCCTATTCCCTCTAGGTTTGTAATTTGGAAATAATTTTTTATTAGATAATTTGCTTCATTAATTCCAAAATTAGTCTCTTGAGAAACAGTATATGTAATTTGACTATTTCCTTTAATTAATAAATTTCTTACTGCATTGCTTCCCACAATGATTTCTGAAGAATCTAATTTAATAATTTCATCAAATAGTTTTGACAGAGATTGGCCTTCTAAAGTTATTAATTCTCCTGTGCTTACATCAGCTTTTGATATACCCCATTCATAAGATGCATCTGAGTTTTCTTCTGATAAGTAAATAGCAGTAATCCAATTATTTTTCTTTGCTATCAACATCCCCTCTTCAATTACAGTTCCAGGAGTAATTATTCTTGTTATTCCTCTTTTAATTGGAGTCCCATAATTTCCAGAACTCTTTTCTAATTGATCGCATATAACCACAGAATAATTTTTTTTAATTAAATCAGCACAGTATCTCTCCAGTGCATGATGGGGAACCCCTGCCATAGGGATCTTACCAATCTCTTTGCCAGCATCTTTACTGGTAAGCGTTATTTCTAAAAGGTTAGATATCAATACAGCGTCCTCAAAAAAACATTCAAAAAAATCTCCTAATCTATAAAGTAATAACCTATCTTTATTTTCTTCTTTTAGAGTTACATAATGCTTCATTACAGGAGTTAATTTCAGTTTTGAAACTGTTTTATAGCTATAAGATTCTTCATTGATGCAAACATTTTTGTTATTTGAAATTAAATCAGTCTTGAGTTTATTTATTAAATTAGTTGAATTTTTTCTTTGTCTGGGTCTTTTTTGCGATTCGTTTTTTAGATCTTCCAAAGATAAGTCTTCTGGAATTTTTGTTATTTCTTTTTGTTCATTATTATCATTACCAATCGCAAATAAATTCTTTTGAATTATCGTATTTTCTTGCATACTTTTTTAATTCCTAAATAGATATTAGGTAGAAATTTTTTTTTTGCATTTAAAGTGGCTAAAGTATGTTAATTTTCTCTAAAAATTATCATTTTCATGAGATTATAGTATTTATAATATTTGAAACTTAAGACTGAATTATGCAGGCTGTTAACTTTTTCTTCGTAAATGCTCTATTATTTGCTTCTTTAATTGCGGTAGTTGGAGTACCCGTTTTATATGTGACTCAACCTTCTACTGAGGAAGGACAGCGAGAAAGTAGGAGAAAAATTTATTCTATTGCTGCTGTTTGGGTTGTTTTGGTTTTTGTTACAGGGATAGTTTCTTCATTAGTTTGAACTTAATACCTTTTCGTGAGAGTCTATTAATATATCTAAGTAAAATTTAATGGCTATTTTTGAGGGTTCTTTTACTAATGCCTCTACTTTAAAAGTTGGGATTGTAATAGCAAGATTTAATGATTTAATTACAAATAAAATTCTATCTGGTTGTCTTGATTGTTTAAAAAGACATGGTTTAGATACTTCAGAATTAAGCGATCAAGTAGATATAGTTTGGGTTCCTGGTTCCCTTGAATTACCAATAGCAGCTAAAACCCTCATGAAAAAAAAGAGTTATGACGTTGTAATTGCTCTTGGGGCTGTGATCCGTGGTGAAACTTCCCACTATGATGTAGTTATATCTGAGGCGAGCAAAGGTATTTCGCAAGTTTCAAATGAAAAAAATGTTCCAATTATTTTTGGAGTTTTAACTACTGATACCATGCAGCAGGCCTTAGAAAGAGCAGGGATTAAAAATAATCTTGGTTGGAATTATGCTTTACAAGCAATTGAGATGGGATCCTTAATTAAAAATATAAATTAATTGAAAAAATTTAATTATTTCTATCATTGATCCCTTCTTTGAGATAAAATAAGAAAGTTATGCGGATGTAGCTCAGTGGTAGAGCATCTCCTTGCCAAGGAGAATGTCGAGAGTTCGAATCTCTTCATCCGCTTTTAATGTTTGTATCTTTTAAGATATTTTTAATAAAAATTTCATAATGACAAGAGTAATTTCCATTGAGGATTTAAAGGGATTATTTACTAAACCTTATGGTACAGATGCGCCAACAAAACGAAAATGGGCTGAATTTTATAATGAGAATGTTATTTTTACTGACCCAACCCAGGAAACAGAGGGATTAGATTCTTATGTTAAAGCTCAAGAAAAGCTAGTTAAAAGATGTGATGATGTTTTTTTAGAAACTCATGCAATTTCCATAACTGGTGATTGTGGATTTGTTGAATGGAC
>CACLYZ010000003.1:0-82373 GCA_902611225.1 uncultured Prochlorococcus sp.
AAAATAAATTAAATTGACTGTAGAATATAACTTGTATGAGGTTGTAACATATTCCAGTTAAATGCATAGCACATATTGCTATAAATCCTTTTTTTTAAAAAGTTTCCAAAGTTTATTTTATTTCTATTTTTTAAATTATCAATTATTTTGATTAATGGATATAAACCTAATAAATAACCAAAATTTGGAGTGAGTAAATAACCTATTGAACCTCCTTGATGAAAGACAGGAAAAATAAATAACCCCAAAATTATATATATGGAAAATGCTCTGAAAACAACTTTTTTATGAAATATAAGTGTTAATAAAATTATGGTTGGAATTTGCCATGTGATGGGTAACTCAATGTAATAACTAGATTTATAGACGAAAGGTAGTGGAATATAAACAGGTAACATTGATGTTATTACTAGTGATTGAAGACTCACCAGTATCTCAATTAATTTATAAAAATTGAGCATTATTATAAATTCTATTTATAAACTTCTCAATGCAACAATTGGATCCAATTTAGAAGCTCTTTTTGCAGGTAAAACGCCAAATATTAAACCTATTGATCCTGAAATGATCATGGTGGAAAAAGTAGTTGTAATTCCTACTGATGCAGGAAGGGGCGTTATAAGAGATAAAAGAAAAACACCAGATAATCCCGTTGTTGTTCCAATTAATCCTCCAATTGTAGATAGAATTAATGCCTCAATCAAAAATTGAATTAATATATCCGACTGTTTAGCTCCTATTGCTTTTCTTAGTCCAATCTCTTCAGTCCTTTCGCTTACAGAAACGAGCATAATATTCATGATTCCTATGCCTCCAACCACTAAAGATACTGCCCCAATACCAGCCAATAAAAACGTTAGTCCACTTGTAATGTTAGTAACTATATTCAGTGCATCTTCTTGTGATCTAACCGCAAAGTCATCATCTCTGATTATTTTATGTCTTTGTCTTAATAAGTTAGTAATCTGAAATTTAGCGGCACTAGTTGCATTTTTATTTATCGCTTCAACACTAATGAAGCTTAAACTTACTCCATATGTCGGGTCCTTACCTGTTATCCTATTGACCATGGTAGTTAGTGGTATATAAGCATTTTTGTCTTGATTACTTCCAAATACAGCACCTTTTGGTTTTAATATTCCGATTATTTCATAAGTATGGTCTTTAATTCTGATTTTTTTTCCAAGTGATGATGATTTATCTTTGAAAAATTCGTCTTTAAGATCAGGACCTATTACAACATAACTTCTTGCACTATTAACATCACTTTTTGATATAAATCTTCCCTTATCTACTTCAAAGCTTCTTACTTCAAGAAATTCAGGAGTAACTCCAGCAATTGATATGTTTAAACTTTTAGAATTTGATTGCACTATTTCGTTAGCAGAGATTTGAGGAGCTACTTTTTTAACTGTTGGTACTTGATTACTAATTGCTACTGAATCTTCTAAAACTAGGTTTTTAGGAAATGAAATACCTCTTCTTCTTGTGTCATTATTTCCAGGAACAATGAATAAAACATTGGCACCTAAATTACTTAGTTGGTTTTTTGCTAATGTTTGAGCTCCTCTACCAAGTCCAACAAGTGTAATTACTGAAGCATTTCCTATAATAATTCCTAACATTGTTAACGAACTTCTCAATTTGTTCGAAACTAATGTTTTTGTTGCCATGCCTAAGGCTTCTTTTATTGAGATATTCCTAGACATATTTATATTTATCTATTGCATCATCATCATCTTCAATTTGTCCCATGTATATGACACCTTCATTAAGCTGGAGTGTAATAAGGTCGCCATTACAGATTTGATGATTATCTATATTTTCTAAATTACAAATTGTAGAAATCTTTTTATTATTTTTGTTAAACAAAGCATAAACATCATTTACACTTTGGTTTGTAACAATACCTGCAAAATCTTTACTGAGTGGAATATTTTTCATTAATTCCTTCGGAACAAATAATATTTCTCCTGGGCAAATTAATGATATATCAAGATTATTTCTAATTATTCTTGCTTTACCTGTAACTCCGACTTCCCCTATTGAAATTCCTCTTGAAACAATCTTTCTTACTAAACCGACTTTTATCAAATCTGTTGAGCCGCTAATTCCAGTTAATGTACCTGCGGTTTGTACTACTAAATCTCCTTGTTTAAGTATCCCCATCTCCTGAGCAATTTGCATAGCTAAACTAAAAGTTTTTGCTGTTCTTTCATCATTTTTAACTACTATTGGAGTTACTCCCCAAACAAGTTGCAATCTTCTCGCTACACTCCTCTCTGTAGTAGTTGCCAATATAGGTGTTGGTGGTCTGAACTTACTTACATTTCGAGCTGTAGAACCTGATTTTGTTAAAGGGATTATAGCCCCTGCATCAAGTTGTCTAGCTATATTACTTACTGCTGCACTAATAGCATTTGGGATCGTACTGGGTAAGTGGCTTTCAATAGCCTTAAGTGGATAATCCCTTTCAATTCTTCTTGCTATGGTTGCCATCGTTTCAACTGCCTCTACAGGATAATCGCCAACTGCAGTTTCGTTTGAAAGCATTACAGCATCTGTACCATCAAGTATTGCATTTGCAACATCACTAACTTCGGCCCTAGTTGGTCTTGGGTTAGAAGCCATAGAATCAAGCATTTGTGTGGCTGTAATTATTGGGATACCTAATGAATTAGCTTTTCTTATTAATTCTTTTTGTAAAAGAGGAACTTCTTCAGCAGGCATTTCGACTCCCAAATCACCTCTTGCAACCATAACCCCATCACATAGGGGTAATACTGTATCGATCTGGTCAATTGCTTCAAATTTTTCTATTTTTGCGACTACAGGTGTTGAATGACCATTTTTGTTTATTAAATCCTTTATCTCATTTATATCGGATGGATTTCTAACGAAACTTAGTGCTATCCAATCAACTCCTTCAGATAAACCGAATTTTAAATCCTCTTTATCTTTTTCTGTTAATGCTTTTACTGATAATTGAACATCTGGGAAATTAACACCTTTATTGTTTGAAAGAACCCCTCCTACAGTGACTAGGCACTCTAAAAGATTATCCTGTTTATCTACTTTTTCTACAATCATTTCTATTTTTCCATCATCTAAAAGTATTCTTTTACCTTCGTTAACTTCTTGAGAAAGTTTGTCGTAGGTAACATTTGCAATAGTATTTGTACATTCGACTTCATTTGATGTCAGTGTGAATTTATCGCCTTTTTTAACTTTTACTGGCCCATCTTTAAAACGCCCTAATCGTATTTTAGGTCCTTGAAGATCTTGCAATATTCCAATATCTATATCTAACTTTTTTGATACTTCTCTTATGGTTTTTATTCTCTCAGCATGATCTTTATGATCTCCATGTGAGAAATTTAATCTGAATGTTGTTACTCCAGCTTTAATTAAATCTGTAATTATATCTTCGGATTGAGTTGCAGGGCCAATAGTTGCTACTATTTTTGTTCTTCTTTTTAAATCAATATTCGACATATATGGATAATATTGCTAGATATAAATAAATTTACCATACCCAAAGTTAGTTATTTAAGTCATGGATTTTAAAACTTATCAGATAAAAGCTAGAGAAACAGCACAATATCCAGATTTAGGCTCAAATAATATTTATCCAACTCTTGGTTTAGTTGGTGAGGCTGGTGAGGTAGCAGAAAAAGTGAAAAAGGTTATTAGAGATAAAAATGGTATTTTTGATAACGAATCAAAATTAGCTATTAAAAAAGAGTTAGGAGATGTATTGTGGTACATATCAAATCTTTGTACAGAATTAAATTTTAATTTAGAGGATGTTGCATTACAAAACCTTGAAAAATTAAAATTAAGAGCCGCTAAAGGTAATATAAGAGGTTCTGGAGATGATAGATAAATTCAGCTATAACCCAAGCTGGCATACTGGAGATTTGTAATTAAATTTTGAATAACATTTAAAAGTAAAAAAGCTAATAAGGATGAAATATCGAATCCACCTATTGGAGGGATAATACCCCTAAAAATGTTTAAATAAGGATCTGTGATAGAAGTTAATGCAGATAAAACACCGTTACTCCAATCAATACCTGGAAACCATGTAAGCAAAATTCTTATTATCAATATGAAAGAGTAGATTGATAAGGTTTGGCCCAGAACTGCAAAAATCTCAGATAACATTATCATTTCGTTATTTAACATATAATAACATTTACTTATTATTGCTGCTTATTATTACTGCTTCCAATATTTGATAGATATTCATTACTTACAGCAAAAGTTTGAAAAAACTTTTCTGATAATGATAACCAATATGATCGACCATCTTTTTGCTTACGTTTGACAATAAATTTCTTTTCTAATAATTCTTTAATATGATCATAAGCTCCTGAACCTCTAAGAAGGATAAGATCCGATTGCAGAATCTTTTTTTTGATTGCAATAGTTGCCAATGTTCTTAATTCTGATGTTTTCAAATCAGAGGGAAGTAAATCATCGACGAATTCATTAAGACTTGATTTTAGTTCTAGAGAAAAACTGTTATTAACTCCATTTAATTCAATAGCTGAGTTGGGATTAGAGTATTTATTTTTTAGATCTTTAATTGCATCATTTATTGAGTTGATATCAGATTTAGTTATTTCTGAAAGATCCTTTTTTGTTACGGGTCTACCTTTCAAATATAGAATAGCTTCAACTTTAGTAACTAGATCTATATCAGATATTGGAGTGGCATTAAGATCAGATTGGTTGATTTTTATTACCGAAATCTTTCCTAAGATACCTTAAAATTAATCTGATGCACTAAGGAATAATTTATATGTATCGTTTTGAGTTTCGTCCCAGAATTTATAGCCTAGAATTCTTACAAATTTATTCCACTCTAAAATTTCATTTCTATCTATTAAAACTCCAATAACAATTTTCCCTACATCAGCACCATAATTCCTGTAGTGAAATACACTTATAGACCAATTAGATTTCATGTTATTTAGGAAGTTTATTAATGCGCCAGGCCTCTCAGGAAACTCAAATCTGTATAAAAGCTCTACATAGTTTCTATTATTCATTTCTTTTAATTTTTTTGGTAATCTACCACCTACCATGTGTCTAAGATGATTTTTAGATAATTCATCATCACTTATGTCAATAAATGAGTATTCCGAATTTCTAAATACATTTAAAAGGGCTTTTTTATCATTTAACCCATAGACTTGAACTCCTACAAAGATCTGGGCATTCTTAGAATTCGACATCCTATAGCTAAATTCAGTTAAATTTCTATTATCAAGTAACTTACAAAAATCAATTAAACTTCCAGCACGTTCAGGAATTTCAACAGCCATCATTACTTCCTTACACTCTCCAAGTTCTGCTCTTTCTGCTACAAATCTAAGCCTCTCAAAATTCATATTTGCACCACATGCAATCGCAACCATTTTTCTATTTGAATGATTTGAATTTAAAATATCTTTTTTCATTCCTGCAATTGATAATGCTCCTGCAGGCTCAAGTATTGATCTAGTATCCTCAAAAACATCTTTTATGGCAGCACATATTTCATCAGTATTAACCCTAATCATCTTATCTATATATTTTCTAGCAATATCAAATGTATTTTTACCAATTTTTTTTACCGCTACTCCATCTGCAAATTGACCGACAGAGGTTAATTCCACAATTTTTTCTTCTTCCAAGGATTTAGTCATGGCGTCAGCATCTTCTGGTTCAACACCAATTATTTTTACTTCAGGCCATATTTTTTTAACATATAAGGATATTCCTGATATTAATCCACCACCACCTACAGCAATATAAATTGCATAAGGTTTGTCCTTAAGCTGCTGTTCAAGTTCAATAGCTATGGTTCCTTGTCCTGCTATTACATCCGGATCATCAAAGGGATGAATAAAGCATAAATTTCTTTCTTTACTAATCCTTATTGCCTCTTTGTATGTTTCATCATAGTTATCGCCATATAAAATAACTTTTGCTTTTAAATTTTTTACGGCATTAACTTTTACTAGAGGTGTGGTAATGGGCATTAATATGGTTGCTTGGCAATTTAACTTAAGGGCACTAAGTGCAACCCCTTGAGCATGATTGCCAGCACTTGAAGTAATTACTCCCTGAGTAAGCTGAGATTTACTGAGCTTACTCATCTTGTTGTAAGCCCCTCTTATTTTGAATGAAAATACATCTTGAAGATCTTCTCTTTTTAGAAAAACTTCATTATTAAGTGTATTACTTAAATTATGGGCTTTCTCTAGCGGTGTTTTTTTTGCAACTTCATAGACTTCAGCTTGAAGTATTTTTTCAAAATAATCATTCATATATATATTTTTAGCATTAATTATTAATCTAATAAAACATTACATGATCTATTTCAAAAAAAATACTCATTTTGCACCTCCACGTTTTAGATTATATAAATACCAATTTTTGTTAAATGCTTTTAAGTGAGTTAAGTCATCCAAATCAACTTCATGGCTTAACAGTTTCACAATTAGAGGAAATTGCCTGTCAAATTAGAGAAAGACATCTTCAAGTAGTTTCTACTAGTGGAGGACATCTTGGCCCTGGATTAGGTGTAGTTGAGCTGACATTAGCTTTATATCAAACTCTTGATCTTGATTTTGACAAAGTTGTTTGGGATGTAGGACATCAAGGTTACCCTCATAAATTAATTACAGGACGTTTTAGTCAATTTGATTCTCTAAGACAACAAAATGGAGTCGCTGGATATCTAAAAAGAAGTGAAAGTAAATTTGATCATTTTGGTGCTGGACATGCAAGTACTTCTATTTCCGCTGCTTTAGGAATGGCAATAGCAAGAGATAAAAAAGGTGAAAGTTATAAATGTGTTGCCGTTATTGGAGATGGAGCGTTAACTGGAGGAATGGCATTAGAAGCTATAAATCATGCAGGTCACTTACCAAATACCCCTTTAGTTGTAGTTTTGAACGATAATGATATGTCTATTTCACCTCCGGTGGGAGCCCTTTCATCATACTTAAATAAGGTAAGAGTAAGTCCACCATTGCAATTTTTGTCAGATAGTGTTCAAGAAAGTGTCAAAAATATTCCCTTAATTGGTAAGGATATTCCAGAAGAATTTAAAAATATTAAAGGGAGCGTTAGAAGACTATCTGTGCCTAAGGTTGGAGCTGTTTTTGAAGAACTTGGATTTACATATATGGGTCCAATTGATGGTCATGATATTGGTAACTTAGTTAAGACTTTTAATGCTGCCCATAAACTTAAAAGACCTGTACTTGTTCATGTTGTCACAACAAAAGGGAAGGGTTACCCATATGCAGAGGCGGATCAGGTCGGATATCATGCACAGTCTGCATTTGATCTTACGACGGGGAAATCTATTCCCTCAAATAAACCTAAGCCAGTTAGTTATAGTAAAATATTTGGTCAAACTTTATTGAAGATATGTGAACAAGATAGCAAAGTTTTTGGTATTACAGCAGCAATGGCCACAGGGACTGGTTTAGATTTATTGCAAAAAAATATTCCAGATCAATATATCGATGTAGGAATTGCAGAACAACATGCAGTTACTCTTGCGGCAGGAATGTCTTGCGATGGTCTCAAACCTGTTGTAGCTATTTATAGTACATTTCTTCAACGTGCTTTCGATCAATTAATTCATGATGTAGGAATACAAAATTTACCTGTATCATTCGTACTTGATAGAGCTGGAATAGTTGGAGCTGACGGTCCTACTCACCAAGGTCAGTACGATATCAGTTATATGAGATCTATACCTAATTTTGTATTGATGGCCCCAAAAGATGAGTCTGAATTACAGAGGATGTTAGTAACTTCAATAAACCATAACGGTCCTACAGCACTAAGAATACCCAGAGGCTCTGGGTTAGGTGTGGCTGTAATGGATGAGGGTTGGGAACCTTTAAATATAGGCGAAGCTGAAATACTTGAAGAAGGAGAGGATATTTTAATTATTGCTTATGGTTCAATGGTCGCATCAGCTATAGAAACAGCAAAGATACTGAAAAATATGAACATTAAGGCATGTCTTATAAATGCAAGATTTGTGAAACCTCTCGATAAAAATCTAATTATGCCTTTAGCAAGTAGGATTCAAAAAGTTGTAACTATGGAAGAAGGAACCCTAATAGGTGGATTTGGTTCCGCAATAGTTGAATTATTAAACGATAATGAATTAAATATTCCTGTATACAGAATAGGTATACCTGATGTTTTAGTTGATCATGCTTCACCTGATCAGAGTAAGGAAAAATTAGGACTTATGCCTGATCAGATGGCAGATAAAATTGTTAAAAAATTTAAGTTTGATAATTAAATAATTTAATAAATAAATTTTTATAAAACACCACGTGAGGCTAATCCTAAGATTGCTCCAATTCCGAAAATATGACCTAGGCAATTAGCACCTACAACTGATGCGTGACTTAAACCACCATAGAATTTTGAATTAGGTATTTCAAAACCTTCATTAGGTTTTCTTATTGTTGCTCTAGCAATTGCATAAGCAAAAACATTACATGCAATCATTACGACGGCACACTTTGGAGACCAAGAAAAAGTTGCTGGATCTGCAGCTGCAAATAATGTAGTAAACATAAAAAATCGTTATTTTCATATATTCTCTAATACTTTTACCTAAAAAACACAAAATTGTAAAAGGTCTTAAGAGTTGTTTACTTCTAAGCTATTTAAGATCTTTATAAATCCAAACAAAATAACAAAATCACTTAGAGTTAGGAAGGTTTCTGCAAAGCCATGCATGAAGTCAACCTCAACAAGGTTTTTATCATAGTAATTTAGTGTGAAGATAGATATAAATATAGTTATGAATACGAATAAAACAGTTAAGGAAAATCCTGTTTTTACAAAAATATTAACAGATTTGATTTTATATAAGTAAAACAAAAATATTGCATATGGAATTATTGATATTGCGAAAAGAAATGTGTTATCGATGGAACCTAATTTTTCTATAAATTTTAAAAATAAATCATTCATAAGTCTCTTGCTTTTTAAAAATAGTGAATGATACGAGAGCTAATGTTGAATTACCAATAAATGTAAATATACCTTGAAGCGTTACTAATCCATACAATACATCTTGATTATCATAGATATGCCATGTAATAGCGCACATAGCTCCTATTAAGTTTGGAACCATAGCTAAGCTTAACCAAAAAAATAAATTGTATTTTTTATATGTAGAAATTTTGTATATAACAAAGATGGTAAATATCCATTCAATTACCGAAGAGATGTGAATTAACCAAGTTCCAAATGAAAGTTCGTGCAAAATTTATATTTTTTTCTTTAGTACATTAAGTACTTCTTTGGCATGATTTATAGGTAAAACACTTATCCATCTATATGAAATTTCCCCTTCTGGAGAAATTAAAAAAGTATTTCTATCTGAAAATGGAGGAATCCAAGAACCATATTTATCGCTAATAATTCCTTTAGGATCGGATAATAAAGTGTAGTTTATAGATTTCTCGCTGCAGAAACTTTCATGAGAATCTTGATTATCAGCACTAATACCAACAATTTCGGCATTATATTTTGAAAAATCTTTTTTTAATTCCGAAAAACCTTTTGCTTCAAGAGTGCAACCTGCAGTAAAGTCCTTTGGATAAAAATACATAACAAGCCACTTACCTTGAAAATCATTTAATTGCCAAATATTTTTAGATTTTATGTTTTTATTAAAACCTTTTAATTGAAAGTTTGGAGCAACATCTCCAACTTCAGGAGCAAAGTCAAAAGCTATTGCTGAATTACAATTAAATAAAAAAATAAAAGAAATTAATATACTTACAACTAAATTCTTCATCAAATTTAGAATTTTTTTAAATCAACTCCATTTGATTTAGCAAATTTATCTAAACCTACTTTTTGAATAGACTTTAATGCTTTGGTGCTAATTTTAATGTTAACCCATTTTTTGCCTTCTTCCCACCAAAGTCTCCTTTTTTGGAGATTAACTTGTTGCAATTTTTTTGTACGAATATGTGAGTGACTCACTGCCATCCCGTTATTAGCTTTTGCACCAGTCAGTTCGCAAACTCTTGACATATTTTGGAGTTATATCTTTTAAAAATTCTAACACATGACTTAATTTGTTGAATTAAGTAATTCTGAAATTAATTCGGCATTATTATTTTGTAAATTAATTATCTGTTCTTGATCTAATCCACCAACGGAAAGCTTAGCCATATCGTAAACATGATTAACAATTTTAGATGCCAATGGATTCTCAAAAGGATCTTTTTCATCAATAATTATTTTGTTGCCTGTAATTTTATTAAGACCAACAATAAGTGGATGTTCTTTGTTAATTAAGAGCACATGATATTCAGGTAAGCCTGGCATCTTTTGTTCCATGTAAGCGCCCATATCATTAATTCTTCTCATTTGTTCTGGAAGCAAGATCATCGCTGGTGGAGCATCTTTACTTGAAAGTGACTGCACTTTAACTGTTACTTTCTCATTGTTAAGGGCCTTAACTATCGTATCTCTAAGATTATCTGTATTTGATTTGCCATCCTTATCTACAATTTCATTAGATTCTTTATCTTCAAGTTCATTTATTTCTGAATCCACTCTTTGGAATTGATAATCTTCATTTTTACTTTCCAACCATGGAAGAAATTGTGCGTCAATTAAGGGATCTGATTTAATAACTTCTTTATTATCAGATAAACAGATATTTAATGCACTAGACTGTGCAATCAAATCTGAACAGTAAATTATTTTTTTAGAATCAGTTAATTTATTTCGCTCTTTGTAATTTGCGAGAGTTGTGAAATATTTATCATTAGATTTGATGAGAGATTTATTTTCAATATCTTTAGTTACGTCTTTCTCTGAATTTATTATTGTTTCGAAAATTATACTGTTATTGACTAATTCAGCAAATTTTTCATCTTCGATGGCACCAATTTTAATAAAAGCAGAGATTGAATCCCAAATTTCTGCATAAAATTCCGGAGAATTTTTTATCAAATCCTTCAGTTTATTAGCAATTTTTTTTGAGATAAATGATGATATAGACCTTACTTTTCTGTCTGTTTGTAATGCACTTCTACTAACATTTAGGGGTATATCTGTAGAGTCAATAACTCCTCTTAGAGGTAAAAGGTATTTTGGTACTATTTCTTTAATTGAATCGCTTACGAATACTTGATTGCAAAATAGCTTTATTTCTCCCTTTTCCCAATCTGCTCTACCCAACAACTTTGGAAAATACAATATACCTTGTATGTCATATGGATAATCTGTATTTAGATGAATCCATAACAGTGGATCTCCCTGGAAAGGATAAAGATATTTATATAATTCAATATAATCTTCATCTTTTAATTCACTAGGTTGTTTTCTCCAAGGAGGATTTTTCTTATTAATTGTCTCTCCCTCTAATAAGACATCTATTGGCATAAAATCACAATATTTTTTTATTAATGATTTAATCCTTTCAGGCTCGATAAACTCTTTTTCTTCTTCAAGTAGGTGAAGGATAACATCTGTACCAATTGTCTCTCTTTCAGATTCCTCTAACGTGAAATTTGGTGATCCATCACAAGACCATTTGAAAGCTTTTGATTCCCCAATTGCCGACTTAGTTAATATATCAACTCTATCAGCCACCATAAAACTTGAATAAAAACCTAGTCCAAAATGACCTATGAATTCATCATTATCTTTTTTATATTTTGTTAGGAATTCTTCTGCACTAGAAAACGCAACTTGATTTATGTACTTCTTAATTTCTTCATCATTCATTCCAATTCCATTATCGGAAATTGTTAACGTATTTTTTTCACGGTTAATTGTTATTTTTACTTGAGCCTCTTCAGTATTCTCGCAATCACCGGCCATAGAGGCCATTCTTCTTTTACTAATTGCGTCAACACCATTACTAACAAGTTCTCTTAAGAAGATTTCATGGTCAGAATATACTGCCTTCTTAATAATTGGGAAAATATTTTCGGTATTAATACGAATTTCGCCTTTTTCCATATAAAAAAAATCCAACATATTAAATACTATTTCGTAAAAACTTGTTAATCAAGTTTAATTAGGAGTATTGTCCGAACAATATATGAATTTAAAAGTTAAATAAATTTTTAGTTGGTTTTATTTAACCCACAAAATTTCACTACAATTATTTTCTTTCATAATTTGATTGGCTTTAGCCAAGTCATCACATGGATTTAAATGTAATACAGCAATATTTCCTTTTTTCTGTTGTACTTTTTGTTCATTCATACCTTTTTCTAACAAATAAGAATCTTTAAACATCAACAAAATCTTTTTTTTATCTGTCTTTTCTTCCTTAATTAAATTTCTTAAAATATCAACTGAAATTGTAAATCCAATCCCATTAAATATTCTCTCATTAGGACTAAATGATCTTACTAACTCATCATATCTTCCGCCTTTTGCGATGACGGTTTTATTTTTACCATTATCCACTATTAGTTGAAAAACTATTCCTTCATATAAATTCAAGTGAGGTTGAAAAGTAGGATCAAGTTGTAATTTAATACCATATTTATTTGATATTTTTGATAAAGTTTCAAATAAAAAATTTAAATCATCTAATGTTTTACTAGAACCATATATAGTCTTTAATTTTTTTAATATTGCAATTGGCTCTCCTCGTGTGAATAAAAGATCTTTAAGAATATATTTATCATCTTCATCTATTCCTAATTTAGATAAATTATCTTGATCAAAATTAACCAGACTTTTCTTAATTTCTTCAAAATTGTTATTCTTATAATTCCTCAGTATCAATTCCATTATTTTTGTGGTGCTCACTAGTAGAAATAAATTACAACCGTCCTTCAAATTAATATTATCGATTGAATCAAACAAAATATTAATAACTTCAATTTCTGGGTATTTTGTATCATATCCAATTAATTCAATTCCACTCTGCAATTTTTCTTTTAACTTAAATGAATTTTTATTATTTTGTTTTTTATCAAAAACCATTCCATTGGTGAATAATCTTATAGGTCTTTTCTTATTTATTAATCTAGTAGATGACAATTTAACAATTGATGTTGTCATTTCTGGCCTAAGACATAATGAATTATTACTTACTATTCCTACAACCTGATTTTCGTCAATAACACCACGGCCTTTTATGGTCTCTAAAGTATTTATAAATGAGGGTGAAATCTCTTCATATCCCCATAGTTTATAAATACTATTTAGATTATTTATGATATTTGAGTTATTTTTTACATCGACTAAATTAATTTCCTTTATATCTGTCATTTTAATATTTAAATAATTTTAGGTATAGAGAATTTTTTTAAATGGAGAGACTTTATCTAGTTCATTTTTTAATTCATTCTCAAGGCTAGGAGAACAAGCTAAAATTCTTCCTGAACTTAAATTAAATTCGCCTGATGGATAATCAGAAATAATACCACCAGCTTCTTTAACAATAATAGCACCGGCCGCTAGGTCCCATACCTCCAAACCCCTTTCCCAATATCCATCTACCTTACCTGCCGCAACAAATGCAAGATCAACTGCTGCTGCACCTCCTCTTCTAACACCTCTAGTTTTATGTGTTAAATAACAAAATTCAGCATAATTATTATCCTCTGTCTCAAATCTGTCATAAGAGAAACCTGTTACAAGTAGACTTTCAGATAGATTAGAGGGTTTCGATACTTTAAGTTCACTATCATTGCAGAATGAGCCTAAACCTATACAGGCTGAATATAGTTCATTTAAATAAGGTACTGATATAGCCCCTATAATTGGTTTATTTTTATATACAAGACCAATAGAAGTCCCAAAAAAAGGATATCCATGGGAATAATTTGTTGTACCGTCTAATGGGTCTATGCACCATGTTAAATCAGAGGATTTGGTTAATTTACCCGATTCCTCTGCATTTATAGATATGTTTGGCGTCTCTTCTAATAAGTATTCTTTTATTTTTTTTTCAACTTCTAAATCTACATTGGTAACTAGATCACCCTTCCTACCCTTTGATGATATTTTCTGAATTTTATTGTAATTAACTTTTAATATTTCATTACCAATTTGAGAGGAGTTCTTGGCTATTTCATACAAAATGGATAAATTTACTTGTTTAGTAAGTTCCTCTATTTCACTTAATTCAAACATGATAGTTAATCTTCCTCAAATTCCCAAGGTGGCGCAACTCTTGTATTTCCCCTACCAAAATATTGTCCAAATTGTAAATCGTAAACTTCATCTTCATATGTAGTTTCTACCTCAAGATCTGAAGTCGCTTTAGCGACACAAAGAAGTGCATAGCCTTTGTCTTTTAAAGCCTGAGATACACCCATGGCTTCTGGTTGTTGTAAGGTACCAGATTTAATTTTAACTGCACAACTTGTACAGCAACCATTTCTACATGAAAATGCAAGTTTGAAACCATTCTTTTCAAATTCCTTAAGTATGTAAGCATCACTATTAACCTGCTCTTGGTAGACCTTTCCGGTTTCCTTATTTTTAATCGTGACTTTGAAAGTCTTTTTCAAATAACTTTCCTCTAAAATGGGATGATCAAGGGTTAAAATAGTTATCTTGGGAGAGGTGGCCGAGTGGTTGAAGGCGCAGCACTGGAAATGCTGTATAGGGGCAACTTTATCGAGGGTTCGAATCCCTCTCTCTCCGTTTTATATTAGTTTATTTTGGTTAACTACATCAACATCTTTGTTTTTAATGAATCTTTTAAAATTGATAGGAATCTTTTTAACAGTTATAAATAATCTTATTTATTTAAATTAAGTTGAAAATATTTGATTTTTATTATTATATGTAAATATCTAAGATAAAAATTAATTAAATTAATAGTAAATTTTGCTTTAATTTAGCGATCTAAAATCATGGGGCAAATAGTTGGAATTGATTTAGGTACTACTAACTCTGTTGTAGGAGTTATAGAAGCTGGACGTCCAATTGTTATTGCAAATTCTGAGGGTTCTAGAACTACACCTTCAATAGTTGGATTTACAAAAGACAAGGAAATAGTAATAGGTGACCAAGCGAGAAGACAACTTGTTCTAAATCCTAAGAATACCTTTTATAACCTAAAAAGATTTATTGGTTGTGACTGGGATGAATTAGATGAGAATAGTATTTCAGTTCCTTATAACGTAAAAGCTAATATCAATGGAAGCGTTAGGGTTCTTAGTCCAAATACAGAAAGAGAGTATGCCCCAGAAGAATTAGTGAGCTCGTTGATTAGAAAATTAATTAATGATGCTGAAACATATCTTGGAGATACTGTTGACTCTGCAGTTATTACTGTCCCTGCTTACTTTAATGAATCACAAAGACAGGCTACAAAGGATTCTGCAATTTTGGCTGGCATCAAAGTTGATAGAATTCTTAATGAGCCTACTGCAGCTGCTCTAGCTTATGGCTTTGAAAAAAGTTCTTCTAATAATGTTTTGGTTTTTGATTTAGGTGGAGGAACATTTGATGTTTCATTATTAAAAATTTCTAATGGTGTATTTGATGTTAAAGCAACATGTGGTGATACCCAATTAGGAGGAAACAATTTTGACTCAAAAATAGTAGATTGGCTCGCTGAAAAATTTCTTACTAAACATCAAATTGATCTAAGAAGGGATAGACAAGCTTTACAGAGACTAACTGAAGCTGCCGAAAAAGCTAAATGTGAATTATCAGGATTGCAAAAAACAAAAATATCCTTACCTTTTATCACCACAAGTAAAGAGGGGCCATTACATATTGAAGAAACATTAGATAGAAAAATATTTGAATCATTATCAGAGGATTTGCTTGATAGATTACTAGAGCCTGTCCAAATTGCTTTAGATGATTCTGGATGGAACGCAGAAGATATTGATGAGGTAGTTCTTGTAGGAGGCAGCACTAGAATTCCGATGGTTCAACAATTAGTTAAGACTCTTGTTCCTAATGAACCATGTCAATCTGTAAATCCTGATGAAGTCGTAGCTGTTGGAGCCGCGATACAATCTGGAATTATTAGTGGTGATTTACAAGATTTACTCTTAAATGATGTTACTCCTTTATCTTTAGGTTTAGAAACTATTGGTGGTCTTATGAAGGTACTCATTCCTCGTAATACGCCAATACCAGTTAGACAATCAGATGTTTTTAGTACTTCCGAAGCTAATCAATCATCAGTTGTTGTTCAAGTACGACAGGGAGAAAGACCTTTAGCATCTGAAAATAAATCACTTGGCAAATTTAGACTATCAGGAATACCTCCAGCTCCTAGAGGGATACCTCAAGTCCAGGTAGCATTTGATATTGATGCTAATGGCCTTTTAGAAGTAAGTGCAACTGATAGAACAACCGGAAGAAAACAAACAGTTACAATCTCTGGAGGTTCTAATTTAAATGAACAAGAAATAAATTCGATAATTGAAGAAGCTAAAGCAAAAGCTAATGAAGATAGGAAGAGAAGATCTGTAATTGATAGAAAAAATAATGCTTTAACTCTCATTGCGCAAGCTGAGAGAAGACTTAGGGATGCTTCATTAGAATTTGGTCCTTATGGCGCAGAAAGGCAACAACGAGCTGTTGAATTAGCCATTCAAGATGTTGAAGAGTATATAGATGACGATGATCCTCAAGAATTAGAAATTTCAGTAAGTGCTCTACAAGAGGCATTATTCGGTTTAAACAGAAGATTTGCGGCTGAAAAGAAAACTGATAATAACCCCTTACAGGGCATTAAAAATACATTTGGATCATTAAAGGATGAACTCTTTTCAGATGATTATTGGGATGATGATCCTTGGGATAATCAAATGAATAGAAATTATAGAAATTCGAGGTATGGTAATTCTAGGGACGATGATCCATGGGACAATGACTACTTCCTCTAAAAAAGACTATTTGTCGATTTTGGGTTTATCACCTGATTTCGATGATAAAGAACTTAAAAAGGCCTTTCGAAGAGAAGCAAGAAAATGGCATCCAGATTTAAATAAAAATGATCTTAATGCAGAAGAAAGATTTAAATTAATTAATGAAGCATACGAATATTTAAGCGATCCTAATATAAGAAAAAATAGTTCGGATGAAAATAAAAAAGATGATTATGAAAATAGTAATTTCAACACAGGGTTTCCTGATTTTCAAGATTATCTTGATTCATTATTTGGATATGAATACTCACCAAAGAATTACGAGGTGTATGATGATGAACCATATGAGGATGCATCGATAAATACAAATAGTGAAGAATTTAACAATTATAAATACCCCACAACCTCTCCAGAAGAGCCCCCTCCAGTTAAACTCCACCAAGACATTGAAACAGTTATTGAATTAACTCCTGATGAGGCCTTAAATGGAGCTTCAATTTTAATTGAGCTTGAAGATGAAACTGTAGTAGAAGTTGATACACCTCCTTTCGCTGGAGATGGTTGGAGATTAAGACTTGAAAATATTGCAAGAGGAGGTAAAGATCATTATCTACAGTTAAAAGTTCAAACCGAAAGTGGTCTAAGAATTGATGGTTTAAGAGTTCTTTATAAACTAGAGTTATTTCCTCATGATGCACTTCTTGGTTGTGCTGTAGAGGTTCCTACCCTTGATGGAAATGTCACACTTCAAGTGCCACCAAAATCATCTACGGGAAGAATGTTACGTTTGAAAGGTAGGGGTTTAACTTTCGAAGATAATGTAGGTGATCAATATGTTGAAATCTTGGTAGTGATACCTGCTGATATTAATGATGAAGAAATCGCTTTATATACAAGATTACAAGAATTATCACTTTCTGATTCTTAATCAAATATTATATAATTAGAAAAATTGATGCTTATGAACATATTTGTTCTTTTATATAATTCGGGAACAGATAAGGAAGGAATACATTCAATCGAACTTAAAGGTAGGACCATTGTTCTTATGTTTGAAGATAAGGATGACGCAACAAGATATTGTGGTCTATTAGAAGCTCAGGATTTTCCTTTGCCAACAGTTGAAATGATCAACATTGAGGAAATAAAGGATTTCTGCATTAAATTAGATTATGAATACAAATTTGTAGAAAAAAATTTTGTACCTAAAACCGCAGAAGATAGGTTGTTAATTTCACCACCTCAGAAAAATCTAGAAGTTGAAAATTGGGAGGAAGAGAATAATAGTAATAAAGATAACATTGATATAAATACCATTAAGGAAAACCTTGAAAAGTTGCTTTAGCTATTAAAGTATTAGAATAATTATTTAACAAAGAAACTATGTCAACTGCTTTATTTGAAACAGAAGTTGGGAATATTAATATTGAATTTTTCTCTGACGACGCACCTAATACAGTAAAAAACTTTACGAATTTGATTAGTGATGGTTTTTATGATGGTCTCGCATTTCACAGAGTTATTCCTGGATTTATGGCACAGGGTGGATGTCCTAATACTCGTGATGGAGCATCTGGTATGCCTGGAACTGGAGGGCCAGGATATAAAATTAAATGCGAAATTAATTCCAATAAACATCTAAAAGGCTCACTTTCTATGGCTCATGCAGGAAAAGATACAGGCGGTAGTCAATTTTTCATAGTTTATGAACCACAGCCTCATCTTGATGGAGTTCATACTGTTTTTGGTAAGACTGATGATATGGATGTAGTTCTAAAGCTTACTAATGGTTCAAAAATTCTAAAAGCAACTTTAAAATAGTAATTTAACTTTCAAAAACAATACTAAATGTCTCTTTATCTAGATTAAATTTTCTTGTAGATGAATATAAGATTTCATTATTAATAGTAAATTTAGTATTGATTAATTTGATACTACTTTTTGGGTGTAATGCTTGTTCAATGTTTCTAGAAACAATAATTCCAATCTTTGTACTATTTTCATAATTAGATAAAAACTGAATAAATAATTCTATATTCTTTATTTCTTCATCAGTAATGTTTGAATTAGTTCTATTCTGATCATGCAAAATTCGCCAAACTAATTTTGGTCGATTCCAAAAAGCTAATAATCTTGGGGTACTTTCTAGTTTAATATTAATGTTCTGATCGCTACAGAATTCAATAACCTTATTTTTTATTGGAACAAGATCAATAGATTTATATTTTCCATCAAGAAAAATTGATATAAATGGATCGATATTCCTGGAATTAGAATTATCTTCATCAATCATGTGGCCTAACTTCATTTTTTTTACGCTCAAATATTCTGCATTATTATCGTTTGGACAAATTACTAATGGAACTCTCTCAATAACTTCTATTCCATAACCACCTAATCCAGCAATCTTTCTAGGATTGTTTGTAAGTAATTTTAGTTTTTTTATCCCTAGATCGGTTAATATTTGTGCTCCAACTCCATAATTTCTTAGATCAGCTGGAAAACCTAATTTTTCATTGGCTTCTACAGTGTCCAATCCACCATCTTGTAAACTATAAGCTTTTAATTTATTTATGAGACCAATACCTCTGCCTTCTTGTCTCAAGTAAACAACAACTCCCTCTTCCTCCTTTTCTATCCTTGATAAAGCAGCTTCTAACTGGGGTCTACAATCACAACGTAATGATCCAAAAGCATCACCAGTTAAACACTCTGAATGCATTCTTACTAGTACAGGTTCGCTTAATTTTGATGATTTTTGTTTAACTAACGCAACGTGCTCTGAACCATCAAGTTCATTAACATATCCATAAGCTTTAAAATTACCAAAAATACTTGGAAGTACAGCATCGGATTTTCTAAATACAAATCTCTCAGTTTGAAAACGATAACTTATTAAGTCAGCTATGGATATTAATTTCATTCCCCACTGTTTTGCATACTCTTTAAGTTGTGGAAGTCTTGACATGGAACCGTCAGGATTTTGTATTTCACAAATGACTCCGGCAGGATAAAGACCTGACATTGCTGCAATATCTACTGCCGCTTCTGTATGACCTGCTCTTTTTAATACTCCACCTTTTTTAGCTCTTAATGGGAAAATATGTCCTGGTCTCCTTAAATCATCAGGTTTTGTATTTGGGTTTATGGCAACTTGAATTGTTTTTGCCCTGTCTTCAGCTGAAATTCCAGTTGTCACATTATTTTCAGGTCCTGCATCAATAGATATCGTAAAAGCTGTTTGATTTTCATCTGTATTTCTATCTACCATTAATGGTAAATCTAAAGAATCAAGTTTTTCACCTTGCATAGCTAGGCATATAAGACCACGTCCCTCAGTAGCCATAAAATTAATTTGTTGTGGAGTTGCAAACTGAGCCGCACATATTAAATCTCCTTCATTTTCTCTTCTTTCATCATCTACAACAATTATGCATTCACCATTTCTTATAGCTGCCAAAGCATCACTTATAGGATCAAATTCAATTTTAAAAGATTCATTTATATCCAAAATTGTTCTATTATTTGATTTGGGACTTGTTTCTTTCATTATTCCTATCAATATAGAAAAAAGTGTTTTAGTTACCTTAAATTCAACACTTTATAATCCTATCTCAAAGTCTGCCAATTCAAAGAAATGAATGTTGCAATAGTAGGTGCTACAGGTTACGGCGGTATTCAAGCGGTAAATCTATTAAAGAAAAATAAAAACTACAAAATTTCATTTTTAGGAGGTAATAAAACATCTGGATCAAAGTGGAATGATAATTTCCCTTTTATTTATCTAGATAATGATCCATATATTCAAGAAATTTCAGTAGATAATATTTCAAAAAATGCAGATGTTGCCTTACTTTGCCTACCCAATGGCCTATCTTCTACCTTGACAAGGAAATTATTAGATCAAGGAGTTAAAGTTATTGACTTATCAGCTGATTACAGATATAAGTCTTTAGATGAATGGGAAAAAGTATATACCAAAGAAGCTGCTATTTATAAAAGAAATGATGATGATTTATGTGAAGAAGCAGTCTACGGTCTTCCTGAAATAAATAAAGAATCTATTTCAAAAGGAAGATTAATTGCATGTCCAGGATGTTATCCAACATCTGCTCTTATTCCATTAGTACCTTATCTTTCTCAAGGAATTATTGAAAATGAAGGTATAGTGATTGATTCTAAAAGCGGAACCTCTGGAGGAGGTCGAGAACCAAACCAAAAGTTACTCTTTTCAGAATGTGGAGAAGGTCTATCAGCATATGGATTGATAAACCATAGACATACCTCAGAGATCGAGCAAGTAGCATCTTTAATTTCTGGAAATAAAATTGAACTGCTCTTTACTCCTCATTTAGTTCCAATTTCAAGGGGTATGCATTCGACAATATATGGGAGATTAAGAGACCCAGGACTCACTTCTGATGATTGCAGAATTCTTTTGGATAATTATTATAGAAATTACAAAAATATTAAAGTCTTACCTGTAGATACATTCCCATCAACAAAATGGGTTAAAAATACAAACCAAATTTTCCTATCTGTTAAAGTTGATATTCGAAATGGAAGAATAGTTATATTATCTGTAATTGATAATTTGTTAAAAGGACAGACTGGGCAAGCAATTCAAAATTTAAATATTATGAACGGATTTTCAATGGATGAAGGTCTTGATTTAATTAATAATTTTCCATAAAATTACTTCTTATCAAAAAGCCAGCATGAGAGATTGAGAGAGGTAAAATTTTATGCTCAAGCATATGTATTCTTTTTGAAAGTGATTCAATATCATCATCATCTCTAATTGACAATGCAGCCTGCATTATCAATGATCCACTATCTACCTCCTCTTCAACAAAATGTACTGAACAACCAGTTATTTTGGAACCATTTAATATGGCGTCCTTTATCGCAGAGCCACCTTTATATGCAGGAAGTAATGAAGGGTGAATATTTATAATCTTGTTCTTGAATTTATTAATAAAAAATGGAGTAACAATCTTCATCCAGCCTGCCATAACAACAAGTTCAACATCGTGATTAATTAAATTATTTACAATTTCTAATTCAAATAGCTCTTTATGCGGAAAGTCATTGTCCCTTATAATTTTGTGAGGTATTTTTACACTTTCAGCTCTTTTTATACAACCTGCATCATCTTTGTTAGTAATGAGAACTTTTATATCTACATCTAATACGCCTTTTTCTGATAGATTAATTAACTCCTGAAAGTTAGTTCCTCTTCCAGAAGCAAGTACACCTATTTTTAACTTTGGTGAAAATTTTCTAAATTCAGATATCTCAGGCGAAATTATGTAATTAAATGAACTATCCAAAGTTTTTTTATTTTATCCAATGATAAATTCATATGAAATAAAATAAACCCTCTCCTTTAATTATTTATATTCAAAAACATATTTATTTGAAAATATAAATTTAAACAATTTTAAATGAATCAAATCTATGTACTATTTGTATAGATATAATTAGTAAATAACTAAAGGAAACAAATATATAATATGAATGGAGATTTAAACTCATGGGATAAATTTTGTAATTATCTTTGGTTTGATAAAAAATTAAATATTTGGTTAGACATAAGCAAAATTAAATTCACAAATGAAGAAATAAAAAATTTAGAAGAGAAATTTGTAGATGTATTTTCATCAATAAAAGAATTAGAAAATGGTGCAATCTCAAATATTGATGAAAATAGACAAGTTGGACATTATTGGCTTAGAAATGCATCAATTTCACCATCTTCAAAAATAGGTGAGGAAATTAGCGCAGATATTGATTCAATCTCTGAATTTGGGAAACAAATTTTAAATGGAGATATTAAGAATAAGAATCAACAGAACTATACTGATGTTCTATGGATAGGAATTGGTGGAAGTGGTTTAGGACCATTACTTATTACAGAGTCACTGCAGAAGTGCTCTAGAGGCTTAAATTTTTCTTATATCGATAATGTTGATCCTTTTTTAATTAGCGAAAAGTTAGAAGAGTTATCTGAAAAATTATCCACAACATTATTTGTAGTAGTAAGCAAATCAGGTGGTACGCCTGAACCTAGAATTGCTATGGAAATTATTAAAAGTCATTGTGAAAATAATTCTCTTGAATGGAATTCTAATGCTATAGCTATAACGATGAAAGATAGTAAATTATTTAAAAAGGCCACTTCTGAAAATTGGTTAAAAATATTTAATTTGCAAGATTGGGTTGGAGGAAGAACAAGTATTACAAGCTCTGTGGGATTACTTCCATTAGCTCTTATTAATGAAAATATATTTGAATTCATTAGAGGTGCATCATTAATGGATGAGGCCACGCGTATAAGTGAGTTTAAAAATAATCCCGCAGCATTATTGTCATCTGCTTGGTATTTAACTGGGGATGGCGTTGGGAAGAGAGATATGGTCGTATTACCATATAGAGATAGGTTACAGGTATTTAGTAAATATCTTCAGCAATTAGTAATGGAATCATTAGGAAAGAAATTTAATAGGAATGGTGAAGTAGTTAATCAAGGTATTTCCGTTTTTGGTAATAAAGGATCTACAGATCAGCATGCTTATGTTCAGCAACTGAGAGATGGTATTGATAATTTCTTTTGTATTTTTATTGAATTATTAGATTCTCCATCTACTAATATTTTTGATGAAAAAGAGAATCCTAAAGAATATCTTTCTGGTTTTTTGCAAGGAACCAGATTAGCACTCTCTAGTGAAGACAGACAAAGTATCACTATTACTTTAGAAAAGTTAAATTGTTTTTCACTAGGGGCCTTAATCGCTTTATTTGAGAGAGCTGTATCCTTCTACGCTGAATTGGTAAATATAAATGCATATGATCAACCTGGAGTTGAAGCTGGAAAGAAAGCAGCTGCAAATATTATTGAGTATCAACAAAAAGTAAGTAATTTATTAGATGAGGGTGGAGAATATTCTATAAATGACATAACATCATTATTTGATAATTCAGTTAGTGAACCCATATTTTTTATACTCCGTGAAATGTGTTTCGGTAATGATAATTATTTAGTTAAGGGCGATTGGTCAAATCCAAATTCATTAGTTATTCAAAAAATAAATTCTTAAACAACAATATTCATAATTTTCCCTTTAACAATAATTATTTTTCTTATTTCCTTATCTTGAGTCCATTTTAAAATGTTAGGTCTTTTAACAGTCAATTCTTTAATTTGATCTTCACTCATATCATTATTAATATTTACTTTGTCTCGAACTTTTCCATTCACTTGAATTACTAGTTCATATGAATCTTCCTTTAGTGCCTCGGCATTAAATGAAGGCCAGTTTTCTAAATGTACAGATTTTTTAAATCCTATAAGATGCCATATTTCTTCTGCAATATGAGGTGCAAATGGAGCCAACAAAATACAAAATGTTTTTAAAGCATCAATTTTTAAATTATTGTTTATGTCATTAATTGAATTTGATAATGAATTATAAAACTTCATTAGTTCGGAAATCGCAGTATTAAATTGGTTATTTAATATGTCATTTGAAATTTCTTTTATAGCGATATTCATTGATTTTATTAAACTTTTTTCTTTATCTGGGTATGAATTAGATTTACTATTTATATCTTTTGCACAATTTATATAAAGCTTCCAAATCCTGCTTAAAAATCTAAATTGTCCTTCAACATCTGTATCTCCCCATTCCAAATCTTTTTCTGGTGGTGCTTTAAATAATATAAACATTCTTGCTGTATCTGCTCCATATTTTTTAATTACTGATTCAGGGTCTATTCCATTATATTTAGACTTAGACATCTTCTCGAAAAGAACTTCGAGTTTAGAATTGTCAATAGGATCTGTAGGATTTGATAAGTCAGTAATATCAGAAGGAGAAACATATTTACCAGTTTTATTGTTTTTATAGGCTGCCGCCTGAACCATTCCTTGCGTTAATAGTTTTTTGAAAGGTTCATCAATATCAAATAGTTCATTATCTCGCAAAGCTTTAGTAAAAAATCTTGCATACAACAAATGCAATATTGCATGCTCTACTCCTCCAACATATTGATCTACAGGTAACCACTTATTAATTTCATTCTTTTCAAATGGTTTAGTTGAACATTTTGAAGATGGGTATCTTAAAAAATACCAAGATGAACACATGAAAGTGTCCATAGTATCAGTTTCTTTTCTTGCCGCTATTCCACATTTTGGACATGTTGTATTTATCCAATTATTATTATTACCTAAAGCATTAATCTTGTTAGCGGAGATTTCTATATCTTTTGGTAATGAAACAGGCAAATCCGATTGGTTTAAAGGAACAGCTCCACATTTTTTGCAATTAACGATGGGTATCGGACATCCCCAATATCTTTGTCTAGATATTAACCAATCTCTTAAACGATATTGAATTTTATTTTCGGCCCATCCATTATTTACTCCCTCCTCTGCAATTTTTAATTTAGCAATAGTATTTGCTATGCCATTGTATTGATTTGAATTAATTAGATAACCATTTTCTACATAAGCATCATCAAGCTCATTACTTTGTTCACTTTTATCCTTTACTATTACCTGTTTAATATCTATATTGTTTTTCTTAGCAAACTCAAAATCCCTTAAATCATGAGCAGGTACACCCATAACAGCGCCTGTACCGTATTCATCAAGAACATAACTAGCCACCCAAATAGGTACAGGTTCAGAATTAACTGGATTTATTGCTATTAAGCTAGTTTTTATTCCAATTTTTTCAAGTTCATTATTTTTATTATCTTTCAAATATTGTTTAAGATTTTCTATATCTTGTATGGTTTCTTGATCAGTAATATTTTTAATTAATGAATGATTTACAGAAATTGCTAAATAAGTAACTCCAAATAAAGTATCTGGCCTTGTTGTAAATACAGTTATTTTCTTTTCTGGATTGGTATTGATATTGAAATTAATATTTGCACCAAATGACTTTCCAATCCAATTATCTTGCATTATTTTTACTCTTTCTGGCCAGTTATCTAATTTTTCTAAATCCTTCAATAACTCATCCGCATAATTAGTAATTCTTAAAAACCATTGCTTTAATAATTTTTTTTCAACTACTGCCCCAGATCTCCAAGATTTACCCTCTGAGTCAACTTGTTCATTCGCTAGGACTGTATTATCTATAGGATCCCAATTAACTTCTGATTCCTTTTGATATACAAGACCTGACTTGTATAACTCTAAAAATAGATATTGAGTCCAAATATAATAATTTTCATCACATGTTGCAAATTCCCTATCCCAATCAACTGATAGTCCCAAAAGGTTTAATTGTGACTTCATATGAGAAATATTTTTTTTAGTCCAAACACTTGGACTAATTCCTCTTTCAATCGCAGCATTTTCAGCAGGCAAACCAAAAGCGTCCCAACCCATTGGATGTAAGACAGATTTACCCTTAAACCTTTGGAATCGAGCTATTAAGTCTGTAATAACATAATTCCTAACATGTCCCATATGAAGATTACCTGAAGGGTAGGGAAACATTGATAAGGCATAAAACTTATCGCTATTCTTAATTAATTCATCGGTCTTGTATAAATTGTTTTCTGTCCATATTGACTGCCATTTTTTTTCTATTTCAGATGGATTATATAAATTGGTATCAGCCTCATATTGTTTATCGGGAGAAATCACTTAATTTTTATTTATTAAATTATTATTTTAATATCCATTGTATAAAATAGAAATAGATTGTTAAAAGGAATAATTTATAATTAAAATTTAAGATATATGAATTACAAATGAAAAATATAAGTTTTGAAAAATATCATGGTAACGGAAATGATTTCGTAATAATAGATTCTAGAGGAAATGAATTATATAAAAATTACAAGACAAATAAAATATTTGATATAAAAAAAATTTGCAACAGGCAATTTGGTGTTGGAGCAGATGGTGTGATTTTTATAGAAGAACCTAATGAAGATAATTATGCAAAAATGATAATTTTTAATTCTGATGGTTCTGAAGCACAAATGTGTGGAAACGGAATTAGGTGTTTAGTTGAGTATCTCCACGTAAATGATTCAATGAATAATAAAAATATAGAATATAAAATTGAGACTAAAGCAGGTTTAAAAATTGCAAAATATATAAATGATGAAATTACAGTAAAAATGGGAGTTCCAATTTTAGAATGTCAAAATATTCCAACAACAATTGAAAAGAAAATAAATTCAATTCCTTCACACGAATTTATTGAGAAAGATTTTAATAATATGGGTTATGCCGTAGGAATGGGAAATCCTCATTTAATATTCTTTGTAAAAGACATAGAGTCAATTGTTCTTTCCAGACTTGGTCCTATATTTGAAAAAAATGAATTATTTCCTGAAAAAACTAATGTGCATTTTTGTCAAATTTTAAATAGAGATAATATCAAAGTAAAAGTATGGGAAAGGGGTGCAGGACCAACCTTAGCATGTGGAACAGGTGCCTGTGCTATCCATGTGGCAGCCTATAAATTAGGCCTTTGTAATTCACAAACCATAGTAAATTTACCAGGAGGTAATCTTAAAATTGATTGGTCAAATGACGATTGTGAAGTAATGATGACCGGTAATGCTAAAAAGGTTTTCTCAGGATCAATGTTAGTAAATTAATGGAAAATAATTTTATCTATTTAGATAATGCATCCACAACTCCATTATCTGAGAATGTTTTAAATATAATTAATTCAACTTATAGGAATTATTGGCATAACCCTTCATCTACATATGAGCTAGGGATAAAATGCTCTACATATCTTGAAAAAATTAGATCTAAAATTGCTTATATATTTGAAGCAGATCCAGAGGATATAATTTTTACATCTGGTTCTTCGGAATCGACAAATATTGTATTTAATAATATTTATGAGAAATTTAAAAATGGTAGGGTTGTTATTTCAAATGTTGAACATCAAGCAACAACTATTTGTGCTAATAAACTAAGAAAACAAAATTGGGATATTTACGAATGGACGGTAAATAATGATGGAATTTTAAATATTTCTAATATCGAAAAATTTTTAAACAATGATACTAAGCTTGTATCAATTATTTGGGGACAAAGTGAAATTGGGACAATACAACCTGTCCAATTTATTGGTTCCAAATGTGAAGAATTAAATATAATGTTTCATTTAGATGGAACTCAAATAATAAGTAATGGAATATTCAGTTGGAAAGATCTTAAATGTGATTTTTTAAGTTTATCCGCTCATAAATTTGGAGGTCCAAAAGGGATCGGTATTCTTTTAACAAAAGAAAGGTCTAGACAAATTTTAAAAAATAATGACATATCACTTACTCAGGAATTTTCAATTAGACAAGGTACACAAGCATTGCCATTAATCGCTGGAATGTATGAATCACTAAAGAATATTGAAGGAAAAATAAAATTATATGATTACATAACTGAATTTCCTTCTAATAATATTAATAAACTTAAAAATTATTTTTATCAAAAAATTAAAGATAATAATCATATAAAGATTACGGGTAGTATTAACCATAGACTTCCCAGTCATATTTCTTTTTTACTATTAAATAAACTATTTGAGCCTATAAAGGCCTATAAGATTGTTAATTTCATGTCAGAAAATAAAATAGCCATAAGTAGTGGCAGTGCTTGTTCAAGCTCATCTGGGAAACCTAGCTCAACACTTAAAAATATTGGTTTAAAAGATGATGAACTATATTCAAATATTCGTGTTACTTTAGGTTCAATAAATAATAAGTCAGAAATAGATAAATTTTTAGAACTTATTCAAATATGTATTGAAAAATTTTAATGGAAACCAATTACAGACTACCTAAAGATTTAAATGAATCTCTTAAGAATATGGAGGATGCAATTATTCCAAGTTTATTAGATTCAAATAAAAGATTTACTATAGAATTTAATTTTGAAGGGTTGAAGTTTAACAGAATTGGAATAACTATCTACAAGATATTGTCTAAAAATAATAATGTATTCATAACATTTGCTGATCAAGGTGCTGTGGCTTTGGCTCAAAGAGACTATCCTGATATCAAAGATAAAATCTTTACTTTTAAATCATTTAATGAATCAAATAATATAAATAATATTGATAGTGTAATGATATCGATACTACCTCAGCCATATGATTTCGATTCATTTGAACCAATGTCTGATAATTATCAAGGTACGCATTATTCATTAAATCCAAAATTCGAAGATGCCAATATTGGTATAGGAAGTGTTATTAGAGAGCGACGTAAAAACTTTGTCAAAACATGGAAAAATATTTATTTTCTGCAGCCTTTAAATAAAGCTGCTCTTATGCATATTTATCCAAATAACTGGTTGCTTTTCAAAGAAGAAAATAAAAGGTATTTTTTTAAAAAAGAATTTGAAATTAAACCCGACAATGAATCTATTTTTGTAAATTTATAGATTGAATGTGATAAAAAAAATATATTCATTTTTCTTTATTGTTCTTATATTAGTAACATCTCCTTTCTTAATAAGATATTTACTAACAAAACAAAAAATAACTATTTTAAATAGTATTTATTTTAATTTCCCGGGAATAATTAATAAAAACAAAATATGTCCTTCTTATGATGCTTTATTGAATCAAACGCTTGATGATTCTTTTAGTGTATCAATTATTAATAATAAAGGGGAAATAATAAGTTCCTACAATGAGGATGTTCCAAGGTTGCCAGCATCTAACCAAAAATTATTCTCATCAGCTTATGTTTTAAGTAAATATAAATTAAATAATAATTTAAAAACTTCCTTATATAAAAATAAAAGCGATTATTATTTACACGGTCAAGGTGATCCAGACCTTAATTATGAACATATAATCGAACTAATTTCAAATGTTAAAGAAAATAAAATTATTAACTTTAATATTGTAGAAATTGATCCAAAATTATATTGGCCTAATGGTTGGACAAATACTGATAAACTTTACGAATATGGATCTCCAATTACATCTCTTGCAATAGAAAGTAATCACAATAAATATTATGATATTTATGCATTAAAAAATTTTATTAAAAATTATTTAAAAAATAAATTTCCAAATTCAAAAATAAATATAGATTTTTTTGATTCAGAAAAAACTTTTTATTTAAAAAATATTAAAGAGATAAATAAAGTATATTCAACTCCAATTCTTTCATTATTAACTCTAACAAATTCTGAAAGCCATAATTTTACGGCTGAATCTCTTTTTAAAAATGCCTCAAATACATGGAATGATAATAACTATATAAAATTGAAAAGATGGCTTGAAAATAAAGGCCTCCCAGCAACTAATACATACTTTGCAGATGCTAGTGGATTGTCTCGAAAAAATAAAATTACAACAAAGTTAGTTGTATTGTTTTTAGATAAAATGAGATATTCTAATGATTTTAATGCTTATCAATCTACACTTTCAATTACGGGAGTGAGAGGGACGTTAGCTAAAAGATTTGTAAATAGTGAATTGTCTGGAAAGTTTTTTGGCAAAACTGGGACTCTTTCGAATGTCTTTGCATTATCTGGCTTTTTATATAAAAATGATAAGCCAATAATTATAAGCATTATCCAAAATTCTAATAAAATTGATAAAGAAAAAGCATTTAATTTATTACGTGATCTTTATTACTTGAGATCCTGTTAAAAAAATATTATTTAAAATAATCTTTTAAATCCTTCTCAACAGAGGGGGGTACCATGTGATTAATTTCACCACCAAATTTTGCAACTTCTTTTACTAAAGAACTACTAAGAAAACTATAATTTGTATTTGTGGATAAAAATATAGTTTCAATATCATTATTAAGTGATTTATTTGTATGAGCAATCTGTAGTTCATACTCAAAATCACTCATTGCTCTTAAGCCTCTAAGAATAAGATTAGCTTTTAGATCATTTGCACAATCAACAGTTAGACCAGAATAAGAAATAACTTCAATATTAGGTAAATGAGAAAGAGAATTTTTTATTTGTATTATTCTTCTTTCAAGATTAAATGTTGGTGTTTTAGAGGTATTTTCTAAAACAGCAACTACTAGATTGCCAAATATTTTTTCAGTCCTTTCTATTAAATCAAGATGCCCATTTGTTAAGGGATCAAATGTACCTGGATAAAGAATTTTCATGAATTTATTATGATCGAATAAGAAATTTAGTTAAAATAATATTATTAGTTAAATCAATTATGACATTAAATCTAGAAGCAAAAAAAATCTTATTAAGAAAAATACCTCACGGATTATTTATTTGTGGCGTTAGAGACGAGGATAAAAATGAAGTGAATGGATTTACTGCAAGTTGGGTGACTCAAGGTTCTTTCACCCCACCATTAGTTGTAATGGCTGTTAGAGCAGAGGGTTCTAGTCATGAAATAATAAAGTCAACCAATAAGTTCTCATTAAATGTGCTCAAAAGTGATCAAAAGGATCTAGCGGCTGTTTTCTTTAAACCTCAAAAAGCATTAGGAGGTAGATTTGAATCTGTTGAATTTAATTTAGGTGAGCTTGGATTGCCTATTTTAGTTGATAGTGTTGGTGGTGTTGAATGTAATGTTGTTGGAAGTGTTATGCATGGAGACCATACCGTTTTTGTAGGAGAGGTGCAATCTGCTTATCTGAATAATGATGTTGACTCACTAAATTTATCTTCAACTGGCTGGAATTATGGAGGTTAACCACTATAAATGAGTAATTCCTCTATCGAAAAAATAAATAACAAATATAATTTTAAAATTGAATATAAATTAATTAATAATAAGGATTTATTAAAATCAAGATTATCCGAAATTCCAAAGTCATCTGGTTGTTATCTATTTAAAGATATTGATAATAACTTACTTTATATCGGTAAATCTAAAAAACTACGCAGTAGAGTAAGTAGTTATTTCAATAATTATTCAGATTTAACTCCCCGATTAAGTTTGATGGTTCGTCAAATAACTGAAATAGAAATAATAGTCACAGATAGCGAATATGAAGCATTAAATTTAGAGTCAAATTTAATTAAAACAAACAAACCATATTTTAATATTCTTTTAAAGGATGATAAGAAATATCCATATCTTTGTATAACTTGGAGTGAAAAATATCCTCGAATATTTATTACAAGAAGAAGAAGAAATAGAAATAATTTAGATAGATATTATGGACCTTATGTTGATGTCGGATTATTAAGGAGAACATTATTTACGATAAAAAAAATATTTCCACTTAGACAAAGACCAAGGCCAGTCTATAAAGATAGAACTTGTTTGAATTATTCAATAGGAAGATGTCCAGGTGTTTGCCAAGAAGTTATATCATCTGACGATTATAAAAAAATAATGAAACAAGTATCTATGATATTTCAGGGAAGAAATGATGACTTAGAAATATTTTTACAAAAAAAAATGCTGCAATTTTCAAATGATTTAGATTATGAGAATGCAGCAAAAATAAGAGACCAAATTTCAGGTTTAAAATTATTAACTGAATCACAAAAAATATCAATACCAGATTCTTCAATTAATAGAGATATCTTTGGAATAGTTTCAGAAAAAAATGTAGCTAGTATACAAATTTTCCAAATGAGATCAGGTAAGCTCATTGGGAGAATTGGCTATAGTCAAAAATTAAATGATGAAGATGAAAATCTTATTTTACAAAAGATATTAGAAGAGCATTATATGAATGTTGAACCTGTAGAAATACCATCAGAAATTCTTATTCAATATAACCTTCCAAAACAAGCAACTATAGAGGATTGGTTAACGGAGCTAAGAAAAAAGAAAGTAAAAATACTAATCCCTAAAAGAAATAAAAAACATGAAACTGTAGAAATGGTTTTAAAAAATGCGAAATTGGAATTAGATAGAATATTAAATGGGATACAAGATAATGAATCATCAATTGAGGATCTTGCCCAAATACTTGAATTAAGCGAACAACCTAAAAGAATTGAAGGCTATGATATAAGCCATATTCAAGGTAGTGACCCTGTAGCATCACAAGTCGTTTTTATTGATGGGGTTCCTTCTAAACAGCATTATAGGAAATATAAAATTAAAGATCCAAACGTTTTTATAGGACATAGTGATGATTTTGCTTCGATATATGAAGTAATACATAGAAGGTTTAAAAAATGGTCAAGATTTAAAGAAAGCGGAGGGGATTTTTCAATATTAAATGATAAAACGAACAGTAAATTAGACAATGAACTTCTATCAGATTGGCCTGATTTAATAATGATTGATGGAGGAAAAGGACAGTTAAATGCAGCTATTAAAGCATTAAAAGAATTAAATCTTGAGGAAGAAGTAACTATATGTTCATTGGCAAAAAAAAATGAAGAAATATTTATTCCAGGATTTACTAAGTCTCTTGATACTGATGAAAATCAAAAAGGAGTTCTTCTATTAAGAAGGGTAAGAGATGAAGCACATAGATTTGCATTATCTTTTCATAGAGACAAAAGATCTAAAAGAATGAATAGATCTCAATTGTCCCAAATCAGTGGATTAGGACCATCAAGAATAAGAGAATTGCTTGAACATTTCAAATCAATAGACGCGATAAGAATAGCTAGTAAGGAGGATTTATCAAAAGTTAAAGGACTTGGAAAAAATTCAGTTAATGATATATATGAATATTTTAACGAGTTATAAATATTAATTAAATTTTGAAAAATAGATTTCTTGATATTGTTAAATATAACTATATTAAAAACATATATTTTTAAATTAATCTAGTAATTTGGCAGCTGAAGCATATCTCTGGTTTAAATCACTTCACATTATTGGTGTAATCGTTTGGTTTGCGGGACTTTTTTATTTAGTAAGACTTTTTATATATCATGAAGAATCTAAAAATATGGATAATGAATTAAAAATTGCCTTTAATAAACAATACACCTTGATGGAAAAAAGGCTGGCGAATATAATCACAACACCCGGGATGATATTAGCTTTAAGTATGGCTATTTGCATGGTTATTATGCAACCAAGTTGGTTAAGTGAGAAGTGGTTGCAAATTAAAATTTCTTTTGTTTTGGGATTAGTAATTTATCATTCTTATTGTTATAAAATAATGTATTCATTACAAAATGGTACTTCAACCATTTCAGCAAAAAACCTTAGATTATTAAATGAATTGCCTACTTTATTATTATTTATAATTGTACTTTTAGTTATTTTTAAAAATAATTTTCCAACTAGTATTGCTACATGGAGCGTAGTTGGACTAATTATTTTCATGTTGGCTTCAATTCAATTATATGCAAAGATTAGAAAGAAAAATGAGAATTCATTAAGTAATGAATAGGGAAGACTTAGTAAAATTAACTTCCAATATTAATAAAAATAGTTGTCCTAATAATATTAATTTTCACTGTCATACAAAATTTAGTGATGGAAGTTTAGAACCATATGAACTTTTAGATCAAGCTTATAAAAATAACTTGAAATTTTTATCAATAACCGATCATCATACAATTAAAGCTCATGAATATATAAAAAAAAATAATATACTCAAAAATTATCCTAAAGATTCCTTTACATTAATTTCGGGAATAGAAATTAATTGTTTGATTTTAGGATGTTTAGTACATGTAATTGGATTGGGAATAGATATAAAAAGTAAATACCTAAATCCCTACATCCTTGGAGAGTCTCCAATAGGTAATGATTTAAATATTAAATCAGTTATAAAAGCAATAAATTTAGCTGGTGGTTTATCATTTCTTGCACATCCAGCGAGATACAGGATTCCCTTTTATAAATTAATTCCAGAGGCCAAAATACAAGGTATTGATGGAATAGAGGTTTGGTACGATTATGAACTTAATGAAGTATGGAATCCTAGTTTATTTGTATGTTCAGAAATAGATAAATTAGCAGATAAATATTCAATGCTAAAAACATGCGGAACAGACAGTCATGGACTTTCGCTATTAGGTAGATAATTTAGAATTCATTTTTTTCAATTATTGAATCAGTATTAATAATTATGTTCTTTAAATTTTCAATGACATCTGATGAACAATTATTCCACATTTTTCTATTTACAATTTCAAGAAATCTTTGTGCAATATCTCTTAAAGCCCATGGATTATTCTCTAGAAAGAAATTCCTAAGATCCAGATCACATAACCATGATTTATAAACTTCCTCATAACACCAATCTGAGACTACTTCAGTAGAAGCATCAAAAGCATATAAGTAATCTAGTGTAGCTGAAAATTCAAACGCTCCTTTATAACCATTATCCTTCATTCCATTTATCCATTTAGGGTTAAGTATTCTTGATATAACAACTTTATTAATTTCATCTTGTAATTTTGAAATTTTGGATAATCCAAATTTTGATAAATCACCATGATACATTTCAGGAAATTTACCGCTCAATTTTTTTACTGCTGAAGATAAGCCACCCTGAAACTGATAATAATCATCAGAATCTAAAATATCATGTTCCTTATTATCTTGGTTATGAACAACTAACTGAACATTTTTAAGAGCATTTTCTAATGATTTTTTATCCTCTATAGGTTCAAGATTATCACTGTAAATCCACTTACTCCAATTAAGAAAAGATTCTCCAAAATCATCAATATTTTCCCAATTAGAATTAGAAATTAGTTCTTGTAGTCCAGCTCCATATGAACCTGGCGCTGAACCAAATATACGATTAATTGAATCGCCATCCCTTGATGCCCCAGCAAGAGGGTTAAATTTATCATCCTCATTAAGATTAGAAACAAGATTTATTGCTTTAGAAGTTAATTTAACTAACTGTGGAAATGCATCTCTAAACATTCCTGAAATCCTTAAAGTAACATCAACCCTTGGTCTTTCGAGAACAGATAAAGGAATGATTTCTAGATCTACTACTCTTCTTGAGGGCCCATCCCAAATAGGCTGTACTCCTAATAAATATAGTATTTGACAAATGTCTTCACCACCATTTCTCATTGTGGATGTTGCCCATACAGATATTGCTATATTTTTTAAATCTTCTCCATTATCTTGTTTGTATAAATCAAGTATTTGTGAGGCGGATTGACAACCAACACTCCATGCTGATTCAGTTGGCAGTCCTCTCGAATCAACTGAAAAGAAATTTTTACCAGTGGGTAAAGCTTCAGTTTTACCTCTCGTAGGGGCTCCAGATGGACCACTTTCTACATATTGTCCATTTAACGAATTAATAAATGATAATTTCTCATTATATGAAGAATTAATGATTGGATATAGAATCTCTTTTTTTAATAATAAAAAATACTTATTATGTTTTTTTTCATTAAAGAAATAGTCTATTATTTTCTGATTTTTATATTTCTCAAGATTTTTTATATTGGTATTCTTTTTGTAAAAAAACAAATATATTAAATACTTTGCTTGTTGTTCCAAAAAATCAATAGCCATTCTAAAGTTTAAAATGTTTTTGTTGGAAAAAGTCAATAATATTTTTTTATCCTTTTCACTTAACTTTTGATCATATATATTTGTCCAAGGATCCAAATCTAGTTTTAAATGTTTTGCTATATATTGAACAATCCCAATTCTATTGGCATTTGGCACTCTAGCGACACACAAGAATAAATTTATTTCATTAATGTCATTCTGCCTATTACCAAAAATATGCAAACCTGTCCTAATTTGAGATTCTTTAATTTTGCAAAGAAAAGAATCAATCTCTTCAATTTGATTATTTTTATTATTTAAAGTGATTTCGTTAAAATCTTTTTTAATTAATTCAAAAATGGATTTTTCTATAATTTCAATCCGATTAGAATTTAATAATTTTGCTTCAAAATATTCGTCTAAATAATTTTCTAATATTGAATATTTTCCATATAATTCTGACCTATCCAAAGGAGGGGTTAAATGATCAATAATTGTTGCAGCAGTTCTTCTTTTAGCTTGGGATCCTTCCCCAGGATCATTTACGATAAAAGGATATATGTTTGGTATTGCTGGACAAATAATATTTGGAAAACATTTATTACTGAGACCTATAGATTTGCCAGGTAACCATTCAACAGTCCCATGTTTACCAATATGGCAAATAGCATTTGCGTTAAAAACTTTTTCAATCCAAAAATATTGTGCTAAATATCTATGGGGAGGTGGAAGATCGGGAGAATGAATATCTCTATCAGTGAAAGAGTCATAACCTCGTTGAGGTTGAATCAATAATGTTATTTTTCCAAATCTAATACCATTTATTGAGAAGCCTTCATTATCAAGATCGATCGCTTCTGATGGTTTGCCCCAACGGTTAAGAATAATATTTTTTGGTTCAAGTTCTAAATAATTCCAATATTTTAAATATTCACTAAGTGGTAAGTAATCTAATGGTTTATTATTTTGAGATTCAATATCATTAGTTCTAGTTTTTATAAGTATTGACATTAATTCCGAAGAATCATGAGGATAATTACAAGATCCAAGATCATAACCTTCTTCTTTTAACCAGTTAAGAATATTTATTATCGAAGATGGTGTATTAAGACCAACACCATTACCGATTCTTCCATTCTTTACTGGATAATTACTTATTATTAAACAAATTTTTTTTTCAAAATTATTAAGTTGTTGAAGTTTCACATAATTTGTTGCGAATTTTGAAATCCATTTAATACCTACTTGATCAGCTTTGTAACTGGTTATTTCACTGTAGAGTGTATTTTTTTTAGAAATTATTTCTTTGAATGCCGAAGGACAGGTAGTAATCCTTCCATCAAATTCAGGAATAATTATTTGCATCAATAAATCAGATGAATTCATTCCAATGGATGAATTTAACCAATTTTTTCTTGATCTATTTGAAGAGAGAAGCTGTAAAATTGGAATTTTAAGAGAAGTAAAAATATTTGTAGAATTTTCAATTAATTCGTTATTTTTGATTTGAGATGAAGAAAATGAAGTTGTGGTAATTATTAATTTAATATCTTCCTTTTTAAAAATTTCTATTAATTTCTCTTGAATAATATGATCTTTTAGTGTTGAAATAAATAACGTTTTAGGCGATAGTCCGCATCTTCGTAACTGCAAGTTAAGTTTTTCGTTTACTTCAATTTCATTAGCCAAAAAAAGTGATTTATAGGATATTATTCCAATCTTTTCTCCTTTTTCAATTTTCCAATCATATAAATAAGGATCTGGATAAAAACTAATATTCAAAAACTCATCAGGAATTAATGTTTCATTTACCTTTAGATAATTTAAACAATTAAGAAATTTTCTATAATTCTCCATTCCTCCCGATCTTAGTAATCTAGAAAAATTCATTGCAATATTTTTATCTATACTACTTATTTCACTTAAGGACACTTCCTGATCAACGGTACCTGATAGGATTACTAACTTCCTTTTTTTATTGACTGCTTGCCAATTTAAAAGTTGTTCAATTCCATAGTTCCATGTACCTTTATCGCCAAAAATTCTTAGTATGACAACTTTTGCATAATTAATTGTTTTTAATAAATAATTATCTATTTGAGCTGAGGAATTTAAATTAGAAATTTCTAAAGCTCTTATATTATTTTTTAATGAAGCAAATTCTTTTTCTATCAATAATTTTGATATGAGATTTAAATCAGCTTTTACACTTGTTATAAAAATAAAATCTGCCGCTGGTTGCTCAATTAAATCATCATTATTCTTTTCATTTCCTGCTACATTTAATATCCTGTGCATTTTTATATATAAATAAGGTTTAGAATACGTAAGTAGGATAAAACAAGTTTACCTTAATTAAATAAATTAAATATGCATGAATTTCTTCCATACGCTTGGTTCGAAGGTAAGTGTATTCCATTTAAAGAAGCAAAAATATCAATAGCTACTCATGCACTACATTATGGTACTGCTGCATTTGGAGGGATGAGAGCGATACCTAACCCTTCGAATAAAGACGAATTCCTTTTGTTTAGAACTGATAAACATATAAAAAGATTATCTCAAAGTGCAAAATTACTCTTAACTGATATTTCTGAAGAATATATTTTTAAAGCTTTAGAAGAAGTTATAAAAAAAAACAAGCCCAAAAACCCTATTTATATAAGACCTTTTGTATACACAAGCGATTTAGGTATAGCTCCAAGGTTACACAATATTGAAACAGATTTCTTTATTTATTGTATTGAACTAGGAGATTATCTATCCCCAGATGGTGTTTCTTGTAGAATGAGTAGTTGGACGAGACAAGAAGATAGATCTCTCCCATTGCGAGGAAAAATAAGTGGAGCTTATATTACTAGCTCATTAGCTAAAACAGAGGCTAGTTTATCGGGTTTTGATGAAGCCTTGCTATTAAATTCAAGTGGTAAGGTAAGCGAAGCTAGTGGTATGAATTTATTTATTGTAAGAAATGGAGACTTAATAACTCCAGGGGTTGATCAAGATATCCTTGAGGGGATTACTAGAGCTAGTGTAATTGAATTGGCAAAAGCATTTGGAATAAATGTAATTGAAAGGCCAGTTGATAAAACAGAATTATTAATAGCAGATGAAGTTTTTCTAACTGGTACAGCAGCAAAAATTACACCAGTTAAAAAAATTGAATCAACTGAATTAAATGTTCATAGACCAATAATGATTAAATTAAAAAGTAAGCTTATAGAAATAACAGAAGGTCGTTCTCAAGACTATGATGATTGGGTAACAAGAATTTCTCTACAATAAATTGATTTTTACCCAAAAATGGAATCTTTCAGAACCTATCTAAATAGAGATGAAAAACCATTAATTATTTTTGACGGGGGTACTGGAACATCATTTCAGAACTTAAATCTTACTGCAGATGACTTTGGAGGAAAAGAATTAGAAGGTTGTAATGAAAACCTTGTTTTATCCTCACCAAAGATAGTTGAAAGGGTTCATGATTCATTCCTAGAAGCAGGTTGTCATGTTATAGAAACTAATACTTTTGGAGCCTCATCCATAGTTCTTGATGAATATGATATTGCGGATAAGGCATATGAAATAAATAAAAATGCTGCATTAATAGCAAAAAACGCTGCGTCCAAATATATATCAGTTGATAAACCAAGGTTTGTTGCTGGTTCAATTGGACCAACCACTAAATTACCGACATTAGGACATATAGATTTTGATGAATTAAAGCAATCATATAAAGAACAAATATATGGTCTTATAGATGGAGGAGTTGATCTTCTTTTAATTGAAACTTGTCAAGATGTATTGCAAATAAAATCTGCCCTATCAGCATCAAAAGAAGTACTTGATAGTAAAAATATAGATTTACCCATAATGGTATCTATAACAATGGAAACAACAGGTACTATGCTTGTTGGATCTGATATCGCATCTGCATTAACAATACTAGAGCCATTTAACATAGATGTCCTTGGACTTAATTGTGCAACTGGTCCAGAACAAATGAAGGAACATATTAAATATTTGTCTGAAAATTCACCATTCGCAATAAGTTGTATTCCCAATGCAGGACTACCTGAAAATGTTGGTGGTGTTGCTCACTACAGATTAAAGCCAATGGAATTAAAGATGCAGCTAATGAATTTTATCTACGACTTTAATGTTCAATTAATAGGTGGATGTTGTGGGACGACACCTGATCATATTAAATATCTTTATTCAATAATTGACGAAATTATTGATAAGGAAAGGACTAGCAAAAATGGTAAGAACAATTCAAGTGGATATATTCCTTCTGCTTCATCCATATATAATTCTGTGCCGTACAAACAAGATAATTCAATTTTGATTGTAGGAGAAAGATTAAATGCAAGTGGATCTAAAAAGGTAAGGGAGTTATTAAATAACGATGACTGGGATGGACTAGTTTCAATTGCCAAGCAACAACAAAAAGAAAATGCACACGTACTTGATGTGAATGTTGATTATGTGGGTAGAGATGGAGTGAAAGATATGAAAGAAATAACTTCAAGACTAGTTACCAATATAAATTTGCCATTAATGATTGACTCTACAGATGCTGAAAAAATGGAAAGTGGATTAAAGTCAGCTGGTGGTAAATGTATTTTAAATTCAACAAATTACGAAGACGGAGATGAAAGATTTGATCAAGTTCTAAATTTAGCATTGGGGTATGGTTCAGGACTTGTTGTCGGAACTATTGATGAAGATGGAATGGCAAGGAATTCAGATAAAAAATATAACATTGTTGAACGAGCGATTAATAGAACAAGAGAATGTGGTTTGTCTGATTATGAGCTCTTTTTTGATCCATTAGCTTTGCCAATATCTACTGGGATAGAAGAAGATAGATTAAACGCTAAAGAAACAATTACTGCTATATCAAAAATTCGTGATAATTTCCCAGATATTCATATCATACTGGGGATATCAAACATTAGTTTTGGTCTTTCACCATTATCTAGAATTAATTTAAATTCAATATTTTTAGATGAATGCATTAAAGCGGGATTGGATTCTGCTATCATCGCACCAAATAAAATTTTGCCATTATCAAAAATTTCTCAAGAAACTAAAAAGCTTTGCTTAGATTTGATATATGACAAAAGAGAATTTGAAAATGATATTTGTATTTATGATCCATTAGTAGAATTAACAAAGGCTTTTCAAGATTTATCTATTCAGGATTTCAAAAAAGCATCTTCAGAAAATAAAAACTTAACTCTGGAAGAAAGTCTAAAAAATCATATTATTGATGGAGAAAAAATAGGTTTAGAGGATCAATTAAATAAAGCATTAAAAAAATATAAACCTCTTGAAATAATAAATACCTTTTTACTAGATGGGATGAAAGTTGTAGGAGATTTATTTGGCTCAGGTCAAATGCAATTGCCATTTGTACTCCAATCCGCTGAAACAATGAAATTTGCGGTTTCAATTTTAGAACCACATATGGAAACGGTAGACCAAAACATATCAAATGGAAAACTCTTAATAGCAACTGTCAAAGGAGATGTTCATGATATTGGGAAAAATTTGGTTGATATAATCCTTACAAATAATGGTTATGACGTTATAAATCTTGGAATAAAGCAAGATGTTTCAGCAATTATAGATGCACAAAAGAAGCACAATGCTGATTGCATCGCTATGAGCGGATTACTTGTTAAATCAACTGCATTCATGAAAGATAATTTAGAGGCTTTTAACAATGAAGATATTAGTGTACCAGTAATATTAGGAGGTGCAGCCTTAACCCCAAAATTTGTAAATGAGGACTGCAGCAAAATATATAAAGGGAAAATATTGTACGGAAAAGATGCGTTCACTGATCTTAAATTTATGAATGAATATATGGATAATAAAAAAAAGGGTAATTGGTCAAATACTGAGGGTTTCATTAATAATGAGGGTATAAATATTAATTTAGCCTCATCAAAATCCAACTCTCAAGCTGTTAAAGAATCAATATCAATAAATACCGAGACTTCCAAATTAAATTTAAAAGAAAATTTTGAAAGATCTAAATTTATAAATGAAGAAGGACCTATTCAAGCTCCTTTCTTGGGAACGAAAGTCTTAAACGACGTTGATATAGATTTAAATAAGTTAATTTTTTATTTAGATACAAAAGCTCTTTTTAGCGGACAATGGCAAATAAAAAAGGGAAAAAACCAAAGCGTAGATGAATACAATAACTATTTGGATTCATACGCTAAACCATTGTTAGATAAATGGTTAAATACTATTATAGAAAAAAAACTTATCTCACCTAAAGCAGTTTACGGATATTTCAGATGCGGTAGAAAAGATAATAGTATTTTCTTATTTGATGATAAATCATTAAATAAAATTTCCGAATTTAATTTCCCAAGACAAAAATCTGGGAATAATTTATGCATAGCTGATTTTTATTGTGATTTGAAAAAGGATAAACCGATAGATATATTTCCTATGCAGGCAGTAACGATGGGCGATATTGCCAGTGAATATTCTCAAAAATTATTTAAAGAAGATAAATATAGCGATTATTTATTATTCCATGGACTTACAGTGCAATTAGCAGAAGCTCTAGCTGAGTATGTCCATGCATTAATTCGTATTGAATGTGGTTTTAGGACTGAAGAACCAGACAAAAATAGAGAAATACTAGCTCAAAAATATAGAGGAGCTAGATATTCATTTGGTTATCCTGCATGTCCAAAAGTATCTGATTCAAACATACAATTATCATTGTTGGATGCAAAAAGAATAAGCTTGACCATGGATGAATCTGAACAACTTCATCCAGAACAAAGTACTACAGCTATCATTTCACTGCACTCAAAAGCTAAATATTTCAGCGCTTAATCTAAATCTTTAGTTGTTTTCTAAATATTCAATAATTTCTTCTTGAAGTTCTTCCATCGTTTCATTATCACCTAAATCAATTCCCTCACCCGCCGCGTCCTGTGTTAACTCAAGATAATATGAAGCGCCATCACTAGATAAAAATTCTAATGCGGAAGTTTCATCACTATCTTTAAAAGCTTCATAAAGAGCTTTAAATGCTATGTTTTCAGTAAAGTCCCAATCCATAATGAAAAAAACCTTATTAGAATTATTACCTCCTTACCCCCCATACTCGTCAACCTTTTTTAAAGAAATGTTGGTGTTTTATTATTATTAAAAAAATCTATGAACATAAATAATCAAAATCAGTTAAATGTCCTTGGAGAAAAAATTGAGATTTGTAGTTGCGCACCTATGACAGGGTGGTTCAGGGATGGATTTTGCAACTATGACAAGAATGATGGAGGGAATCATTCCATATGTTGTGTGATGGATGATAATTTCCTGAAATATAGTAAATCACAAGGTAATGATTTAATTACTCCTGTGCCTATTTATTCCTTCCCAGGACTAAAGGATGGTGATCATTGGTGTATTTGTCTTGATAGGTGGAAGCAAGCATTGTTAGACGGTCTTGCACCAAAAGTCATATTAGAATCAACTAATATTGTAGTCTTAGAATCAGTACCTCTTGAAAAATTGAAAGAATATCAATTTAATAAAAAGTAATTACAAGTTTATTTTTTTTTTTAAAATGGTTATGATAAATTTTTTTTAATGAGTTTAGAAATATATTGGAAAAAAGCATTAGAACAAACTCGATTATCAATTGATGATGAATCTTTATATCCTCTCAAAACTGATATTATTACAAGAGATTTATATGATAAAGACGACTTCATAATTAGGAAACTCGATACTTCAAAATTTATTAAAAAAAAAATTTATGGTCCTAAGCAAAATCCGTTTTGTCCTTGGGAAAAGATACTAGAAATTGATAAAATTGGTGATAATCATCAACTAATATTAAATAAGTACCCTGTACAAAAAGGTCATATTTTACTTATTACAAATAAATGGAAACCTCAAAATGGATGGTTAGATATTAAAGATTGGAGAGCGATCCAACAAGTTAATAATGATACTAGTGGATTATGGTTTTTCAATAGTTCTCCAATTGCGGGAGCAAGTCAACCTCACAGGCATTTTCAACTTCTGCGTAGATCTAAAGGTGAGATATCATGCCCTAGAGAAAAGTGGTTTTTAGAGATGAACTCATATCAAGATCTAGATAATAAGCTTAAAAAAAATATTATTGTATCCAAATTTGATTTTTTAGAAAATCCATCATGTCTTTTTGAGTTTTACTTAGAATTATGCAAGAAATTGGGACTTGGGGATCCTATTAGTGATAAGAAACCGAGATGTCCCTACAATATTTTAATAACTAATAAATGGATCGCTATTATAAAAAGAAAAAATGATCATATTCATGGTTTCAGTATTAACGGTTTAGGATTTGCAGGATATCTACTAGTAACTGAAAATTCAAATATTAATTATTTAAAGAAATTTGGCCCTGAAAAACTTCTAGAAAGTTTTGTTTGAATACTAATTAGTTACCTCAACTTCCTTATCCCTGCTTATTTGGCTTTCTAGAACTTCTATAGATGCTGTTACTGATGCAATTTTACGTTCAAGTGAATCCTTAATATAGTTGAGCATTTCTAATTTCTTGTGTTGATAAAAACTCTTTTTTTCTTTAGAGGACTTGGAATAACAATTAAACATTTTTTATTTTTATTATAAAAAGATACTTAATTGACTTGTGACAGAAAAAATAAATTGGTTTTAATTTAAAAACAATATTCCTTATGGACTTTCAATATTTTTTGAATAAAATTAAATAAATTCCATACTCTTCAAGAAAATATTATTGAATAGTCCTGAAAATTCAAATACAAAAAGAATTTCAATTGATTTGCCTGAGGAACTAATTTCCAGGTTTGATCAATTACGAAAAGAGTGGGGATTTAGAGCAAGAGGACCTGTAATAGAAAAGATACTTAAAGAACTTCTTCAAGAAGATGATTTACTACCTAAAAACCAACAGCAAGAAATAGACTTTAACGATAAGAATACTAATGAAAATTTAAATATTGATGAAGATACTGCATTGGTATTAATTAAATCAGACGTAAAAAAAGAAGTTAATGAGATATCTTTAAATAAAAGATCTACAAATAACAATCAACATAAAGAAACAGCCAACTCAAATATAAGCCTTCCCAATTTCGTTGAAAAAAAAGTAAAGAATCTAAGAAGAAGTATTAATAGTGAAAAATTAAAGGAGAATATTAATGATATTCAAATTAATACAATCAAAGAAACTGAATTAATAAAATGTCGAATTGAGTTAATTAGTCATTGGAAAACACTATATGGATCAGTTCCTAATGACCATGTACTAGAAGCTTCAATGGATTGGTTTGAAAGGGATATATGGCCAAATCTTGATGGGACTGAAAATCTACCCTTTACTTGGAGTGCAGCCAATAAATTAATGTCAGAATTATGTCCATTTTGGATAAAGAAAAATCCATCACTTGAAATTGTTTTATTAATGATTGGCGTTTTAGAAGACCCTTTTGCAACATCAGATCTGATAAATAGAATACCAACACTTATGAGAAGGTTTGTAAGTAGATTTAAGCGAAATAATAGATCAAATTCATTTGAAACTTTGGACTCAACAATGACAGTACATGGAGCACTTAAATTATTGAAATTATCAACATCAGCAGGATCAGCTCATACATTCCGTAAAATTAGGGAGGCCTATAAATCAATAGCCTTAGAGACACATCCAGATGCTGGAGGATCAACAGATCAAATGAGAAAATTAAATGAAGCGTATCAATTGCTAAAAAATCTATATAGAGACTAGTATAGTAATTCCCATATAAGACTAATTACAAGTCTAACTAATAGTCTCATATAAGATAGCTGTTAAGCTAAAAGTTTCTAATTTTTATTCAAATTTATGTAAGCAAAAATATGTATTAATGAAATTAAGACAAAAATCGCTTTTAAAAAATTAAAAATTTATTTGTATAGCAATTCTTAAATAAGACTTATTATTAGTCTATTATATAGTCTCAAAATAGATAAGTAAGATAAATAAATTAATCGATTTGAATGAATCATGTCCAAACTGCTTAATGCCTGGGAAAAATTAAAAAAATGAATAATAAATCAATAAATTATGTCCTTTAAATGTCCAAGGAATTAATAAGGGCTAGAAAGCATTGCTATAAGGGCTTTTTATGTGCCTCCGTACTGCCTTAAAGACAGTACTACTTAGATTGAAGCTTTTCAATCGCAGTTTGTTTATCAATACTAGGGACATCACTTAATCCGTTCGCATCAAACCAAGGGGCGCTAGCCCAATCAAATCCTTCGCCAAAAGTATTATCTGGTGCAGTTATATACCAGTGACATGATGCATCTGGTATGTCAACAGCACATTTTGACCAATCATCTGACCACTGGGGGACTTGTACCCACAGTACTGAAGATAGAAGTAGAGATAGCAGATTTACCATGAAACTTATCATACAACATTAATTACTTTTGTAGGATTATTATTTATCTTATATAAGAATCATATTTAGACTTATTTAGAGTCTAATATGAGAATAGAAATACAATTATTTCCTTAATTTAGTATCAAAACATTTTTCAATATTAGAGATGATATTTGAATGTATTGATGTAATATCAGAGTCCAGTAATGTTTTATCTTTATCTCTATAAGATAATCTAAATGTATAACTTATATGATCATCTCCAAATTTAGTATCTTCAAAAACATCAAGTAAATTTACATCCTCTAAGAGATTCTTTCCTGTTTTTCTTATTTGTGATGTTATTTCGCTAATTAAATATTTCTTACTGAAAACAAAATTTATATCCCTTTCCATTTTTGGAACAATTGGATATTGCTTATATATTGGTATCCATTTATTTTTTCTTGTACTAGCTCCCAAGAGATTAGAAACATTTATGTTAAATAAATAAACTTTTTTTAATGACTTCTTTTCTAATATTAATTTGGGATGTATTTCACCAAAATAACCTGCATCTTTCCCTTCAATAAATAATTTTGCTGTTCTGCCTGGGTGAAGAAAATCAATTGAATCAGTAGGTTTATCTTCAATTTTTATGTTTAAAGATGATAATGCCTCCTTTAACTTTCCTCTGGCCTGGTAATAAGTAAGATCGTTATCCTTACCCGAATTTATCCATTTTCCAAATTTTTTATTTCCATAAATCACTCCATTCAGAACTTCTTCTTGAATAAACTCAGTTTTCTTTTGAAAAACATTTCCAATTTCAAATATATAACAACTTGCTTGTCCAGCTTTTATATTACGGTTCACAATCTCCAAATGTTCTTTCCAGATATTATCTCTAAGACAGCTTGTTTCTAATAACAAAGGATTAGAAATCTTTATAAGTTTTTCATCATCTTCAGGAACAAGAGAGTAACTTAGTACCTCGTTAAAACCATTTTCTATAAAACCATTTTTTACTTTTCTCAATGCCAACTGTTCTGATGACAATTTTCCAGGCTTAATTGGATTAGGAAGTTTTAAGTCGAATCTGTCATACCCTATTAATCTAGCTATTTCTTCAATTAAATCTATTTCTCTTGTTAAATCATGTGATCTATTAGGAATTACTGCTACATCCCAGCCATATTCTTTATTCTTTAAAGTACAACCTATGAGCGTTAATTTATCAACTATTTCATTATCAGATAAATTTCTTTTTTCAAGTTGATCGTTAATTATTAATGGACCAAGAATTTTATGTATTCGATTTCTCCGAAGTTTAATAAATATATCCTCATTACTTATTAAATTTGAAGTATTGATGATTGGTGAATTAATAGAAAAATATTCTTCTAAAAGATTAATTGCCCTAGTTACTGCACTTATTGTATTTTTTGATGAAATCCCTTTTTCATACCTGCTGCTAGATTCTGTTCTTATGCCAACAGCCTTGGAAGATTTTCTTATAGTAACTGGATTAAAAACAGCGCCTTCAAGGTAAATAGATGAGGTAGTATTACTTACAGAAGTTTCTAAACCGCCTATAACCCCAGCAATAGCTACTGGTTTATCACAACAAGTAATAACTGTTATATTGTCATTTAAGTTATATTCTTTACCATCTAAGCAAATAAGGCTTTCGTTATCATTGCCTTTTCTTACAGAGAAATCTTCTGGAGAAACTTCCTTACCAATTAAGTTTGACAGTTTATCTTTATCAAACGCATGCAAAGGTTGACCTTGTTCTAAAAGAATATAATTTGTCAAATCAACTAGAAGATTAATAGATTTTATACCTGATTTTTCTATACGGTCTTTAATCCATTTTGGCGATAATTTCTCTCCATTTACTCCATCAATGCAGCTTATTGTATAAATGCAATTTGATTCTATAGCCTCTGGACAAAGTTTAATTCCCTTAAGTAAATGAATATTGTATTTATGGTTTAATTCTGGAAAAGTTAAGGTGGATTCTAAAAGGGCAGAAATTTCACGGGCTATACCTATAACAGACATTCCATCAGGTCTATTAGCTGTAATGGCTAAATCATATATAAAATCATTTAATTGAAGCAAGTCAGACCCTGGAGAGCCCAATTCATGTTTTAGGGCCAAATTTTCATCGATGATCTCTATCCCTTCACTAGAGTCCTCTAAACCCAGTTCCTGCAGTGAACATATCATTCCTTCACTCATGACACCTCTAATTTCACTTCTTTTAATAATTAAATCAACTGCATTTAATTTCGCGCCCACAGTAGCAACATAAACATAGATATTTGGTTTAATATTGCGCGCACCACAGATAATTTGTAAAATCTTTGAATTACCAATATCGACTTGGCAAATTGAAAGTTTGTCTGATCCTTCGTGTTTTAAAACAGATAATACCTTACCTAAAACAACTCCATTTACATTTTTTGAACAATCTTCTAATGATTCAACCTCAAATCCGCCAATAGACAATTTCTCAGAGAGATCTTCAGGAGTAGAAGTAATTTCTACTAAATTTTTCAACCAATTTTGAGAAACTTTCATATATATTTTTTAATCAATGATGATAAAAGAAATGAGTATATCTTCAAAAAAGTTTGTTGAAGATGTACAATAGAAAATTATACAATAAAGTATTAATTAAAATGGCCAAAAAAGGGACAAGAGTTGTAGTGACCCTGGAATGTACTGAAGCTAGGACAAGCACAGATCCTAAGAGATCAAATGGTGTCTCAAGATATACTACAGAAAAGAATCGTAGAAATACAACCGAAAGATTAGAACTAAAAAAGTTTAATCCTCATTTAAACAGAATGACAATTCACAAAGAAATTAAATAATCAAATCAAATCATGCCTAATTCAATTTTTAAAAAACAATTATCACCTATCAAACCCGGAGATCCTATTGACTATAAGGATGTAGAACTACTAAAAAAATTCATAACTGAGAGAGGCAAAATCCTACCAAGAAGAATGACAGGTTTAACCTCTAAGCAACAAAGAGATCTCACATTAGCTGTTAAGAGAGCCAGAATTGTAGCTCTTTTACCCTTCGTAAATCCTGAGGGATAATTTTATATTGAATATAGTTTGCACTATAGTAAATATCGCAAATATTTGAAAGATTTAACTAATTTAAAAACATATATTATTGATTCTGATGATCCACATGAGGTTGATGACGCTTTTTCATTAGAAATAAAAGAAGGAAATAAAAGAAATCTATGGATACATATTAGTAATCCATGCAAACTCTTTTTGCATGACTCCAATGTTGATTTAAATGCAAGAAAGAGAAATAGCAGTTTATATTTAATTGATCAATATGTCCCAATGCTCCCTAAGGATATTCTTGAAAAGGCAAATCTAGCTCAAAATAGAGTTTCAGAAACTATTAGTGCAGCAATAGAATTCAATGACGATGGATCAATAAATAAATATGAAATAACTGAAGCAATAATAAAACCGAAATATCAATTAACATATGAAGATGCAAATGAAATATTAGAATTAGAACCTAAAGAAGAAATAGAATTAATTGAGATTAAAAATTTATTAGAAAAAAGTATTACATTCAGAAAGAAACAAGGAGCAATTATTTTTGAAAGTCCTAATAATAAAATTAAATTATATAAGGATAAGATTTTATTAACTAAATTAGAGAAAACAATATCACAAATTATAGTTGCAGAATCGATGATTTTAATGGGTTATGTAACAAGTTTATTTATAGATAAATATGATTTAGCGGCTGCATTTAGGATTCAAAAAATAAACTGTAATCCATCTGAAATACTTAATAAATACAAAGATAGTGATATTAAGTATATAATATTAAAACAATATATGGGAAGAAGTTACATAACTACTAAGCCAGGAATACATGAATCATTAGGCCTTAAAATGTATGTACAATGCACATCACCATTAAGAAGATATCTTGATTTAATTATACAAAGGCAAGTCTATAACAAAATTAATAATTACGAAGTTCTAAGTAAAGATTCAGTCTCTAAGATTATTGAATATTCAAAGAATAGACAATCAGAGAATAATAATATAGTTAAAAATGATAAATTGAAGTATTTAAAATTATTTTTTAAGAATGAAAAAAAACCTTTTTATAAAATAATATTCGTTAAGTGGATTAATCATAAAAAAAATATTGCTTTGGTTTATTTTCTAGATTATTCACTAGAAATACTTATTACTCTTTTTGTATCAATAGAAATATATAGTAATAAAATATATAAAGTTAAATATATTATAAATGATGGTAATCTTTTAGAATTTATTTATTAATAAGATAATAAATATAATAGGTTGTTATTAGTTTAAAAATATCTGTTAGTATTAATAAAAAAGCTTTATGACTTTTGTCATTACTACACCTTTATACTATGTTAATGATAAACCACATTTAGGAAGTGTATATACAACAATAATTTGTGACTCAATAGCTAGGTATAAAAGACTTGCAGGTGTAGATGTTATTTTCATCACTGGTGTTGATGAACATGGTTTAAAAATACAAAGAACAGCTAATGAAAAGGGTATTGAACCACAATCACATTGTGATGAAATCTCAGAAGTCTTTAAGAATAATTGGAAAGATTGGAATATATCCTTTGACAAATTCATAAGAACAAGCTCAAAAAATCATGAATTTGTTGTTAGTGAATTTTATGAAAGAGTAAAAGCATCAGGTGATATCTATATGGGAGTTCAGAAAGGTTGGTATTGTGTCGGTTGTGAAGAATTTAAAGATAATCCAGAGAACTCATCAACATACAAGTGTCCAATACATCAAAAAAATCTAGAATGGAAAAATGAAGAGAATCTCTTTTTTAGGCTTTCTAAATATCAAAAAGAAATCGAGAAAATAATCAACGAACCTTCTTTTATAGAGCCAATAGAAAGAAAGAATGAAATTATAAATTTTGTTTCTAGAGGTTTAAAGGATTTTTCAATTTCAAGAACAAATGTTACATGGGGAATTCCTGTCCCTGGTTACGATAACCATACCTTTTATGTGTGGTTTGATGCTTTACTTGGATATGTAAGTGCTATTAGCTCTGATGCGACAGAACATTCATTGGAAAAATCAATTAATGGAGGATGGCCAGCTGATGTTCATTTAATTGGTAAGGATATTCTGAGATTCCATGCTGTATATTGGCCTGCAATGCTCATTTCTGCCAAAATGAAAGTCCCTAAAAAGGTTTTTGGGCACGGTTTTCTTACAAGAGAGGGCCAAAAAATGGGTAAAAGCTTAGGAAATGTACTCGACCCTGATGTATTGCTTACAAAATATGGAAATGATCCTGTAAGGTGGTACCTAATTAAAGATATATCACTAGGAAATGATGGAGATTTTCAAGATAAAAGATTTGTTGACATCATCAATAATGACTTAGCTAATACAATTGGTAATTTATTAAATAGAACATCATCTATGTCTAGAAAATGGTTTGATAATAAAGTGCCAAATAATGAAAAATTTTTAAGTGAAAATAAATTAGAGAATTTTGCCAAAATTGCAGTTGAAAACTATATTTATAACTTTGATAACTTCAAATTAGATCTAGCCGCTAATGAAGTTCTTAGTTTAGCAATTAATACAAATTTGTATTTGAATGATAATCAGCCATGGCTGTTAATAAAAGATAAAGATAATTTACCTCTAGTTAAACAAATTATTTATAACGTTTTAGAAAGTACCCGAATAATAGGATTGTTATTACTACCTTTATTGCCCGAATTATCTACAAAAATTAATGAACAACTTGGTTCTATATACAAAGAAGAAATTCCTTGGAAACAACAATTAGGTTGGGGATTATTAGTAAGTAACTCAAGCCTTCCTAAACCCACTCCAATTATAAATAAACTTGAATATGAGTAACATTTATAGACTAATAATTTTCCTTCCATTATTTATGCTTGGTTGCGCCCCAAATGTATTTGATGAAAATAAAGTTAAACAAAACATAGACAGTTTAGATATGACTATTTTCTCTAAAAGTGGAGATAAAATTTATTCAATAACCAGTCCAAATTCAAGTTATAACAATATAGAATTAAAATTCGAATTAAAAAAACCTATCATTAATATTCTTAAAGGGGAAGAAAGTAAATATATTATTAGTTCAGAAGAATCTTCATTATCAAACAACAATAAACTTCTGAAAATGAAAGGGAATGTTAAATTAAAAATTCTTAAAAAAGATGGAGATATTTTATATGCTGATAATTTTATCTGGAATATAGAGAATACTAATTATCTTTTAGAGGGTAATATAAGATTTGAAAATCAAAAAATCATCTTAAATTCAGGAAAAGCTATATTGAGTTCAGATAACATAATTGAATTTTTCAATCCAGTAAAATATATTATAAAAAATGAAAATAACGAAAATATATATGAAATAAATTCAGAAAATGCTTACTATGATATAAATAATGAATCAGTAAGTTTTCAAGCAAAAGAAAAAAAAGTTAAATCAACAATTTATTTTTAAATTTTATTTTTTGAAAAAATATTATTAATTTTTTTGGACCAGTTATTAATCCATTTTTCATCAGACTTCGTAAAACACTTAGTACTCCAGCCTCCTATCAATATAAAAGCCTTATTATTTATAGGTACAACTAAGATAGATGGAATTTCGGCACAAAAATTAAAAAATTCATCTCTTCCAGGATAAAATTTAGTGTTTGCTAATGATATTAATTTCATATCTTTTATAGATCTCAGACAAGTTTCCCCAGGTTTAAAATCATTATTTGAAGTGATTCCCCTCCTTAATATATTAACGCCATCATTGTGAATTAATATTGCTGCTGCTGCTGTAGAAGTTAATATTGCTTCAGAACCCCATGCAAGTTCATCAATAACTTCATCCGGCATGTTTCTATCGAAGAGAAACTTATTTTCTCCTTTTAAAGCAGCTTTCTCACCAGCTAATGGTTCGAATTGTTTAAATAAAAAACCTATCAAAATAATAATTAATGAAGCTATTGAGGCTAACACTTGTGCTCTTTCAAGCTCAGGAGTGATTGTTTCTATTGAAATGAAATTTGCTATTTGAAAAATAAAGAGTATTGTACCGACTAATATTAATGATTTTCCATTGAATCCCATATTTCAAATTATGTTATTTCTAATTAATTTATGCAAATATTATATTGTTTAGTACATTTAAAATTACTCAAACATATGGTTTTTAATATATAATTAACCAAAACCTTTTAAAATGACCCTAAAAATCAATAAATATATACTTTCTCTTATCTTTACTGGTTTAATTTTTATTCTTATCCCCGCGACCACATACGCAAATGAAATTACTAGCATAAATAAATATTTTGGTATTACTCAACAGAAGACTGTTATAAATTACGAAAAAAGTCAGCCTTCATCTATTGATAACCCTGTAGTGGATCCAAATTTTAACACTATGAGGTCAAAAGATACTGAGAGTTCAACTGCTACTTATATAGTTATTGGTTTGTTAATTGCTGCCACAATTATTCCTTTAGCAACATGGTGGTATTTCTCTAAATAATAGAGAATTTATGAATGCCAAGGATCTAAATATTAGTGAATATTCATCTTATATAGTCTTTATTACAGGGGGGACAAAGAGTGGCAAAAGTGAATTTGCCGAGCATCTTGCAAAGGAAGTAAAAAAATTATCATATGTTGCCTTATCTGATAACAATTTGGATGATAAAGAATGGCAAGATAAAATTAATCTTCATCAAAAAAGAAGGCCAAAAGATTGGAAATTAATAGAAACGACAGATCTATTAAATACATTAAGGAATGAAGAAGGTCCATTATTAATAGATTCGATTGGCGGATTCGTTATGAAAAGTATTGGCAAGGAACAAAATGAATGGTCAACAAAAATGAATTCACTTATAAGTCTCTTAAGGAAAAGAAAAAAAATAACAATTATTGTTGGAGAACAAGTAGGTTGGAGTCTTGTCTCTGAATATAAAATTGGCAATACTTATATTGAAAGAATTGGCGAACTTCAAAAGAGAATAACCAAAATATCAAAAGATAATTGGCTGGCAATCAATGGCAGAGCAATAAAAATAGATGAAATAAGTATTGAAATACCTACTTAAAATTGGAAGTCGCTCTTTTTGAACCTAGAATCCCACAAAATACTGGTAATATTGCCAGATCATGTGCTGCATTTAATATACCTTTAAATCTTATAGAGCCCTTGGGTTTTAAACTAGAAGATAAATATTTAAAGAGAGCAGGACTAGATTATTGGCCTCTAGTTACTGTTAATAAGTATGATAATTTTGAAAAATTTTTAACATCAAAATCAACAAAAAGAATAATTTCTTTTAGTAAAAAAAATGGATTATACTTGAATGATTTTAAATTTAAGCAAGATGATATTTTGCTATTTGGGAGAGAAGATTCGGGATTACCAGATTCCATTATTAATAAAAGCGACTTTTTAATATCAATATTTATGCCGAATTTACAGAATGGAAACAATGATCAAAAAGGTGTTAGAAGTCTAAACCTTTCTGTAGCATGCGGAATTGCTATATATGAGGCCCACAAACAATTAAATTTTCAAAATGGTAATTAAGTACAAGCAATGGCTTACAATATTCCCATGTCTCGGTAGCTCAGCTGGTTAGAGCGGCGGATTCATAGCCCGCAGGTCGCGTGTTCAAGTCACGCTCGAGACATTTTCAATACTTTTCAATTGAAGAACATAGGTTAAATTTTAATTTAATTAAACTATTAAAGACAATAATGTTTAATTCACTCGGCACAGTCTTAGATACAAAGAAATCTAAAGCAAAATATCCAGAAGCAAGGGTTATAGTTCTTGATGACAATTTTAATACTTTTCGGCATGTCGCAAATTGTCTTCTAACAATAATCCCAAGCATAAGTGAACAAAGGGCATGGGATCTAACCATTAAAGTTGACAAGACAGGATCTGCAGAGGTGTGGAGAGGTAATCTTGAACAAGCAGAGCTATATCATGAGCAACTATTCAGCAAAGGATTAACAATGGCTCCAATTGAGAAAACATAAAATAAGTAAGATTGACAGAAAATTATTGGCTTATAAATTCGAATCGTTCAAGGGTTAAAAGGTTTTCAAAGAATAATCAAAATAAAGATAATTTTTTTGAATATATGTTTATTGACTCTGGAAGAATCCTTGGTGTTTTAGGAAAAGAACCACCTCTTATGACAACCAGAGAAGAACTTAAAGTTGATAAAGCTAGAGATGAATGGAGAAAGTTAATCTCTCATGGTTGGAGGAGAACCAAACCAGTTTGGGAAGACTATTAGTATCCAATATTGTTACTAGGATTAGTTATATAAATTATGAGATTTAGGACGTAGTTAGCGGGTAAATTTAATGGCTTCAAAAGTAACAAAGCCATTCCTTGAGTCACATTAAATTCTTTATTTTTCATAAAAAAATAAAAGTCTCATTTTAATTATAAAAAGACTGTCAAATACAAACTAAAAATAATGAAAAAAAGATACACAAGCATTTATTGATTAAGGATTATCTAGATAACTAATATCTAAAACTTATTTTAAAAAATTTTAGATTTAGGGTTACTTGTTATTTTTTTACAAAAAAATAAACGTTATAATCTAATAACCCCTACTATTTATCACTTAATAAATACCCAATGAAATATCTCATCATAAGCAAAAGATCAAGAGCTTTATTTGGTATTGGAATAGTTGCTATAAGTATTGGATTAATATCAAAAAAAGTAATTAACTATCCAACTGGAGGATGTATGAAAGGTAATCAAGAAATAACCTTTAATATCTAGCCATTAATCATCTTACATTTTTATTAATTCTTAAATCCAGTCAACTTGGATAACTCTTTTAGTGAAAGTACACCTAAAATTAGTTTTCCATTTATTTCCCATGTGGGAAACCCTTTAATTTTTTTATCAATACATAACTGAGTTTGACTGTTTATGCCATCTCTTGCACATTCAACCACATTAAGTTCTCTATAAGCTTGCTTACCAAATAATTCACTTTGATTAAGGCAATTAGGACACCAATATGCTGAATATTTAACTACACCGTTATCTTTGAGGTATTTTGCCAACTCGATTGATTCCCTAGTGCTTTCTGAGGTGACTATAAGTTCTCTCTGATTATTTAAGTGGGAGCTATTTACAACATTTGAAAAAGGAAGCAAAACTAATAGTTGGATTAATAGGTGTTTCATTTATTTACTACTTTTCCTCCATATTTTCTTACTAACTTATCAAGCAAAATTCGTATATCTTTATTTTTAAGTTTCTCTATTTGCTGAAGATTTTCAAGAAGATCACATATTTGATCCTGTGTATCTTCATTTAATTCACTTGCTGCCATTTATATTTAGAGTTTTTATATTCCAATTTTAAATCAAAAATAAATTTACATACTTAATTGTATTTATATTTTTTTATTGCTATTTTTTTAAAGCGGGCTAAGGTTCATATCTCCACGAGGATTTAGTCCGCTTAATTTTTAAAGATTCAATTTATATTGGATCCTTCTTTAAGAAATTGATTAGAAATATTAAAAAATATTTATCTCTGTTTAATTTTTAAATTCCATTGAAAAGCATTCTTATATAAATATTAATAGTGTGACACTATTTATTCAATAATGTTGTTATTTCGCTTCATAACTTTCTTAAAATACTTAAACTCAATAAATTCATGCATCATTTTGATATCGTCAGATAATACTTTTTTATTAACTGCATATTCGTCCACATTAAGTGAAGAACTATTATTTTCAGAAAATGTTTCGTGATCAAAAGAAAAGTTTATAAAATCCCTCTTATTAATCTTATTTTGACTATAAGATTCATTTAACACCCCTCGAGACCGTAACGCTTCCTCAACCAATAAACCTGTGACTTTTGACTGACTAAAATCATTAGCTGTACACAATTTTTCAATAATTCCATGCACTTCTTCACTTGGCAAAAAACCAATTCTTTTCCTCGGAGAGGGCATAATAAAATAAATTAGTGTGACACTTGCACATTATAAGTGTTGCACTATATTTGATTTAAGTCAACTAATTTTGCTATGCATATTTTATTATTTCCTGTCGGAATTATTCTTTGGTATCTAGCTTATGAAGCAAAACCTATCATTAATGATGAAATAACACTTAATTGGGAAGAAAAAAATTCAATTAAAAGAAATAAACTTTTAAATATAATCAACGAAAGCTTTTAAAATTTACTGTTAATCGATTTTGACCATTCCTTGTGCTTATTATCTAGATCTGAGATTAACTGTTTTTGATAAGTAAATTTGAGTTGATTTTCGTTAAGTGATTTTTTTGTAATAATCATCTCTTTAGAGAAAAAATATGGAGTGTTAGAACTCCTAATTATTTTTTTGACTTGCATATAATAAATTTATCTATTTTTTTTATATGACTTAAAAGGTTATAGTCTCAATATTTTTATATTCTTTTTATATTTCCTTCATATGTGTTTTTAGCACGTTTGTAAAAATTATTAGTTTATTAAATAATAAAGGCTATATTTAAACAAAATATTTGTTTTATCATGAATCTAAAGGAGAGAGGGATTACTGTTGGAGATTTACTAATAATACTAATAATAATAATCACTTCTACGGTTTTAATTAAATCATTTAGCAAGGATAAGAAAACAACACTGAATTATAGTAATCAAGAGCAAGTTTCCTGTAAGGGAAATTACTATCAAAAATTTATTTGAATAGCTTATATAAATTATTTATAAAACTCTTAATTAATTGGAATTAACTATTAAGTATCTCTTATGTAAATTTCAAGAATTATTAATTATCAAAAAATGAGTTTTGTATTTTATGTATTTTAAATATTTTGATTAAATGATTAAGAACTTTCCCATTTCAAGTTATCCTTTAAATCATTGATATCATTTGATATTGAAACTAAATTAACCATTTGAAGAATTTGACTTTTATTAAGCCTATTAATAACAATAAGTTTATTAAGCTTTTCTAAAACAGATTTATCATTAATATTCATTATTTGGATAAAAAGCTATGATCCTTCAATTCAAATACTTTATACTAGAATTTTAAAAATTTCATTATATTTTTTATGCTAAATATAAAAAATATTTATAAAATTATCAAAAATAAAACTTTTACTTATATGAAAATATCTTAAGCTCAGTTTCTTGTAAATTCGTTTATTGTATAAAGAAAAAAATGAAAAAAAAATCCAAGAAAGATTACCTTAATAGAGATGAAGTTAATGAAATGATTGAATCAGCTTTAAGGAGACATAATAGAAGATCTACAATAATATCAAGCGTACTTGGCTGGATCTTAATAGGAGGTTATTCGTTTGGACTTTTTCAAGCAGTTCAAAATGTCTAATTAATCTTTTCTTTAAATAAGAACTTCCTAAATGATAAATTAATATAAGACTAATTATTTTTTATGAGAGAATATATTAAGGCAAATCTTACAGTGATAAGAAAATATTTAAAAAAACGAAAAAAATATACATCAAAATTAAATAATGCTTCCATAATGGAAGAATTCAAAGAATGGAGCAAAGATCCATTACCTGAGACAGAATCAATATGGACTTTACCTGACTTAACGAGGAATGAAAGACTAAAAAATTTTTGTCGCTCAATTAAGAAGGAAATAAGATAAGTTCTTAACTACCTAGTTGTATATGATTTACCTTTAAGTAAAAATAACCCGCAAATCCAACTATATTCAAGATTACAACGAAAATCCAAGCTCCAATTGGCTGATTAGAATCAAATTTTTTTATTTTAACTTTTTCCTTTAGTCTTTCAATATATTTAGCCATAATTAAAAATATTAAAAAGAATATTTCTAATTATATAGAGTTAAATTTTAAGGAATCTTAAATAAAATAAAATTTCTTTTAATGCGAATTTTTATTGTCAAGTCTGTTAATGGGATACTTAATTAACTCCTTTTTGAGATTTTTTAAAAGTTTATTGTGATTCAAAATTGTAAATTTCCTAGTAAAGGAATAATGCCATTTCATTGAATTAAAAAAAAACTTGCTAATTCATTATTATTAAAATTATAATACTTATTACGGTCAAACAGACCATACATATTTTAAATAAGGACAAATTTTTCATGAGCTTAAAAGTAGGCCAAGAAGCACCAGACTTTAGTGCTACAGCAGTATATGATCAAGAGTTTAAGGAGATTACACTTTCAGGTCTAAGAGGTAAATGGGTTGTTCTATTCTTTTACCCACTAGATTTTACATTTGTATGTCCAACTGAAATCACAGCATTTAGTGATAGATACCAAGATTTCTCGGCACTTAATACAGAAATACTTGGTGTATCAGTTGATAGCAAGCACTGTCATTTGGCTTGGATACAAACCCCAAGAAATGAAGGTGGTATAGGTGATATTAACTATCCGTTAGTTTCTGACTTAAAAAGAGAAATTTGCCAGGCTTACAATGTTCTAAATGATGATGGCGAGGCTGATAGAGGTTTATTTCTTATCAATCCCGAAGGAGTAGTTATGCATACGACTGTTAATAAGGCTCCTGTAGGTAGAAATGTTGATGAAACGCTAAGGATTCTTCAAGGCTATCAATACGTTGCGGCAAACCCCGATGAAGTGTGTCCAGCAAACTGGACCCCGGGGGAGAAAACTATGTTAGAGGACCCAAAAGGTAGTAAAGAATATTTTTCTGCGCTATAGGAGAATTAGAAACATCTAAGTAAGTAATGAGTAGTAAATAATTATAAAAAAATAAAAAATAAATATATTCAAAAAGGGGATAACATCCCCTTTTTGAGGTTTGGGCACGATCCAATCGCTCAAATTAGTTTTATATGATAAAAAGGACCACGTATAAAAAGAAATTTCTATTGCGACTAGGATAAAAAGATTAATTAAATTTAGGTCATTTAAACCAAAATATCTATAAATATGAAACTGATCATCAACATTAATATTAATAATTTGAAGATGCCAAAGATAGAGAGAAATCAAAATAAAATTTACCAATATTATTTTTTTTAAAAGAAACCTAGATTTCTTAAAAATTAATAGGATAGAAATTAAAAATATAAAAAAACATAACTCTGGAATATCCGGTTTTGGGACATTAATTCCTTCAAGAAATAAATTAATTATAAGATCAAAATTTATATATATATAATCAGCTATTAAGAAAGAGAGAAATATTAAATTAATTGCTACTAAGAATAATAATCTTTTTCCTTTAATTATTTTTTTACTATGGATTTTATCCTCAGTAAAACTATAATCTGTATAGTTTTTTAAAGAGTTTAAATACACCAAAGATGGACATATTGCTCCGCTCAAATAGTAAAGGATTAAATAAAAGGAAATATCATTAATATTGAGTGAATACAAATTAAACCATTGTTTTTGTACAAATGGAAGAATAAGTAAAAATGAAAGTGTAACTAATAACTTCGTTGTATTGTTTTTAATTATCAAGAAAATATTTTTTTTAATTTAAAGCAATTAAATCAAACTTTCAACAATTTAGAAGTTGTTAATTTAAAAACTTTTTTATCTATAGTTTCTTGATTTAAAAGTATATCAACTAATTTATCTAGTAAGACTCTATTTTTTTTCAATATTTTTATTGAATTATTTAATGAAATTTTAGAAATATTTATGATTTCATTATCTATTTTAGAACTGGTATTTTCTGCTATGAGAGGCTTTCTTCTAAATAATCCATCTCCTAAATACATTTCATTATTATCAGAATCCATTGAAATTGGACCAATAATTGAAAATCCATATTTTGTAACCATTTCCCTTACGATATTTGTCGCATAAGAGATATCATTTATGGAGCATTGTGTAATTTCACCTTCACCAAAAACTATCGTTTCTGCTGCTCTTCCAGCTAGAGCAATTTCAATTTTTGAAAATAATAATTTTTTTGAAATCAATCCACTAGAAATTACATCTTCGTCAGGGCATATTTTTGTATATCCTCCTATAGATCCAGATCTAGGTAAAATCGTAATCTTATCAACTGATTCAATTCCATTTCTTACAGCAGATACAATTGCTCTACCTACTTCGTTATAAGCAATAATTTTTTTCATATTAGGAGAAGTTATTAATGAGCTTCTCAGGCCAATGGTAATTTTATCAAGAGCATTTTCTATATGAAGATCATTAATTAATTTAGATTCGTCTCTTGCACAGTGAATAGCACTCTCGTTCATCAAGTTTGCAAGATCTGCTCCCGAAAATCCGACTGTTCTAGAAGCCCAATATCCTAAGTCGACCTCGCTTGAAAGTGGTTTGGAAAGTGAGTGAACTGAAAGAATTTTTTTTCTTCCATCTAAATCTGGAAGCATTACTTCAATTTTCCTATCAAATCTACCTGGTCTTAATAATGCTGCATCCAAAATATCTGGTCTATTTGTTGCTGCTAAAACAATAATCCCAGAATTATCAGCAAAACCATCTAATTCAGTTAGAAGCTGATTAAGGGTTTGTTCTCTTTCATCATTTCCACCTCCGATACCAGACCCTCTTTGCCTACCAATAGAATCAATTTCATCAATAAAAATTATACAAGGAGATTTTTCCTTAGCCTTAGAGAACAGATCACGAACTCGGCTTGCTCCAACACCAACAAAAAGTTCTACAAACTCTGAAGCCGATATTGAGAGAAAAGGTACTCCTGATTCACCAGCAATTGCTTTAGCTAATAATGTTTTTCCTGTCCCTGGTGGGCCTATTAGAAGAACTCCCTTAGGAACTTTCGCTCCAAGATTTTCAAATTTCTTTGGTTCTTTCAAAAATGTTATTACCTCTTTTAATTCCTCTGCGGCTTCAGGGACGCCAGCTACATCATCGAATCTCGTTTCTACATCATCAATAGTTACAAATTTAGATTGATTTTTGGTAAAACCAAAAGCTCTGGAGGCCAATTTTGATGTACTCCTCAAGATTAAGACTATAGCTAATATGAAAATCAGGAAAAGACTAATTGAAGCGAATGAATTAGCAGCTGAGGCTTCTTTTCTACTATTGTTAATAGTTAGATCTACCTTATTTTCAGTAGCCTTTTCAAGGATTAATTGATCGTTGTAAAGGATAGGTATTTTAAATTTATCTCCATTTTTATACAGAACATCAATTTCTCTCTGCCTTGGATAGAAAAATATTGATTCTATTTTCCCCGTCTCTATATCTTCTAGAAGATCCGAATAACTTGATTTAGAATCTGAATATGAGAATTTTGATCTAAACACTAATCTTTATAAGTGATTAATAAAGCATATATGCTTATTTAAAAAATTGACGTATATAAACAAAATATACTCAAAAGTTTTGGAGATAACCAGTTAAAGGTTATATTATTATATGGAAATAAAGAAACAGAATGGCTGTACCAAAGAAGAAAAAATCAAAGAGCAAAAGGAACCAAAGGCACGCTGTTTGGAAAGGAAAAGCAGCAATAGCGGCTCAAAAAGCTATATCTTTAGGTAAATCAGTTTTAACTGGGAAAGCTCAAGGATTTGTTTATCCTATTGAGGAAGAAGAAGAGTAGCTTTTAAGATCCTAATTTAAATGCTTCAAGTATAACAGCATAAATTGCACCAATTCTTAATTTATCAACTACGGTCCATAGATAATAAAACTTTGAACTTGCGGCAGGTTTAATTCTTATAATGATTTCAATAAAAAAAATTATTATTGGGACCATTATCAACTCATTTTTACCTTCAGATATAAATTTTGTAATAAAATTTGCGAACAAAAAATAACCTGTCAAAACAGAAATTAAACCAATAGATTTTGTTTTCCAAGTATCACTTAGAAAACCAAAAAATAAATTATTTAGCTGGTAGGTAATTCTTGAAAAATTAGTTTTTTGCATTACTAAAAGACACTAAATAATCACTTAGAAAGTTATAGTCAACATATGATTTTTTTAGTTTAGGGCCTTTAATAACATTTGCCACATTATTTTCATCACCAAGACTGTCTAAAATACAATCTAATTTAATATTTTCCTCAAGAACAATTGGGATATTGGAAGGAACAAAAATTGTAGGCAAGTTAGCTGCCAAGGAAGATTTCAATCCTGGATTGGAGTCTTCAAAAACAATTGAGTTGTTTTTGTTTATACCACTTAATTGGATTGCCTTTAAATATGGTAATGGATTTGGTTTCTTTAATTCAACGTCTTCACTTGAAATAATGAACTCAAAAGGGTTGAAGCCATTAAAAAGATATTCAACAAGTAGATTGACTTGACTTCTTGAACTTGAAGTAACAATAAATTGTCTTACTTTTTTTTTATATAATTCATTTATTAATCTAAAAACACCAGTTTTTAAACTAACGCAATTTTTTTTTATAATTTCTAAATAATGAAATTGCTTCGTTTCATGAATTTTGAGAATTAAATCTTCAGAGAAATCATCATTAATAGATTTAGCGTAATAAGCAATCCTATTTTTGCCCCCATTAATCTTTAGAAGTTTTATATATTTACTAGTATCCCAATTCCAATTAATACCAAGGTCATTGAAAGCATTATTAAAAGCAGGTAAATGTGCCTCTAATTCAGTATTTGCGATGGTGCCATCTAAATCCCAATAAACACCCTCAAGATACGTCACAAAAAAGAATTTCTTTTATTTGCGGTAAAATACAAGAGCAATTATTGCTGGTCCTGCTAACGCAACTACAGCCAAAGGAATAAGTGTTGCCATGATTAATGAATATGTTTTGTGATACTATTTTTACAAATAAATGACGAAACTGTACTGATACGTTACAAGATTGAATTAAATTATGAAATCATGGACATGTATAGAAAATTGTGGAGCTTGTTGTAAATTCGACTTGAACGAAAGAAGTGATTTGGCTGACAAACTTAACAAAGAAGATATAGCTTTGATAAATTCGATGACTGCTAGAGACGGTTGGTGTAAAAACTTAGACAGAGAAAATAAAAAATGCTTAATTTATGAAACAAGACCACATTTTTGCCGGGTAAAAGAATTTTCAACTACATTTAAAGGATATTTGAAATCTGGTGACAAATTTTTAATAGATTGCTGCAAACAACATATTTCATCAAATTATGGATACCAAAGTAAAGAGATGAAAACTTTTAGAATTGCTGTTTCAGGAAAATGAATAGTAAATTAGAAAAAAAAGAAAACAATTTAGAAAAAAGTTTTTTTTCTATATTTATAACGACATTTACAACAATTTTTATTGCTGAACTTGGCGATAAAACACAGATAGCCACATTAATGCTTTCTGCTGAATCGGGCAGACCAATAATTGTTTTTCTTGGAAGCTCTCTAGCTTTAATAAGCTCAAGCATAGTTGGAGTTCTTATTGGTAAATGGGTATCAAAAAAAATATCTCCTAGAAAGTTTGCTTTATCTACTGGTGCTTTAATGATATTGATAAGTATATTTTTAGCTTATGAAACTTTCAAAAATTATTTATAAATGGTTTTAAGTTTATTACTATCAACATTTCTAACCGTTTTCATAGCTGAATTAGGTGACAAAACTCAACTAGCTACTTTAACTATAAGCGGCACTTCAAATAAACCATTAGCAGTTTTTCTGGGATCTTCTTCAGCACTTGTTTTTGCAAGTTTACTAGGAGCTTTGACAGGCGGCTCTATTTCTAGTTTTCTACCCGAAGTAGTTCTTAAGTCAATAGCCTCAATTACATTTTTTATCATCGGTATAAGGCTTTTTATCAACTCTTTCTTCATCGAAAAAGAAGAAAAAGAAGAGAAAGAAAATAATTAGTTTTAAGCTTGGATAATAAGGTGTAATAATGAAGTGTATACACCTAAATTAATTCATAATTTCATTTTGATCATGTTCACATCATCCTCAATAATTGATAATCTTTATCAGTCAGAAGGGTTAGAGTATAAAAAGTTATGCAGATTGTTAAAAATAACAAAGAAATCTGATAAGGATAAATTAGATATTGCTTTAACAGCTTTAGAAAAACTTGAAATAATTAATAAAAATGAAGATGATGAATATACCTGCATAAAAGATAGTGATCATCTTGTCGCCAAAATAAGATGTAGTAGCAAAGGTTATTGCTTTGCTGTAAGAGGAAAAGACAAAGAAGATATCTACATTAAAGAAAATCTTCTTAACTATGCATGGAATGGAGATAAAGTTTTAGTAAGGATAATAAAAGAAGGTTATAGAAGAAGATCACCTGAGGGTATAGTTGATTGTATTCTTGAAAGATCAAATCAAATACTTCTTTCTAAGGTTGAATTAATAAACAATGATATATATGCAATTCCAATAGACGATAGGATCCTTTCTAAAATTAAACTTCCAAAAGAGAATAAAAAATACACTTTCAATCCAGACAATAAGAATATAGTAAAAGTTGAGATTGACAGATTTCCCATAGGTCAAGAAGAGGGACTAGGTCATGTGATACAAGAACTAAAACTAAATAATAATGAGGATTATGATACAGACTTTGTTTTAGCTAAGAGCAATATCGCCAAATCATACAATTTAAATCATATTGAATCAAAAAAAATTGAAAAAAGGGAGAGGATAGACCTTTCAGATAAAAATTCTTATTTATTCAAAAGTTGGAATTCTAATAATTCTCCAATGCTCCCAATGATTCAAATAGAGCAGGGAAAAAATAAAAGTACTAAATTGTGGATACATACAACTAATATTGCAGAAAGAGTAGATCTAAATAGTAAAAAATCTCTAGAAATATTATTAAAAGGTTTTGAATCATTACCCTTATTAAATGATTGGGAAAACTACCTTAGTGAAGCCATAAGAATTGATTCTGAATTTAAATTTGGTGAAAAGAATGAAGCGATAAGCCTCTGTGTGCTTTTAAATAGTGATAATGAAATAGTTGACTGGTCTTTTCATCTTACCTTAGTAAAGTGCTCTCTTATCGTTAAAAGTGATCATACTGACGCGCTTCTATCTAGAAAAAGTAAATCAAGAATTACCTCCCGAGTATTAAAACCTATAAAGGAATACATTGAAGATTTAGATAAAATACTTGAAATTTCTTGTTCATTCAGAGAAAACCATCTTTTGGAGGGTAAGGTTGAAATTCCTGCACCACTTAATAAAATTGAGTCACTTGAAGAATTTTTTATTCACAATCCAGCTGAATATTCAAAAGGATATTTTGAATCATTAAACAAAGAAGATTGTCAAACTTTTCTTTCACCAATACTATATGAGGCTAATTTAATATGGTTCAAACATTCAAATAAATATGGCTTAAAAAGTGCAGGTTTCATCTCAAAGGGAATAGATTACGTTAATGCAAATGAAATCATCAAATATTCAGAATTTATTGATAATGATATAGAGCTTAATGAGGATGGCAATTTGACATTTAGTGAAGTAATTAAATTATGTGGCGATGACAATAAAAAAAGAATCTTACATAAACTTCTAATTAATGAATTTAAGGACAACGAAATAAGGTTGATATCTAAAAATCCTGATAATGATGAATCAGAAAAATTATTTATTTCTCCATGGACAATTCCTGGGTTTGACTTCACTAATCTTATAAACCAGTACTGTATTTTTAATATGATAATTAATGGTAGGAAATCAAAGAAAAATAATATTAATGCAATCAATATATCGGAAAGTAATTCATTAGACTTAGTAAATTGGGATATATTTAATTCATCAATTTCAAAGAATCTAGAAACATTATTTAATAAGTTTGTAATAGATAAACAGAATGAATTCAAGTACAAAGTTAACCAATATAAATCTAATATGATAAGTATAAAAAAAGTAAGAAAAGCTGAAAAATTACTAGGTAATATTTATAGTGGATTTATATTATCAGTGCAAACATATGGTTTCTTTGTTGAGATATCAGAACTAAATGTAGAGGGTTTAGTACACGTCAGCACTCTTAATAATGATTGGTATGAATATAGATCAAGGCAAAATCTTTTGATTGGAAGAAAATCTAAAAAATCATATAAAGTTGGAGATCCAATAGAAGTAAAAATAATAAAAGTCGATATTCTTAAATATCAGATTGATTTAGAATTAACATAAATATTTTTTCAAAAATTATATTATGAAAATATTAACCAAAAAAATTTAAGATAACTTTATTAGAAATATGTTGAAGAAAAAATATTTATTATTAACTCTTTTTTTACTAATAATTATTCAAATTTTATTATATACAAATAATAATCAGAAGACTTCATTTAGATACTTTAAATGGACTCTCCAAGAAGTAAGTATAGGTAAGTTAATCAGTATTTCATTTTTTTCAGGTTTATTTGTAAGCACTTTATTGAATAAAACAATAACTAGTACTAGTTCCAGAAAAAAAACTTTCGAAAATGTGGAAGATGATTTTGTATCTAATAATAATGAGGAAGAAATGGAACCAAACGTTGAGATGCCGCCACAAAGGGATATTAGAGAAACTCAACCAACGATTTCGGTTAATTACAGAGTAGTCAAAAATATGAATGATAATAATTTTAAAAAAGATCAAAGTTATTCAAATCAGGATATTAAAGATGACTGGGATAGTGCTGATAATGATTGGTAGAAAAAAATTAATTAAAAAATGTTTTTTTAATTTATAATGGAATAAATAGTTTTTTTTATGGAAGAAAATTTAGACAAAAATAATGAAGTTAATAAAGAAATATCTGACAACACTACTAAATCAAACTCTGAAGAAATAAAAGAACCTAAATCAGAAAAAGTTATCAACATGGATACAAATAATGGTGATTCTGCTACTAAAGTTGTTATAAAAAATGAAATTAATACTCCTGAAAAACCTATAACAAAAACAAAAAAAGAACTCCCAGTAGAGAAAAAGCCTTTCCAAGAATTTATTAACATGCACCTAATTCCTTCATTTACTGAGGAAATTAATCAAAGAGGATTAGAAATAAACAATATTAACCTCACTAAAACAAATAGACCTATTGCTGGAGATAAATGTTGGGTAATAAATTGTGAAATTAAAGATACATGTAACTTTTGGTTATCCTTCGAGAAGGATGACATTAGTTCATTAAAAAGTATTTCTTTATCAAAACCTAATCAACAACCAAGTATTATTGAATCCTTTCTTATTGACGAAAAAAGAATTACACTAAAATTAATAATTTCAAGAGTACTTCAAAGATTGAATGGGCAAAAGTTAATAGGAGTTAATTAGAAAACAATAACACCAAGTTAACTTTTCCCTCGAAAATACAAATCATAGTAAATAATAGTATTAATAAACCGAATAAAAAATGGCTCAATCAACTGTTGAATCAAAAAATAAAAAAGATATTAATAATGGAAAGATACCTGCAAAAGAAACAATTTTGTCCCCAAGATTCTATACAACAGACTTTGAGGCTATGGAAAATATGGATTTATCAATAAACGAGGAGGAATTGGAAGCTATTTGTGAGGAATTTAGGAAAGATTACAATAGACATCATTTTGTAAGAAATAGTGAATTTGAAGGCGCTGCAGAAAAATTAGATCCTGAGACAAGAGAGCTTTTTGTTGATTTTCTGGAGGGAAGTTGTACATCAGAATTTTCAGGTTTTTTACTTTACAAGGAACTTAGTAAGAGAATTAAAGTAAAAAACCCTCTACTTGCTGAATGTTTTGCTCATATGGCCAGAGATGAAGCAAGACATGCAGGTTTTTTAAATAAATCAATGAGTGACTTTGGACTTCAGTTAGATTTAGGTTTTTTAACAGCAAATAAAGATTACACTTATTTCCCTCCAAGAAGTATTTTTTTCGCTACTTATTTATCCGAAAAAATAGGTTATTGGAGATACATAGCAATTTATAGGCATCTCGAAAAGAACCCTGATAGCAAAATTTTTCCACTATTTAACTACTTTGAAAATTGGTGTCAAGATGAAAATAGACATGGGGATTTCTTTGACGCATTAATGAAAGCACAGCCACGTACTGTTAAATCATTAAGCACAAAAATTACAATTGGCGGCTCTACTTTTACACACCCATTATTCGACTACTTCCATAGGTTTAGATATTTCTTGAATAATCTTCCATTAACATCCAAGTTATGGTCAAGGTTCTTTCTATTAGCTGTATTTGCAACTATGTATGCAAGGGATTTGGGAATTAAAAAAGATTTCTACAGTTCTTTAGGTTTAGATGCCAGAGATTATGACCAGTTTGTTATTAATAAAACAAATGAAACTGCAGCTAGAGTTTTCCCTGTAGTAATGGACGTTTATGATAAATCTTTTTATGGAAGATTAGATAAAATAGTAGAGAATAATAAGGTTCTTTCTAATATTGCAAACAGTGATGGAAATAAAGTATCTAAAACTTTTAAAAAATTACCTAAATATTTATCAAACGGTTACCAGTTATTAAGACTATACTTATTAAAACCTCTCGATAGCAAAGATTTTCAACCTTCGATTAGATAATCTTTAATACAGAGAAGATTTATAGACTCATATGCTTTCGTCACAAATCAAATCAAATGAAATCGTTTTTGGTAGTTGCAATAAAGATTTATTAGAAGAAATTATTTTCTACGGAATTGGACTTGGTGCTGATTTTGTAGAAATATTTATAGAGAATACTGATAACTCAAGCGTTTTAGCTGAAGAAGATTTTATTACAAGTGTAAGTCCATCATTTGGAAGGGGAGCTGGCATTAGAATCTTCAAGGGGAAAAAGGATGGATTTGTAAGTACAAATGATTTAACAAAGCATGGCTTGATGAGATCGGTATCTCAGGCTATTGAGATGTTAGACATAACAGATAACAAAAGAGAAGTATTTAACGGTTTAAATAAACATAGGGACTATAGTTTATATAAGAAAAAATGGATTAATGAAGTACCATCTATTAATGAGATAAGTGAAAAACTACTAGTCAGCACAAAGTCTTTAAAAAAAAATAATAAAATATTAACTAGAAAAGGAAGTTACTCAAGAAATCTTCAAGAAGTAATCATAGCCTCCAGTGACGGAACCTATGTCTCAGATATTAGATTGCATCAAACAGTTGGACTCAACGTAATTGCAAGTGATGCCCAATATAGATCTAGTGGAAGTAGAAGATTTGGATCGTCAGGAATGCCTAATGAATTCAGATTATGGGATCACGAAAAAGCAGCTAATGATGTGTTTGAAAGTTCAATGAACATGTTGTATGCAGATTATGTTGATGCAGGACAAATGCCTGTTATATTAGCTAATAAATTTGGTGGCGTTATATTCCATGAAGCCTGCGGTCATTTACTTGAAACTACTCAAATAGAGAGAGGAACAACACCATTTGAGAATAAATTGAATGAAAAAATTGCACATGAATCTGTAACAGCAATAGATGAAGGGATTTCAGAAGGATCCTTCGGTTCATTATCAGTAGATGATGAAGGTATGGAACCTGAGAAATCAGTTCTTATAAAAGATGGAATTTTAAAAAAATTCATATCCGACAGGGCAGGTGAATTGAGAACTGGCCATAAAAGAACAGGAAGTGGAAGAAGACAAAATTATTCTTTTGCTGCAGCTTCAAGAATGAGAAATACATATATAGCTAATGGTGAACACTCGAAAGAGGATTTAATCAGTAGTATTAGTGAAGGTCTTTACTGCAAATCAATGGGTGGTGGCAGTGTAGGTGCTACAGGACAATTTAATTTTGCGGTTGAAGAAGGATATCTTATTAAAAATGGAAAATTAACAAGTCCAGTAAAGGGAGCAACATTAATCGGTGAGGCCAAAGAAGTTATGCCAAAAATATCAATGTGCGGAAATGATCTCGAATTGGCTCCTGGATTCTGTGGATCCATTAGTGGAAGTGTCAACGTAACTGTTGGTCAACCTCATATTAAGGTTGATTCAATCACAGTTGGTGGAAGATAGAATATGAATTCAAAAGAAATCACAACTCAAATCTCCAAAGCTGCAGATTTCCTAAATCTTAAAAAATGGGATTATGGAGCAAGCTTTTCTAATGATTATTCTGTTCAAGTAGATAAAGGAGAGGCTAAACAACTTAAGGCATCACAAAAGCAAATTTTAACTATAAGAGTTTGGAATCAATCTAATCTAGTTGGTATTACTACAACAAGTGATATTAGTGAATCTGGTATTAAAAAAGCTCTTAAGCAAGCAAATATAGCTTCTGATTTCGGCAATAAGAATGAAACTACAGAATTTTCACCGCTAGCGAATGATCCTATTAAAGTTAAGGAAGTTAAAAAAAGAAATCCTGTTGGAATAAAAAAATTACTTACAGTTTTAAGAGAAGCGGAAGTAAAACTATTAGAAAGTCATGAATCCATAAAATCTGTTCCATATAATGGTTTATCTGAGAGTTTCTTTGAAAGAGTTTATGCAAATAGTGAGGGTGCCTTTCGAAGTTATTCCAAAAGTCAAGCAGCACTATATTTATATGCAAGAGCAGAAGAGAAAAATAAGAAGCCTCGTAGTTCAGGTTCCGTAAAACTTGGATATGGAGCTGATGATATAGATATAGAGTCGTGTATTAAAGAGGCTTCAAATAAAACAATTTCTCATTTAAATTATTCATCTATTAAAACTGATAAATATTTAATATGTTTTTCCCCAGAGTCTTTTTTAACCATCATTAACGCCTTTAGCTCAATGTTTAATGCTAGAAGCATCATAGATGGAGTGAGCTTATCTAATAAAAATTCAATCGGAGAGAAACTATCTACAGAAGCACTTAATATTTATGATGATGGCCTTCACGAAAAGAATATTTCTTCAACACCATTTGATGGAGAGGGAACCCCAACCAAAAGACTATGTCTGATTAAAAGAGGGAGAATTGAAAATTTTATACATTCTGAATCAACTGCAAGAATATTTAAAACGACTCCCACTGGCCACGCTGGACTAGGATCAAAAGTCTCAGTATCTCCTGATTGGATCGTAGTTGAAAAATCAGATGAAAACTTTGATCTAAAAACATCACTAGATCACTCTACTTATGAGGGAGAATTTGTTTATATAGAAGAGTTAAATGCAATCCATGCAGGTGTCAGAGCAAGTCAAGGTTCATTTTCTCTTCCATTTGATGGATGGCTCTACAAAAACGGAAAAAAAATCTCAATAGAATCTGCCACTGTAGCAGGGGATATCAAATATCTTTTAAAAAATATAGTAAATATTGAATCAAGCCAGGAGGTAACAACAAGTGGGATTTCTCCACATATATGGGTAGATGAATTATCAATAACTGGTGACGCGTGAGAATTATATTCTGGGGAACACCTGAATATTCAATTCCTAGTCTTGATATTTTTATTAAATCTAAGCACGAGGTAATTGCAGTAGTTAGCCAACCGGATAAGAAGAGATCTAGAGGAAATAAATTAATAGCCTCACCTGTAAAAAACATTGCTAAGCAAGAATCTATAAAAATTTATACTCCAGAAAAAATCAGGGGCAATATAGATTTTATAAATGAACTTAAATCACTCTCTTGTGATTTATTTATTGTTATAGCTTACGGGAAAATTTTACCCAAAGAGATATTGGAAATCCCAAAGGTTGGTTGTTGGAACGCACATGCTTCATTACTTCCAAGATGGCGTGGTGCCGCCCCAATTCAATGGTCCCTAATAAAAGGCGATGAATTTACTGGTGTAGGAATTATGAAAATGAATGAGGGACTAGATACTGGCGACATATTGTTGGAAGAAAAAATTAAAATTAGTAATAACGATAATTTAAATACACTATCTGAAAAACTTAGTATTTTATCGGCAAAATTATTTTTAAAAGCTACATCTATAATCGAAGAAAATATTAATAAAAATAATAATTCTCAATTAACAAAACAAAATACCCTTGGAAGAGAAATTACTTATGCAAGAATGATTGAAAAATCAGACTTTAAAGTTGATTGGAGTAATGAGGCAATTAAAATTTCTCAAAAAATAAAAGCATTATACCCGCGAGCAAATACAACTTTTAGAGGTAAGAACCTAAAAATACTTAAAATCAAAGTTTTGAGTATTGATTTAATTAAAAATGAAAAATACCTTTTCATGAGCAATAATTCTAGACCAGGTATTATTCTTGCTGTTATAGAAAATGAAGGAATAATAATTTCAACTAAAACTGATCCGATTATTTTGTTAGAAGCAAAACTTGAGGGAAAAAACGTTTCTAGCAAAAATCAATTAATACAACAGTTAAAGCCATCAGTAGGTGAATATCTCTCAGATTAAGTTTTAGATTCTTTTTTAGAGAATCCCCAAATGAAAGCAAAAATAATCAAAATATAAAAATAATAGTCTGGAAGAATAGATTCTTTAATTAACGTATTTAGTAAAAGTTTAATTCCAACGATTAAAATTGCTACGTAACCAGCTGTTTCTAATCTGGAAAATATATCCAAAAGTTTTAGAAAAATCCCCGATGTAAATCTCAAGGCTAATACTCCAATTACTGCTCCAAATATAATTAATATGTATTGATCGCTGATAGCTACTGCAGTAGTGATACTGTCTATAGAAAATGCAAAATCAGTAATTGAAAGAAGCGCTACAACCCTTAAGAACCTAAAATTATTTTTATTATTATCTGTCCCATTTTCAGTGTTTTCTATATTTGAATTAAAAAAAACATTAGAGATAAATAAGTATATTAAATAAAAACCAGCAAAAACTCTAATAAGAATAAATTTTAGAAGAACATTAGATAATATGATGAGAATAATTCTAAATAATAAAGATATCGTTATACCAATATTTAAGGCTCTTGACCTTAATTCTGAACTGTCTAGGGATTTAGTTAGAGAAGCTAATGCGACAGCATTATCTGCCGATAATAATAATTCTAGAGTAATTAATATTGGTAAAAGTGTAATGATTTCGTACCAACTATCTACCTGATCTAGTGTGGGTATAAAAGAATTTATCGCGGCTGAATCCATCAAATATTATTCACAATCAGTATAAAATCTAATATAATAGATCGGTTATTTGTAATCAAGATTGATAGCCATAAATGAGTTTAAATACTTTAGTTGATTATGTTTCGAACTCACAAATTACTTCTGAATTAATAAAAAGAATTTCAAAAAATAATGAATTAAATATTGTTGGTTCAAGTAGATATGCAAAATCAATAATATTAGATAGCATCGCAAAAAAAGAGGAAAAAAATATATTATTAATTTGTCCTAATGTAGAAATTGCCTACAAATGGATTGGTTATTTTGAAAGTATAAATGATAAAGCAGTGTTATATTATCCTCCTACAGAACATCTACCATACTCATCAATTAATAAATCCAAAGAGATTGAATTTAGTCAGCTTACTGTTTTATCCAAATTAATAAAAAAGAAGAAAAATGAACTTAATATTGTTATATCAACTGAGAGATCACTACAACCTCATCTAATAAATAAAAACCTATTAATTGAAAACAAGTTAGATTTGCAAAAAGGAGATCAAATCGAGATTCAAGAATTAGCAAATAAACTTACTTTGTTGGGCTATACAAAGGATAATGTAACTTCAACTGAAGGATTCTGGAGTAGGAGAGGGGAAATAATAGATATTTATCCTGTCAATAATGAGTTTCCTATAAGATTAGAATTTTTTGATAATGTCATTGAGAAAATAAGAGAATATGATCCCCATACACAGAAAACATTAGAAAGTATAAATAATATTGAAATAATACAGGCTGGATTTGATTTGCTAATAAAAGATAATTTAAATAATTTATCCAAGAATAATCTTTTTAATTCAGAAGATATAAATAGAAATAATCTTGATCGTTATTTAGGAATAATTGAAGAAAAACCCTCAAACATAATAGATTTTATAAATAGGGAAACAATTCTTGTAATTGATGAATTAGAAGATTGTAAAAAATTTGCAAATAATTGGTATCTAGATTCAGAAAGTAATTTTGATAATTGTAGGTATGAATTAAATGAGAACCTTAAAAATAATGACATTAATTTAGAGGCCAAACCTAATTTGCATTTAAAGTTTGACGAAATATTAAAATCACTAGGAAATTTTAATTTAATAAAATTTTATGAATTTGAATCTAAAATCAATATCGATAATAGATTTTTGTTAAACGATAAAAGATTAAATTCATACTCTAAAAATGTAGGGAAATTATCCAATGATATAAATAAAAACATAAAAAATAATGAAAAAGTATGGATATTATCAGCACAACCATTGAGAACAAGGACTATACTTTTTGAGCACGAATGTAATGCAAACTTCTTAAACAATCCTAATGATATTGATGAAGCATATAAGTCAATTAATAATTCAACTCCTCTAATTTTAAAAAATAAGAACAATTACGAAATCGAGGGGTTTTATCTTCCGATATGGAAAGTTGTCCTGATAACAGATAAAGAATTATTTTCACAACAATCTCTTTTTAATAATGTATTCATAAGAAGAAAAAAAAGAAGTGTCAATTCAAATATAAATGTAAATAAGATTAGTCCCGGTGATTTTATAGTTCATAAAAATCATGGAATAGGAAAATTTTTAAAAATAGAAAAAATAAATATAACTGGAGATTCAAGAGATTATTTAGTCATTCAGTATCAAGATGGAAAGATAAGTGTTGCCGCTGATCAACTTGGTAGTGTTAACAGATATAGATCAAGCGGAAAAATAAAGCCGAAAATAAATAAATTAGGAGGGACAGAATGGGAAAAAATAAAAGAAAAAAATAAGAAACAAATCAAAAAAGTTGCTGTCGATATTTTAAAACTTTATGCAAAGAGAGAAAAATTAAAGGGTTACATTTACCCAGAAGATGGTCCTTGGCAAGATGAATTAGAGGAATCATTCCCTTATCAACCAACACCTGACCAAATTACTGCTGTAGAAGAAATAAAATCTGATATGGAAAGCGAAAAGCCAATGGACAGGTTAGTTTGTGGAGATGTAGGATTTGGCAAAACAGAAGTAGCTGTTCGGGCTATTTTTAAGGCTATTACATCAGGCAAACAGGTAATATTACTTTCACCTACAACAATCCTAGCTCAGCAACATTGGAGGACAATAACTAATAGATTTTCACCTTACCCAATAAAAGTATCATTACTCAATAGATTCAAAACTGTTAATGAAAGAAAGGAAATCTATGCAGGTTTGAAAAATAACAAAATTGATTTAGTTGTAGCAACGCACCAAATTTTAGGAAAAGAAATAGAAATTAAAAACTTAGGACTACTAGTTATTGATGAAGAACAAAGATTTGGAGTAAGGCAAAAGGAGAAAATAAAAAAAATCAAAACCAATATTGATGTTTTAACTCTCTCGGCAACTCCAATTCCAAGAACTCTCTATATGAGCTTATCTGGACTAAGACAAATGAGCTTACTAAACACTCCTCCACCATCAAGAAGATCAATAAAAACATATTTATCTGAAATAGATATGGATGTTATAAGAACTGCAATTAATCAAGAACTAGATAGGGGAGGTCAAATTTTTTATGTTCTTCCAAGAATTTCTGATATTGATCAGGCTGTAGTCAAATTAAAAAATATGTTTCCCAGCTTAAAATTTATAATTGCTCATGGGCAAATGAACGAAACAGAGCTTGAAAACGCAATGATTGCTTTTAATAATGGAGAAGTAGATCTAATGATATGCACAACGATAATTGAAAGTGGATTAGACATCCCTAAAGTAAATACAATTATTATTGAAGATTCTCACAAATTTGGACTTTCACAACTTTATCAACTTAGAGGAAGAGTTGGTAGAAGCGGTGTACAGGCACATGCTTGGTTATTTTATCCAAACATAAATAAAATTAATGACGCTGCAAAAAAAAGATTGAAAGCAATAAAAGACTTTTCAGAACTAGGAAGTGGATACCAACTTGCAATGAAAGATATGGAAATAAGAGGTGTTGGTAGTTTACTAGGAGAAGAACAAAGTGGAAAGGTTAATGCTATTGGATATGATTTATATATAGAAATGCTTCATGAGGCTATTTCAGAAATCAGTGGACAAGAAATACCTGAAGTTAACGACACTCAAATTGATCTACCAATAAATGCATTTATACCTGCAACATGGATATTAAACAGGGAAGAGAAGCTTGAGGCCTACAAATCTGCTACTGAATGTTCAAATAATAATGAATTAACTGAATTAGCTACTGACTGGGTGAATAGATATGGTAATTTACCCAAACCTGTTGAGTCCTTAATTATGATAATGAGACTAAAATTACTAGCTAAAAAATGTGGATTTACAAAGATCAAGCTCAAAAAGCCAAACATCCTGATAGAGACAAAATTAAAAAATTCTACTTTTAAAATTTTTAAAAATTCTTTAGCAAGTAGTGTTCAAAATAAGTTTAATTTTAATGAAGGCGAACAATTATCAACCATCACTATAAGGGGTTTAGGGGTAACTGAAATTCAAAATCAAATTGATCAACTAATGATGTGGTTCGGCTCTTTTGAAAGAGAAATAAAGAATTTCGATAAAGAGCTTCTTGTAAAAAAGGAATAAATTATTAAATAATTATTTAAAATCCGCAAAAATGTTTGATTTCGGTTAGGTTTATTAAAATTTATACATTTTATGGGTGAATATATAGACGTCGGATTACAAAATTCGATTTTACCATTATCAATTATCCTTTCCTCCATAGTTCTTGGTGTTTACGCTTTATTAGGTGTTGAAACAGAAAATGACGATGACGATTCTGATTCAGGAAGTGGTGGCCTAATGCAACCTATTTAAAATTTTTTATAAATAATTTGTTTTGACTTTCTTTTAGAGATCTTAATTAATCTATAAATACAACCAACCATTAAAATAAGAGCAGTAAAAGAAGAAACAAAAATAAAAATCACCAAAAATATTTCATAGAGATATGGAAAGAGGTTAATTATTAATAAAAAAGAGTTATTAACTGTAGAAGGTAGTTTTTGTAGCAGCAAATTTTTATTAGGAATTAAATAATTTATATACGCTAATAAAACACTAAAAATAAACAAAAAGAAAGATTCAGTAAATAGTCTTTTTTTAGATTTTCTTCTTAAATTTAATTTTTTTTTTAAGATATTTTTATCAGATTTAATATTCAAATTTGAAATGTTTAAATCTACCATACATCTAAGCTCATAAAATAAATTTGAATTACTCTGAAAAGAAATTAACCTATAGTATCGTGTTTGTATTTAAGATGCTAATGGATATTTATTCTGGATTTATTTGTTCTTTTTTTTCAATATTTTCAAAAGGACTATTAAAATAAATAAAATAAGAAGAGAAGAGAATTAAAGAGCAAATTGCAAAAAACGGAGGAATAAAGAAATTGAAAAATTTATCTTTTTTATATAACCCAAATCTTAATTTTTTAGGAATGTTAGTAGGTATATCAGTTTTTATCCTTCTTACTTTTGGCGATTCATTTAACTGATCAAAGCAATTTATGGTATCTGAAAGCATTGAATTACCAATCTTTAAAACTAAAGGCTTTACATTTGGTTTAGAACTCTTGAGAACAATATTATGTATATGAAGATTATCGGCTTTTATATCGATTAATTTTGATTCATATGACGGGATTTCGTTTTTGATTAAAAGATTTGAATAAATATAAAAAGCATCCATAATAGGTCGTAAATGTTCAATCTTGCCCTCAATAAGTGGTTTATCAACTATATTTAATTTCCATTGAGAAATTATAGATATTTGATCTTTATTTTCATTATTGGAATAATCTGGCAATCCGATTATTTCGAGACTTACTGAAGATTGATGAAATGACAATTTATTTTGAATCATATTAAAAATCGTATAAAAAATTCTTCAACCTTTGATAACCCTGATTTGAAATGCAAAAAGATAAAATAAGTAAAGATTTGATGATAATCTCATCATTTTCAGCTTGATTTAAAAGCTTTTTCACTCTCATACTATCTATATTAAATCTCTCTTTAATCAACTCAATAAATCTTTTATTAAAATCATTCCAAATAACTGAATTCTCTTCAATATTTTCTTTAGATTTCAGTATCTCTCTGATATAAGGATATAAATATTTAGACATTTCAACTGTAATTCTAATTAAGGCATCTAATTCGTTAAGTTTTATATTGTTAGTAACATAAGATTTTCTCAATGGGTTATTGTTCCTTAATTTCCAAATAGTAACTTTATTTGGTAAAACATTATTTAGATTAAGTTTATTTGATAAGGCGTAAAGGGACTGGATTCCATTTAAGTCAATAGTCTCTAGTATTAGTAATAATAAATCAAGTTTCTCAATAGATTTTCTTGAAACCTGATTTCCTCTAGTTAAAACTGTAATTGTTCTTTATTAGAATATGGACGAATTATAACAGAATTATTAATCCATTTTTTGAAATAAAAATGAATATAACTCATCTAGTTCTTCAATAGTTAGCATTCCGTAACTCCACAATAATATGGGTAATGGAGTGTTATTTTTCATAGATAATTTTATACCAAGTTCAATAGTAGATTCATCTAAACCTAGTACATTAAATAAATAAAATATAATTTCTCTAGATACATAATTATTCATAAATTCTATTTAATATTTGCGTAATTGAGAGATTTAGTCATTTGATTTATGACTAATTTTCTCATAAAAAGAAATTTATTTAAAAGTAAAAATGAGAATTTCCTTATTGGAAATAAAAAAACGTTTTTATTAGCAAAAATTGATATTAATGAATCAGTTATAAAAATAGTGACGATAATATCTAAAATCCTTCTTGAAAAATACTCAAATTTAAAAAATATAAGTTGCATTTTAGTAATAGCAGTATTTTTATTAAAAAGATCATAAATAGTATTAACATCTCTCCAACAAGTATTTAGACCCTGACCACCAACAGGATGAAATGTATGAAATGCATCTCCTACAAAAACTAATTTTTTAAAATTTAAAACTGGTAAATTTAAGGATAATGAAACAGGAAAAATATTAAATTCGCCAATTATTTGGTCCAACTTAAATTCATTAGGTAAGATTGTTGATAAATTATCCATTAAAAAATTCTTGTCAGAATTCAACCTTTCAATTGCTTTTAATGTACTGGAAGTCCAAATTACTTGATATAAGTTTTTTTCTAAAGGTAATAATGCGAGTGGGCCTTCTTTTCTAAAAATTTCATAAGCTCGTTTTTCACAATGACCTCTAAGAGATACTTTAAAAGTTAAACAAGACTGACTATAAGATTTTTTTATATCAACAAAATCTATGAATTTTTTATCAAGTGAGTTAGCTCCAGTTGAAAAGAATTGATAATCAAATAATATTTTTTTACGTAACAAACTCTGTGGTGTTATAAAAAAAATATTTTCATAATTGTCAATCTCTTGAAAAAATACCTTCATGAGATCCGTATGTTTAACTACCCAGCCAATATTTTCGGCAGAACTTATATCATCATCTAAATCATAAGTTGATAAATTAGTAAAAGCAGAAGTTACGCTATCTGAAATTGAAAGGGTATCAAAGCCAAATAAAAATGGTTCTAATTTTTCCCAAAGTCTGAATTTAGATAAGATTTTTTTTGTTGAGTGAGTAATTGCATAAGTTTTATCTTTATCAATTAATCTATCTTTTGTTAATAAATCAGTTAAAAAAATATTGCAATCAAATTTCGAAAGTGCAATGGAAAGTAATAAACCTGTGGGACCTGAGCCAACAATTTTAAAATTGAATTTATTTTTCATCGCATTATATAAGCATCAACTATCTATTCAGGTAAATATAGCAAATTTCCTCAAATGCTGGCCTTAATAAATAGGGGTACTCACCAACCCATAAGTTAATTTCAGGAAGCCAAGCATCGGTCAAATAAAAATCTCTGTCAAAATTACGGTTATCAGATGTTATTAAACATCTAATACTCGAACCAACCCTAATTTGACTGTGCTTATTTTCCATAGGAAAACTTAATTTTTCCAAATAACCATCTTCATCTTCCAATTCAAGTACTAACCAAGTCCTTTTGTTTTCTATAACTTCTAATCGACCTTGCCTATTTGATTGTTCTCTTGAACTTTCAATCTTTTCTGTTTTATAGATATCTGATACATAGCCATCAAATATAGAAAAAAATTTATATTTTCTTAATTGCAAGTTTTTTCTACTTGATTCAAGAATAGGGCCCCAGATGATATACAAGAAGAAACCTACACATAGGAATAACCAAAAATTATTAGTTTGATCTCCAGTCGAACTAATAATTAATGAGATAAATCCACCAATTGAAGAAACTATTACTCTTTGAAGAATTTTTCTAGGATTCCCCAACGCGTACTTAAATTGACTTCCTGTACCAACTGCAGGAATAAGTTTTGAAATTTGACTTGAATTAATTGGAATTATCATTTTAAAAAATCAATTTTTCAAGTCCGTAAACTAAAGTTTCATAATTACCAATTTTTTTAATAGCTTGTAAAACTCCTGGCATATATGCCTTTCTATCAATAGTGTCATGTTTAATTGTGTAAGTTTCACCTGGAGATCCCATAATTAC
>CACLYZ010000004.1:0-70592 GCA_902611225.1 uncultured Prochlorococcus sp.
ATTCAATGCATATGGCAGGGCCAAGAGAAGCTCTTCAACACATGATAATAAGAAGAAATTACGGCTGCACCCACTTTATTATTGGTAGAGATATGGCTGGTTGTAAGTCGTCGTCAACTGGTGAAGATTTTTATGGTCCATATGACGCCCAAAATTTTGCGAATAAGTGTGCAGATGAATTGATGATGCAAACTGTTCCTTCAAAAAATTTAGTTTACACGAAGGAAAAAGGATACATAACAGCTGAAGAAGCCAAAGAATTTAATTATGAAATTATGAAACTTAGTGGTACTGAATTTAGAAAGAAATTGAGGAATGGCGAACCAATTCCTGAATGGTTTGCATTCAAAAGTGTAGTAGATGTTCTAAGACGCTCTTAATATTGTTTTATTATTAGTATTATAGATTTATTAAAGATTTTTTATCGTGAACAAACGTTGGAGAAACGTAGGACTTTATGTCCTAGCTGTCATTACTGTAATTTTCATTGGTACTTCAGTTTTTGATAAACCTAGTACTGAAAGTTCTACAAAGACCTTGAGATATAGTGAATTCATAGAAGCAGTTCAAGATAAAGAAATCAGTAGAGTCTTAATATCTCCAGATAATGCCACAGCCCAAGTAGTTGAAAATGATGGGAGCAGGTCTGAGGTCAACTTAGCCCCTGACAAAGATTTATTAAAAATTCTGACTGAGAATAATGTAGATATCGCTGTAACACCTACAAAATTAGCCAATCCATGGCAACAGGCTTTAAGTAGCTTAATTTTCCCAGTACTTTTAATTGGAGGCCTATTTTTTCTTTTCAGAAGATCCCAAAGTGGTAATGCTGGAGGTGGTAACCCTGCCATGAGTTTTGGCAAGAGCAAAGCTAGACTTCAAATGGAACCATCTACACAAGTAACCTTTTCAGATGTTGCTGGTGTAGAGGGTGCAAAATTAGAACTCACAGAAGTTGTAGATTTTCTTAAAAGCCCAGATAGATTTACTGCAGTCGGAGCAAAAATTCCAAAAGGAGTTCTTCTTGTTGGTCCTCCTGGTACTGGAAAAACATTATTAGCTAAAGCAGTAGCTGGGGAAGCAGGTGTACCTTTTTTCTCAATATCTGGTTCAGAATTTGTAGAGATGTTCGTTGGGGTTGGAGCTAGTAGAGTTAGAGATCTTTTTGAACAAGCTAAAAAGAATGCTCCTTGCATTGTGTTTATTGACGAAATAGATGCAGTTGGAAGACAAAGAGGAGCTGGCATGGGCGGAGGAAATGATGAAAGAGAACAAACATTGAATCAACTCTTAACCGAAATGGATGGTTTTGAAGGTAATTCAGGAATAATAATAGTTGCTGCAACCAATAGACCTGATGTCTTAGATTCTGCTTTAATGCGTCCTGGAAGATTCGATAGACAGGTAACAGTAGACCGACCAGATTATGCTGGAAGATTGCAGATATTAAACGTTCATGCAAAAGATAAAACTCTTTCAAAAGACGTTGATTTAGATAAAGTTGCCAGAAGAACACCAGGATTTACTGGTGCAGATTTAGCTAATCTTTTAAATGAAGCAGCAATACTTGCAGCTAGAAAAGATTTAGATAAAGTAAGTAACGATGAAGTCGGTGATGCCATTGAAAGAGTTATGGCTGGCCCAGAAAAGAAAGATAGAGTCATCAGTGATAAGAAAAAAGAATTAGTTGCTTATCACGAAGCTGGTCATGCACTCGTTGGAGCATTAATGCCTGATTATGATCCAGTAGCAAAAGTGTCAATCATTCCAAGAGGTCAAGCTGGGGGTCTAACCTTCTTTACTCCAAGTGAAGAAAGAATGGAATCTGGTCTTTACTCTCGTTCTTACCTTCAAAATCAAATGGCTGTAGCTCTTGGTGGTAGAGTTGCTGAAGAAATAGTCTATGGCGAAGAAGAGGTAACAACCGGAGCTTCAAATGATTTACAACAAGTTGCCAATGTAGCAAGACAAATGATCACTAAATTCGGCATGAGTGACAAAATAGGTCCAGTCGCTCTAGGTCAATCTCAAGGTGGAATGTTTCTCGGAAGAGATATGAGTTCTACAAGAGACTTCTCTGAAGACACAGCGGCAACAATTGATGTAGAGGTTTCAGAACTTGTTGATGTTGCATATAAGAGAGCTACAAAAGTTTTAACAGACAATAGAACTGTTCTTGACGAAATGGCTCAAATGCTAATTGAAAGAGAAACTATAGATACTGAAGATATTCAAGATTTGCTTAACCGCTCAGAAGTAAAAGTTGCAAACTATATTTAATTTTAAAATTTAAATACTTAATGAACATTAGGAAAGATTCTTTTCGTGAGTTACCGCTTAAAGAATCTTTTTTTTTACTTATAAAACCTGAAGATAATATTTACTCAAATACCTCTATAAGAAATTCATTTTTTGAAGAATTAGAAAGCTTAGTAAAATTAGGATTAAAGAATATTGAAATAAGTTGGTCCAACAACAAAAATTGGTTAGATTTGTTATCCGATATCAAAACCAAATATCCAAGAGTTAATTTAGGTTCTGCATCGATAGTTAATAAGCAATCAATAGAAGATTCTTTAAAAATTGGATTAAATTTTTCGATGATGAAATTTTGGGATGAAGATCTTTTCAATTATGCGCAGTCAAAAAATTATTTACTAATTCCTGGAATTAATAATTTAAAGGATCTTAAGGACGCGATAAATTTAAATTGCAACATTATCAAAATTTACCCAATAAAAAGTAAAGATAATTCGATAGATATACTTAACTATAAAAATATTGATTTCATTGCTGCTGGAGGACTATCAATCAATGATTTAAAAAATTACAAATCTTTAGGGTATAAATCCGTCGTAATTGGAGATAAAGCCATCAAAAATAAAAAATTTGATCCAAAAATATTTGAATGGCTCAAAAATAATTAAATTAAAGATAAATATAATTTATTCAACAAAACTACTACTTATTGATTAAGTCACATTGAGCATGATTTAGAAGCAAATGATCAGCAAGTACTAAAGCAACCATAGCATCAACCATGGGAACTGCTCTTGGTAAAACGCATGGATCATGTCTCCCTTTTGCTTTCATCAAAACTTCTTTCCCTTCAGCATTAACTGTTTTCTGTTCTTTCCCGATAGTTGCTGTAGGTTTAAAAGCTATCTTCATCTCAATATTTTCACCATTACTTATTCCACCCTGTATACCTCCTGAATTGTTTGATATTGTTCGTAATTTACTAGAATCATCAGACTTAATGAACGAATCATTATGCTCACTCCCTTTTAAATAAGTTCCAGAGAAACCTGAACCTATTTCAAAGCCTTTCGTGGCAGGCAAAGACATCAAAGCCTTTGCTAAATCAGCTTCTAATTTATCAAAAACAGGCATTCCAAGACCAGAGGGAACATTTCTTACTAGACATTCAATAACACCGCCGCAAGAGTCTCCTTGACGCTTTAATTCCTTAATTCTCTCAATCATTTCTGTTGATACCTTTTCATCAGGACATCTAACAATATTTGAATCTATTTTTTTGAGAGAAATCTTCTCTTTATTTATATCAGAATCAATATCATGTATACGCTTTACCCAAGATAGTATTTCAGTGTTACAGAAGGTTTTTAATAATTGTTTTGCTACAGCACCAGCAGCTACTCTCCCAATTGTTTCTCTAGCAGAGGCTCTTCCACCACCAGAACTTGCCTGAATTCCATATTTCAGATGATATGTACCATCTGCATGAGAAGGTCGAAATACCTGCTCCATATTATTATAATCTGCTGGTCTTTGATCCTTATTTCTTACCAACATTGCTATTGGAGTTCCAAGTGTTAACCCTTCCTTTATTCCACTTAATATTTCAATTTTATCTTCTTCATTTCTGGGTGTTGTAATGTCACTTTGGCCAGGTCTGCGCCTATCTAATTCATTTTGTATCAGATTTATATCTATTTTTAATTTAGGTGGACATCCATCAAGGATAACTCCTACTCCACCACCATGTGATTCTCCAAAAGTACTAACACGAAAAATTTTTCCAAAACTACTACTCATAGAAATATCAAGTGTTTTATCTATATATAAACATTATATGAAACCAATTGAAAATTAAACAAAAAAAAGCCCCCAAAAAGGGGGCTTGTAAGTTTAAGAACTTTAAGCTTAACCGATAGCTGGAGCTGAAAGAGCTACTGTTGTAGACTCAGCTGCTGCTAGATCAAGTGGGAAGTTGTGAGCGTTACGCTCGTGCATTACTTCCATACCTAGGTTTGCTCTGTTAAGAACGTCACCCCATGTAGGAACAATCTTACCGTTTGCATCAACAACTGACTGGTTGAAGTTGAAACCGTTAAGGTTGAATGCCATTGTGCAGATACCCATTGAAGTTAACCATACACAAACAACTGGGAATACAGCTAGGAAGAAGTGAAGACTTCTGCTGTTGTTGAATGAAGCATATTGGAAGATCAAACGACCGAAGTAGCCATGAGCTGCAACGATGTTATATGTTTCTTCTTCTTGTCCAAACTTGTAACCATAGTTCTGAGATTCTGTCTCAGTTGTTTCTCTGATTAGAGATGAAGTAACAAGTGAACCATGCATAGCTGAGAATAAAGATCCTCCGAACATACCAGCAACACCAGCCATGTGGAATGGGTGCATTAGAATGTTGTGCTCTGCCTGGAAAACAAACATGAAGTTGAATGTTCCAGAGATACCTAGAGGCATTCCGTCAGAGAATGAACCTTGACCGAATGGGTATACAAGGAATACTGCGAAAGCTGCTGAAACTGGTGCAGAGTATGCAACACAGATCCATGGACGCATACCTAAACGGTATGAAAGCTCCCACTGTCTTCCCATGTATGCTGAGATACCAATTAGGAAGTGGAAAATTACAAGCTGGTAAGGACCACCGTTGTATAACCACTCATCTACAGTAGCTGCTTCCCAAATTGGGTAGAAGTGTAGACCAATAGCGTTAGAAGAAGGAACAACTGCACCTGAGATGATGTTGTTTCCATATAGGAATGAACCAGCAACTGGCTCTCTAATTCCGTCGATGTCTACTGGTGGTGCTGCGATGAATGCAACGATGAAGCAAGCCGCTGCTGTAAGTAGGCAAGGGATCATTAAGACGCCGAACCAACCAACATAAATTCTGTTGTTAGTTGATGTTACCCACTCACAAAACTGTGGCCAACCTTTTAACAGCGAAGAACGCTGCTGCTGAATAGTTGTCATGAGTTCGTAAAGTATGTCTCTAAAGTGAGACGTGTAAATAAAAACGGAAAAAAATTTCCGCTTCGAAGATTTTAGACCAAAATCGCTAAAAATGTGTAAATATTTTTTCTTTAAGTAAAGTTATTTTTTAAAAAAAAGGAGAAAAGAACTTCCATGTCTTAAGATTTTCTTTGTTATTGAGGATTCAACTTGGTAATAATCGAATGGCTTCTTAACGGAAAAAGATCTAGAGAGGTAGTTTCCTTAAGAGAGGCTAAGCATAGAAGACTGCAATTAGAGGCTTTTGGAGCTATTATTTATTGGAGTGAAAGAATTTAGGTTTTTAAGGTTTAAAAATTAGAAAAAAAAATAAAAGTATTAAATATTAAATAAACTTATCTATAAAATTAGAAATCCTTATTAGTTTTCAACGATTTATTGTTCCGGTTTCTTAATTTAAAAACTTTCAAACTCTTGAGCCCATTGTTTTTTGGAACAAATTACTTCTTTTTTTGTGTAGCTCATGGCAATTTTTTTTTCCTTATAAGCAACTTCTCCAATAAAAACAGGCCAAATCAATTTATCCCGTTCATATTTGTGGATTATTCCTTGGCTATCCAGAAATAATGGATCTCCTTTTTTAATCATTTTCCAATCTTGGTTTATTCTCGCAGGATGAATTATGCCATCAATATCTCCCTTTTCATCTCTTGGATAATCTATACTCTCTTGATGCACGTGAACCACTAATTCCTTTGGAAGTTCTATAAGTTTATTTTTTAATTTATCTATCTCTTCCCTTAAAGAGCTAATTATTAGAGAGAATCTATTTACAATATTTTGATCATAAAAATTTTGTGCGACAGCTCCTATTTCAATAACTAAACCACATGGCCAAGCCTCTACAAGAAAGCCTGTTTGGGCTTTATCTTTTTCGTGCAAATAAATGGGCAATCCGAATTTGTTCTGCAGTAATGCAGCTAAACAAAAATCTTTGGATCTCCTCCCATACATAACAATGCTTGTTCCCATATTTGCAGTAGTAGTGTGCAAATCGATTGCAATTTGACAGGGTTTAGATCCGTCAATTCCAAATTCATCTACTAAAAAATTGGCTCTATTAGTTTCATAAAAGCTATTCTTGTGTTGATCAAAATTCCCACTTTCTTTAAAAGATCTATTTAAATCTACATCTATATATCTGCAACCTTTTTCATAGGCAGCAGGATTACCTATGATGTACTCATACTCAATACCATTATTTAAACTATTTTCCTTTCTACTAAATTGCTTAACAGCCCAAACAGGATTAATTTCATTCCCATGAGTGCCTGAAACGATAAGTATTCTTTGAACAGTCATTTTTTCTTTAAAGTTTTATGCAAAATAAATACCTTATTAAGGCCTCCAAAAAATTCTGGTTTTGGTTTTGGACCCAACTAATGAATGGCTTCGCACCATCAGATTTACATGGTAATTATAAAAGGCCTAAAGGTATAACAATTGATAGTGAATACGATATTAATAATCAGAATGGACAAATTTATTTATTAGTAGGTCATTCTTGTCCATGGTGTCAAAGAACTTTACTCGTACAGGAAATAAAAGATTTATCTAAAAAAGTTAAAGTAATTTTTTTAAAGGCAGATGTTGAGCATGGCGAATGGATTTTAAATACAAAGATTAAGGGATGTATAAGACTTTCAGACCTTTACAAAAAAGCTAATAAAAAGAATATTTTTAGAGCGACATTACCTCTTTTAATTAGCTTTGTAAAAGATGAAGTAAATATTCTGTCTAATGAAAGTTCACAGATTACAAGACTACTCAATTCAATAAAAAGTGAATCTAAATATCAGGCATTAAGCATTAAAGATTGTAATCAAAAATTTTTAGATTTAATTAATAACAGCATTAATGATGGCGTATATAAATGTGGTTTCGCCAGAAACCAGTCAGCTTACTACAAAGCAAGTAAGAATCTTTTTGCAGCTATAAATGAAATTGAAAATTTACTACAGAAAAATAAAGGAGCCTGGATATTTGGAGAAGAGTTAACCTACGCAGATATTTACCTTTTTCCAACGCTTATAAGATGGGAATTGATATACAGCAAACTTTTCAAATGTACTGAACAAGAACTATCAAGTTTTGAAAAGATTATTGAATGGAGATTAAAATTCTTTAAATTATCTAATGTAAAAAGGACATGCTTCGACAATGAATGGAAAAAAGATTACTACAAAGCTTTATTCCCTTTAAACCCAAATCAACTAATCCCAGTTTTACCATCGCTAGAGGAAATAATGAGATTAGAGCCCAAAAATATATAAAAATCAATTTCCCAAAAAAAAATGATGTTGTAATGAACACTTATTTAGTTCATAGATAATGCAATTTCATTAGAAATTAACTATGTTAAGTATGTCTACTAAAGTACGAAAAGCTTAAAATGAAATCCATTGACGAACACATCCAAAAAGATCAATCGGAAATCGAATCTGCAAAAGCAGAGGGCAATCTTCCAAAGGTCAGACATTTAACTGAAGAGCTAAAAGAACTCGAAGAATATAAGGATCATCATCCAGAAGATAAACATGACCCTAATGCTTTGGAATTATTTTGCGATGCCAACCCAGATGAACCAGAATGTCTTGTTTATGATGATTAAATTTTCTTAATTATTAGATAATTCATAAAAAAAAGGGCTTTTGAAGCCCTTTTTTTATTTCTTGAATTCTTTTAGTAATCCATATTAAAATCTGATGGGCTACCTGTCAGAGAACATACCACCGACTCTTCATTTTTCATTTCCTTAACTTCTACAATCGGTCTTCCCATTTTCTTAAGAACCTCAATATCTTGAATGGTTTGACATCTAGCTATTATTTTTCCTTGTTTATCAAAACAACTGTAGAAATTCATATTATTTTTAAAGAATTATCTTATTTATGGCTAATTTTTATTATTAAATCAAGTGTATTTATTAACAAAAAAATTTTTAATTTAAGTTAGATCCTTTTCCAAACTTCAGAAAGCAGTGAGGATAAACCTTTTTTTAAAGATGAAGAAATAACTAAAACTTTCTTTTTAGATAAATCTTCTAACTTTTTTGTAATTATTTGCAAATAATCATCATCTACCAGCTCCATTTTATTTAACACTATTATCCTCTCTTTATCTAAAAGACCTTTCCCATATTTTTTTAATTCCTGCTCAATTGTCTCAAAATCATGTAAAGGGTTTTCTGCAATTGCATCAATTAAGTGAACAAGTATCTTAGTTCTTTGGATATGCCTTAAAAAATCATGGCCTAAACCTACTCCATCAGCTGCCCCTGATATTAATCCAGGAATATCCGCAAAAAGGCAACCATTCCCGTCCATTTTTCTTACTACACCTAAGTTAGGTATTAGAGTTGTGAAAGGATAATTTGCGATTTTTGGACGGGCAGATGACACAACAGAAATCAAGGTACTTTTCCCAGCATTTGGAAGACCTATAATCCCAACCTCTGCAAGAAGTTTTAGTTCTAATTGAACCTCCCATATCTCACCATCTTTTCCTTCAGTGAACGATTCTGGGGCTCTATTTTGATTACTTAAATAGTAAGCATTACCATGTCCACCTCTTCCTCCAATGGCAATAGTTAAACTCTGTTTATCTTTAGTTAAGTCTCCTAAAATAATGCCGGTTTTAATATCCCTTATTTCTGTACCGCAGGGAACTTTAAGGATTGTATCCTGACCTGAAGCACCTGATCTCTTATTAGGACCTCCTTTGCATCCATCTTCAGCAATTATTTCACGTTTGAATTTAAAATCTAATAACGTTTGTAGATTATTATCAGCCATCAAAATAACTGAACCCCCTCTTCCACCATTCCCCCCCGAAGGTCCTCCAGCAGGAACAAATTTTTCTCTTCTAAATGAAACTATTCCATTTCCACCTTTTCCAGCTTTAAGAATAATATTGGCTTGATCAATAAATTGCACTTAATACGCTTATTAAATTGTTTTCTAGGTATTTTTAATTTTATTTTATCCACGCAATACTGCAACCAGGGCCACCCTCGTTGTTGGCTGCATCTTCAATCTTATCAACATAATTTAAACCTGATAACCAATTTCTTAGTCCTTTTTTTAATTTTCCTGTACCAATTCCATGAACAATCCATAGCGGCCCATGAAATTTTCTAATTTTCTCCTCAATAATTATTTCGGCTTCATGAACTCTTAACCCTCTTACGTCAATTGTATTTTTACTCGTTCTAATTTTAGAAAAAGAAAAATCTTCTCTTGTAGACTTGATCTCAATTTTTGAACTTTTGAAATTTGGCTTTTCTCCATTAATACCTTCAAATTCATTTACAGATAATGTGCTTCTAAATGAACCACATTTAATTTCATAAAAACCACCTTTTTTATCTAAACCTACAATTTGTCCTGTACTATTTAGACTTTTAATCTTTACAAAATCACCTATCTGAGGATTCCATGATATTGACTTTTCAGATTTTTTTTGGGTTAAATATTCCGTCTCAATTTCCTTTAATCTTTTTCCAATAATTCTCGTATCCTCTCCATTAACATTTTTATCTCTTAATTTTTTAATCAAATCTATCACCTCTTTTTTAGCGGATACAATATGTTTTGATAATTTTGACCTTTCAATTTCCTGGATTTTTTCAGCATTTAATTTTTGATATTCATAATTTCTCTTCAGCTCATCATGTAATATTTCAGTCCTTGCAATCAATTCTGCAGCAGCTTCTGCAGAATTTTGTTGTTTAATCTTCTCTTCCTCAAGTCCTTTAATAATACTGTTAATATTGTCAACTTCTTTTGGCTTTAGATAATTTGCAGCTTCATTGAGTATGCTTTCATCAAGACCAATTCTCTTTGAAATTGACAATGCATTACTTCTCCCAGGAATACCCCAGTTGAGTATATATTTTGGCTTCAAAGAATCCTCATCAAAGGCAACTGATACGTTTTCAAATCTTGAATCGTTATATTTTAAAGCCTTAATATCCCCATAATGTGTAGTTGCAAAAGTGATATCAGATTTATTTGCAAATTCTTTTAATAAAGCCATCGCTAGAGCACTCCCTTCAAGAGGATCTGTGCCAGATCCAATCTCATCTAGCAAAACAACTGATAATCCTTTCTTATGATCAAGTAAATCTAATATCTCTTTTATGCGGGATATATGCCCACTGAAGGTAGATAAATTTTCTTCTAATGATTGATTATCTCCTATATCCACATATATATTTGGACAAAAAGGGATAATAGGATTATTAGTTGAAGGTATCAATAATCCTGCTCTAGCCATAATTAAAGACAAGCCCAAGCCTTTTAAAGCTGCTGTTTTACCTCCAGTATTTGGACCTGTAATAGCTACAACCTTAATATTTCTATTTATATAAAAATCGACCGCTACTGGTGGAGAGGCTCCTTTTTTCTTATGTTCCCAAATCAATAACGGATGAGTAAAGCCAATTAAAGAAATAATAGGACTTTTCTCAAACGTAGGAGTTTTGCCTCCAATCCATTTCGAATATCTTGAACGAGTTAGGGCATTTTCTAATCTCAATAAAATGGATGCCATTTCAATAAGATTTTCTGAATTATCACTTACAACCAGAGACCATTTTTTAAGTAATTTAAATTCTTCTGCTGTGATCCTAGCCTCTAAAGAGGCAATCTTATTACCTTTATTTACAACACTATCAGGCTCAAAATATACTGTATTTCCTGAAGATGAAGAGTCATGAATTATGCCTTTAAATTTATCTACATAATTGACTTTCACTGCTAAAACGGGCCTTCCATATCGATCTCCAATAGTAGTATCTTGCAAATAAGCTAAGTTCTTTTGAATAAATTTATCAACTAATATTTTTCTTTCAAGTTTCTTAGATAAAAATTCTTTTCTAAGAATAGATAGTTCATTACTAGCATTGTCTGAAATCCTTCCATTTGATTCAATGCCTTTTTTAAAAATCGTTTCGATATTCTGATGGTCAATTAAATTTTTTGTAAATGATGAAATATAAGGCCTTTGTTCAAAATCTAATAAGATTTTTTTTAAATTTCTTGCTGCAGCAATTGTTTTTGCTATTTCTAACAATTCAGGAGATGAAATTACACCTCCCTTAGAACAAATTTCAATATTTCTACTAATATCAAAAACACCAGAAAAACTAATTGATTTATCTAAATTATTTTCTAGCTGAGTTATTTCAACAGTTTCATTCAAAAGTCTTTTAGATGATTCGTATTCTGAAGGGATATCAAAACTTAAAATTGCTCTTTTACCCATTTCCGTTAGGGCGAATGAAGATAAATGCGTTTTTAATGAGTCCCACTCTAAAAGACTTATAGATTCTTCTTCTAAGGTGTTATTTGAAGATGATTTTTTTGAATAACTTTTCTCTTGCATACAAAAAAAAAGAATCAAACATTCGATTGAATCCCTTCAGGAGGAACATAAAGCATCTCTAGCCAGTTTCCTTCAGTATCCTTCATATAAAAAGATGCTGTTCCATCTCTATGTTCATGTAAAGGGCCAACTTTTACACCAGAATTTTTTAAATCATTTTGAATATTTTCCACTTCTTTTTTATTTTCAAAATGAAAAGCAAAGTGAGGTCCCGCAGCTTTGTAGCTAGGGCCTAATAACGCAAGTCCATCTTTCCCTTTACCAGCTTCTAAATAAGACCAATCTTTATCGTCCCAAACTAAATTCATACCCAGCTTAATATAAAAAGATTTTGCCCTTTCGAGATTTTCTACTCTAAGTGCAATGTGACCAATCCTATTTACTCCTTGTGAAAGCTTCAAAACAAAGTAGTTAATTTATTTCTTTTCTAAGAATAAACCAAATTTTTACTAATAATGAGTTTTTAAGTATCCTGCAACCATTGAGATGCATCACAAGCATGATAAGTGAGTATTAACTTTGCTCCTGCTCTTTTAAAACTAAGCAATGTTTCTAATACAATATCTTTTTCGTTAATCCAGTTTTTCATAGCAGCAGACTTTACCATGGAATACTCCCCACTAACGTTGTATGCAGCTATAGGTTTATTTGTAAAAGTGCTTAATCTATAAACAATATCCAAGTATGAAATTCCTGGTTTTACCATCAAAATATCAGCTCCTTCATACTGATCCAATGCAGATTCAATCAAAGCCTCTTTTGAATTAGCAGGGTCCATTTGATATGTAGACTTATTGTCTGGAATTATTTTCTTACTATTTTCTCTAGGAGCCGAATCTAAAGCAGTTCTAAATGGTCCATAATAAGCAGATGAATATTTTGCTGTATAACTAATAATACCTACATCACTAAATCCTTGACTATCGAGAGCAGCTCTGATTGCTCCAACTCTCCCATCCATCATGTCACTAGGACCAATAAAATCTGCTCCAGCTCTTGCTTGTGTTAAAGCTTGTTTTTTTAAAATTTCGATTGTTTCGTCGTTCAATATTTTTCCAGTTTTATCAACTAATCCATCATGACCATCACAAGAGTATGGATCCAAGGCAACATCTGTCATTATTGCCATTTCTGGAATCTCTTTTTTTAATATTCGAATAGCCTTAGGAATTAAACCGTCTTCATTAAAACATTCTGCTCCATCTTCAGTCTTTAAACTATCGTTAACTTTTGGGAAAAGAACTACACACCTTATTCCCAATTGCCATGCCCTAGTAACCTCCTTTATTAAGCCATTAATATCCCATCTATAAGTTCCGGGCATTGCTGAAATTTCCTCTTTAAAGTCTTTTTCATGAATAAATAATGGATATATAAAGTCAGATGCCATTAGATGGTTTTCTCTAACCATTTCTCTAATTGCTTCAGTTCTTCTTAATCTTCTAGGACGAATAATCGAATTCATTTGAATATTATTTAAATTGAAAAATATTTATCTAATACATTAGTCGCTCGCCTCGCACATAAATCAATCAGAGACTACTTTTGTTCAGGAAAATTAACTAAAATTTATTTAGTGAGAGCAAAAAAAAGTTACAAAAATATTTTGCACAATCTTCATTTTTCACAAATTTACGTCATTAAGAGATAATATCTTCTAGTTAAGTATTTATTTTAAGGAGAGCATCTTTGAAAATAATTAATGGATTTCATCTGAAAAATGTAAGAGGAGATATTCTTGGAGGCATCACAGCCGCAGTAGTGGCTTTACCTCTCGCTCTTGCTTTTGGTAATGCTGCGTTAGGGCCTGGCGGTGCAATTTATGGACTATACGGAGCAGTAGTAGTTGGTTTTTTAGCAGCATTATTCGGCGGAACACCTGCTCAAGTTAGTGGGCCTACCGGTCCAATGAGCGTGACGGTTGCAGGAGTAGTGGCAAGTTTAGCTGCTGCTGGGGTTCCAAAAGATCTGTCTGCTGGACAAATTCTTCCATTAGTAATGGCAGCAGTAGTTATTGGAGGCTTATTACAAATATTATTTGGAATTTTAAAACTAGGGAAATATATTACTCTCGTACCATATTCTGTAGTGTCAGGATTTATGTCTGGTATTGGTTTCATAATCATTGCACTTCAAATTGGGCCATTACTTGGAATTACCACTCAGGGAAAGGTAATAGATTCTTTAACAACTGTTTTTTCTAATTTCCAACCCAACCCTGCAGCTATTGGTATATCTGTAATGACATTAGGGATAGTATTTCTTACACCTAGAAAAATTAGTCAATGGGTACCTGCTCCTCTTTTAGCATTATTGATAGTAACTCCAATATCAATATTTATGTTTGGGGAAGGCGAATTAGTTAGAATTGGTGATATTCCAAGAGGGGTTCCTTCCTTAAATATTCCGAGTTTTAATCAATATCTTCCAATTATTTTCCAAGCAGGCTTGGTACTGGCTGTGCTTGGAGCAATTGATTCTTTACTTACATCTTTAGTTGCAGACAATATTTCTCAAACTAAGCATAATTCTGACAGAGAGCTAATTGGACAAGGAATAGGTAATGCAGTAGCTGGTCTTTTCACCGGATTACCTGGTGCAGGAGCAACAATGAGAACCGTTATAAACGTCAAATCTGGAGGTTCTACTCCTATTTCTGGAATGGTTCACTCAGTTGTTTTATTAATAGTATTAGTCGGGGCAGGACCATTAGCAGAGCAAATTCCTAACGCTTTACTTGCAGGTATTCTTATAAAAGTTGGTCTAGATATTATTGATTGGGGGTTCTTGAGAAGAGCTCACAAATTATCTCTTAAAACATCTGCGGTAATGTACGGCGTACTTCTAATGACTGTTTTTTGGGATCTAATCTGGGCAGTATTAGTTGGAGTTTTCATAGCAAATATGCTCACTATTGATTCAATAACCGAGACTCAACTAGAAGGTATGGATGAGGATAATCCTTTATCAAAAGATGATCAAGCTAAAAATGCATTACCTACTGATGAAAAAGCTCTACTAGATAGATGTGCAGGAGAAGTAATGTTATTTAGACTCAAAGGACCACTTAGTTTTGGAGCGGCTAAAGGTATATCTGAGAGAATGATGCTAGTAAGAAACTACAAGGTTTTAATATTAGATATTACTGATGTACCAAGACTTGGAGTGACGGCGACTCTCGCGATAGAGGATATGATGCAGGAAGCAAAGAATAATTCCAGAAAGGCATTTGTTGCTGGGGCAAATGAAAAAGTAAAAGATAGATTAGCTAAGTTTGGAGTTGAAGGAATCATTGAGACAAGAAAAGAAGCTTTGGAAACCGCTCTAAATGAAATAGCCTAATAATTTATGGAAATAAATCCAATTCTGCAAAATGTATTAGCCCCGCCAGTTCTTTTCTTTTTAATTGGAGCAATATCAGTACTATTTAAATCTGATTTAGAAATACCAGCTCCATTGCCTAAACTCTTCTCCTTATATTTGCTCTTAGCCATTGGGTTTAAAGGAGGTATAGAGATACAGAAAAGTGGGTTCACAGATCAAGTATTGCCGACTTTAAGCGCTGCAATACTAATGTCACTATTAATACCTCTGATTGGATTTTTAATTCTAAGATTTAAGTTTGATGTCTTTAATTCCGCTGCAATAGCTGCAGCATACGGTTCAATTAGTGCTGTTACATTTATTTCCGCAGAAAGTTTTTTGGAAAGTCAAAAAATAGCTTTTGATGGGTTTATGGTTGGAGCCTTAGCTTTAATGGAGTCTCCTGCAATAATTGTTGGATTATTACTTGTGAAATTTGCAGCTCCAAAAAATAGGCCAAAATCAAGAAAAATGCATCTAAGCGCAATATTACACGAATCACTTTTGAATGGATCAGTTTATTTATTGCTCTCAAGTTTAATTGTAGGATTTCTTACTGCTTCCAGTAATCCCTCAGGGATTGCAAAAATGGAGCCTTTTACTGGACAATTATTCTATGGAGCAGAGTGCTTCTTCTTGTTAGATATGGGAATAGTCGCTGCTCAAAGATTGCCTAGACTGAAGAATGCAGGTTCGTTCTTAATTGGCTTTGCCATTTTTATGCCTTTATTTAACGCATTTATTGGTGTTTTCGTTGCAAGATTTTTATCATTAGGACCTGGCAACGCACTTTTATTTGTGGTTTTATGTGCTAGCGCCTCTTATTTAGCAGTTCCTGCAGCGATGAGAATGACGGTACCAGAAGCTAAATCTAGTTATTATATTTCAACTACACTAGGTCTAACTTTCCCTTTCAATATAGTTCTTGGCATTCCCATATATATGAGTTTAGTAAATACCATTATCCCATTGTCCCCTTTGTAAAAAATGAAAAGATTAGACTTGATATTTAGTGAAAGAGAACTAGATGCAATCATTAAAACATTAGAAAAAGCTAATGTTCCCGGATATACAGTTATGAAACACGCCACAGGCAGAGGGCCTGAAAGAGTTGTTACTGAAGATATGGAGTTTACAGGATTAGGAGCAAATGCTCATGTAATTGTTTTTTGTGAGCAAGAGTTAATAGATAAAATGAGAGATAACATCAGGGACGATTTAAGCTACTACGGAGGAGTTGCTTATATTTCTGAGGCAACACCCCTTTAAATTAAATAAGCAATATTTATTTTTAAGAATGAATCCAATCTACTCTTATATTTTTTCGACTATTTAAATATCTATCAATTGACATTGCAGCAATACATCCATCAGAAGCTGCAACTACGGCTTGCTTAAATGGTGTATTTCTTATATCTCCAATAGCCCATACTCCATCAGAGTTTGTAGACATAAAGTCATCAACAATAACCCCTCCGTCTTCTTTTAGAGCAATTTGGTCCCCTAAAAAATCAGTAATCGGCTTTGAACCACTCATATAGACAAACACTCCATCTAAATTTAAATTGATAGGATTTTCTTCTTGTTTATTTTTTACAACAACCCCATTCACACCCATATCATCGCCCAATATTTCCAATAATCTTGTTCTACTCCAATGTTTTATATTTGAATTATCCATCAATTCCATAGCTTCTTCATTATCTGATTTAGGATCACTTGATGTAATCCAATGCACAGTTGATGCAAATTTAGTTAGAACAGTTGCCTCTTCAATTGCCTCCTTGTTCACTCCAACAACGGCAACTTCTCTATTCTTATAAAAAGCCCCATCACATGTAGCGCAATAACTTACTCCTTTGCCAAGAAAATCGGCTTCGCCCTTAAATGATGCAGGCCTACCCATAGCTCCACTTGCAAGTACAAGTGCTTTAGCTTTGAAAGTGCCTTCTGGAGTATAAACCATTTTCCATTCTCCACTAGCATCTATTCCAAACACTTGTGCTCTTCTATAGTCTGTGCCGTATTGAACAGCCTGTTCTCTCATTAGAGTAAGTAATTTTTCCCCACTTATATCAACCGGAACACCTGGATAATTAGCAATTTGATGAGTTATTGCTAAGGCGCCAACAGATGGATTTTTATCTAAAATGACTGTCTTTAAGTTTGAACGAGATGTATAAAGTGCGCAAGTACATCCGGCCGGGCCTCCTCCGATAATAACTACATCTGACTCAATGATTTCCAATTTTTAAAAACTCCTTTTTAGTAGTTAATTAGATGAGTTCTTGGTTAGAAGATATTTTAATGTAAATACCTAAACCTCTATATAGGTATAAGTTAAAAGAAAAAAGAGAAAAAAGCATAATATAGAAACAAACTTACATAGGAAAAACATAAAAATTTAATGATCAAAATAATCAGGTACGTGAAATGTTCTGAATTGATCTATTATTAGTTAATATGCAAAATTAATTGCTGTAGAAACATTATATTTTTCATGACCAACTCTGATTACCTTTTTAAAGCTGCCATTAAGCAAGTAACCGAAAAATTAAACGAGATATTGGTTGACAAAATTGAAAAAGCAACAAATATAGCTCAGGATGCTCCAGAAATTCTCAAAAAAGAATTTGATAGCTTGAAGGAATCCATAATTGAAGAGGCCTCAAGAATGGAAAAAGCCGAAAATATTCAAGAAAATGAGTCCGCAAATATTTATCAAGATTCCAAAATAAAAAAAGCTTTAAATGAAATTGGAGATATTAATAAACAAATTGATCTCTTTAATAAATCCACAAATAATCAAATGAAATGAGTTTTTACATTCTTCATTATCGTTTAAAAAAGTTGAAGAGGGCCTTTCTTATTTGGATAACTCTGATTTCACTTTTAATAAATTTGTGGATAGATAATATTAGATTTACAATTTTCCAAGCTAAGAAGAATGAAAAAAGTAGGGTCCAAATTAAAAGAGCTAGGTGTTTTACTAATCAATTAATAAAGCTTGGTTCAGCATTTATTAAAATTGGACAATTATTATCAGCGAGACCTGATTTAATTCCTAATACTTGGATACAGGAATTGTCTAAATTGCAGGATCAAGTTCCTAATTTTTCATTTACGCAAGTTGAAGAGACTATAAGAAATGCACTAGGGTCTAAGTTTAATGAAATAGATCAAATAATATGTGATCCGGTTGGATCAGCATCACTAGCTCAGGTTCATAGGGCGACTTTAAAAGATGGTAAGAAAGTAGTTTTTAAAGTTCAAAGACCCAATTTAAAAGAATTGTTTATTATCGATTTGGGCATAATGCAGCAAATAGCAGGATTATTGCAGAAAAATAAGAATTGGAGTCGAGGTAGAAACTGGGTAGAGATTGCTAAAGAGTGTAGGAAAGTTCTGATGAAAGAACTTGATTTTAATTGCGAAGCGCAATATGCAGCAAGATTTAGGCAGCAATTTCTTGATGATGAAGATGTTGAAGTTCCTGAAGTAATTTGGGATATGAGCAGTGAAAAAGTGCTTTGTTTAAGTTATGTAGAAGGTACAAAAATAAGCGATTTAGAAAAATTAAAATCACAAGAAATTGATTTATCCAAAATTGCAGAGATAGGTGCAATCAGCTACTTAAAACAATTAGTAAATTACGGGTTTTTTCATGCAGATCCTCATCCAGGGAATCTAGCAGTTTCAAGTGAAGGTAAATTGATTTTTTATGATTTTGGAATGATGGGGAACATTTCAAATAATCTTCAAACAAGATTAGGGGGGATGGTTAAGGCTGCTGCTCTTAGAGACGCCTCATCACTTGTTAGTCAATTACAACAAGCTGGGCTAATTTCAAAAGATATTGATGTAGGACCAGTCAGAAGATTAGTCAGATTGATGCTTAAAGAAGCCTTAACTCCGCCATTTAGTCCTAATATTATTGAAAAATTATCTGGAGATTTATACGAACTGGTTTATGAAACGCCATTTCAACTGCCAGTAGATTTAATCTTTGTGATGAGAGCTTTATCAACTTTTGAAGGAGTTGGTAGAATGCTTGATCCAGGGTTTAACCTTGTATCAGTTACCAAGCCTTATTTAATAGAACTTATGACTTCAAATAATCAAAGTCCCAACGATTTAATTAACCAATTTGGAAGGCAAGTAGGTGAACTAGGATCGAAAGCTGTTGGAATTCCCAAAAGAATAGATGAAAGTTTAGAAAGATTAGAACAGGGCGATTTACAATTGCAAATAAGAATGGGAGAGTCTGATAGGCAATTCAAAAAAATGTTTACGGCTCAAAAAACTTTAGGCCATTCAATTCTCATAGGAAGCTTATCAATTGCATCTGCTTTACTTGTAACCAATAAACAAAATAATTTTGCATTGTTGCCACTTTTTTTTGCACTACCAATAAGTATTGATTGGATAAAGTGCCAATTAAGTATGAGAAAAGGCTCACGTTTAGAAAAACTTAAGCGCTAAAAAAACTATATGTTTTTGGGACCTAAACCTAGAGCTCCAGCGAATCTTGCTTGATTTCCTAATTCCTCCTCAATTTTTAAAAGCCTATTATATTTTGCAATCCTTTCACTTCTGCTCAAAGAGCCAGTCTTGATCTGACCCGATCTTGTGGCGACAGATAAATCTGCAATTGTTGTATCTTCAGTCTCACCACTTCTATGACTTATAACACTTGTGAAACCAGACATTTTAGCTAACTCAATAGCTTCCAAAGTTTCAGTTAATGTTCCAATTTGATTTACCTTTATTAGGATTGAATTGGCAGATTTTTCTATAATTCCTTTCCGTAATCTTTCTGTATTAGTAACGAATAAATCATCGCCTACAAGCTGAACTTTATTCCCTAATTCTTTGTTTAATTCTGACCAACCCTCCCAATCATCCTCAGCTAAACCGTCCTCTATTGAAACTATGGGATAATTAGAAACTAATCTTGAAAGGTATGAAATCATTTCAGAACTATTTAAACTTTTTCCTTCATATTTATAAATACCATCGCTATAAAATTCAGTACTAGCAGCATCTAAAGCTAAAGATACCTGCTCACCAGGCTTAAATCCGGCTTTTTGAATTGCTTCTAATAATAAGTCCCCTGCTTCTTCGCTTGATGACAAATTCGGGGCAAATCCACCCTCATCGCCTACAGCAGTAGATAGACCTTTTTGATCAAGTAATGATTTTAATGAGTGAAAAATTTCAGTACCCATTCTTAATGATTCACTGAAATTATTAACTCCATGTGGAACAAGCATAAATTCCTGAAAATCAAGGCTATTTGGTGCATGAGCACCACCATTTATTACATTCATCAATGGGACTGGAAGAAGATTGGATAATGGATCTCCAAGATATCTATATAGGGGAATGTCTAAAGCATTTGCTGATGCTCTAGCAGTTGCAAGACTTACTGCAAGGATTGAATTTGCTCCAAGGTTAGACTTATTAGGAGTTCCATCAATTTCAATCATTAATTTATCTACTGCAATTTGATCTAAAGATGACAAACCACATAAAGCAGGCGATATTGTTTCATGAATTTTATTAACAGCATTCAAAACGCCTTTCCCCATATATTTCGAACCACCATCTCTTAATTCATGAGCCTCATGAGCACCTGTGCTAGCTCCGCTGGGAACAATTGCTCTACCACTTGCACCACATTCCAAAAATACTTCTGCCTCTACAGTTGGATTACCTCTTGAATCAAGGACTTGCCTTGCTTCAACAGTATCAATAAGAAAATCAATAGTTTCTTTCACAATTTAATTATTACTATTTAAATCCTATTAATAGCTGAACTATTTGGCTAATATCTGAAATATATTTGTTAACCAACTATAACTTTTAATTTTATAAGAGCTTAGATATTATTTAACGTTTTTTTTTCATTCTAAAGTCACCGCAAATCCTCTCATCTAAATAATTTTCAAATCCATCTTACAATTTGAAAATTATTGGATGATTATTAATGCAGATCCTATTTAGAATACTAATTAATAATCAACTATAGTTTTTATAGTTTATGAGAGAAACACTTACATCCAGTCCTGAACTATTTAGCGATATTAGTTGGAATCTTCTTTTATTAGGTGAAGAAACCGCAAAAAAATGGGATCATAGCGAATTTAATATTGAACACATAATTCATACATTGTTCTCATCAAGTGAATTCTTTGCCTTCATTGAAAAATTATCAATCGACCAAGATACAGTTTTAGACATTACAGAAGATTTTTTAGAAGAGACACCAACAAATGAGTCAGATATTTTTACTATCGGAGAAGATTTAGAAATTTTATTAGATAACGCGAATCAGATTAAAACTCAATGGGGATCGAAATTAATAGAAATCCCTCATTTACTAATTGCCCTTGGAAGAGATTTAAGAATTGGAAATTATGTTTTTGAAGAAAGTAACCTTTCAATGGAAAAATTAGAGGAAGAATTAAAGTTTTACCCAAATATTAATCAATCAAAAGATTCTTTTAATTATGGGAATGTAATTGAAATAAATAATCAATCTAATTTTGAATCAAACAACAAAACTAACGAGACTTTTGTAAAAGAAGAAAAATTTAAAAAAGCTATTGTTCCATTACCGAAAAGTGAACTTCAAATTGAAACCATCAAACAAGTTGGAAAAGATGAAAATGCTCTTTCAATTTATGGAAAAGATTTAACAGAATCAGCTAAAAAAGGCTTACTGGATCCCGTTTTAGGAAGAGAAAATGAGATCAATAATTTAATGAGGGTACTCTGCAGAAGAAACAAAAATAACCCTATACTTATTGGCAATCCTGGAGTTGGTAAAACCTCAATTGCAAAATTACTTGCTCAATTAATTGTAGACAAAAAAGTTCCTGATACTTTAAAGGACTTAAAAATTATTTCACTTGACTTAGGTGCATTAGTTTCTGGGACCAAATTTAGAGGTCAACTAGAGGAAAGACTAAGCTTAATAATGCAGGAACTAAATAATCCAAACCAAGGAATGATTCTATTTATTGATGAAATTCACTCTATATTAAGTTCTGACAGATCTTCTACCGACATCAGTAATATCTTAAAACCTTTACTAGCTGAAGGAGAACTTAGATGTATCGGTACAACAACACCTGAGAAATTTCGTGAAACTATTGAAAAAGATCAGGCATTAAATAATTGCTTTCAAAAGATAATTGTTAATGAACCTTCAGTAGAATTAAGCGCAAAAATATTACAAGGGATCAAAAAGAAATATGAATCACATCATGGCATAAAAATTTCTGAAGAGGCTGTAAACTATTCAGCAAAATTGGCCGATAGATATATAAGCGATAAATGTCTCCCTGATAGTGCAATAGATTTAATTGATGAAGCAGCTGCACAGTTGAAAATCGAGTCTAATAATATGCCTCAAATCATTCTCCAACAAGAAAACAAACTTAATACTATTAATGAAAAATTGAATAATTTACAAGGAGAAAATATCGAAGCTCAAGAAAAACTATTAAATAATAGACAACAATCAGAGGCAAAATTGAACGTTCTTTTGGAAAATTGGAATAATTTACGTGAAGAAATGGAGGAATTATCTATTTTAATGAAAGAAGAAGATAAGCTAACCAAACAAATTAAAGATAAATCAAATCGCGAAATTGAAAATGATGTAGATTATTTTGAAAAGCTTGAAGAAGAGTTAAGTGAAATAGAGAATGACATACAAAAACTTGAAGAGAACTTTAATAAAATAAAGAAAAATAGAAATTTCCCTTTTAAATATCAAGTTGAACCTGATGATATTGCAGATGTTATATCAAAAATCACAGGTATTCCAATTTCGAAAGTAGTTTCAAATGAACGTAAGAAATTAGTCAATCTAGAAACAGAACTAAGTGAAAAAGTTATTGGACAAGAAAAAGCCATAGAAGCTGTTTCTGCTGCAATTAGAAGAGCTCGAGTTGGCATGAAAAGTCCTAAAAGACCTATTGGATCTTTTTTATTTATGGGTCCTACTGGTGTTGGCAAAACAGAATTAGCAAAATCTCTTGCAACAGTTTTATTTGATGAAGAAGACGCACTTTTAAGATTAGACATGAGTGAATATATGGAGAAAAATGCCGTAGCAAGACTTTTAGGAGCTCCCCCAGGTTATGTTGGTTATGAAGAGGGAGGTCAATTAACTGAAGCTGTAAGACGTAAACCCTATTCAGTAATACTTCTTGATGAGATAGAAAAAGCACATGCAGAAGTATTTAATATCCTTTTGCAAGTCTTAGATGAAGGAAGATTAACGGACTCTCAAGGAAGGACCGTTGATTTCAAAAATACGGTAATCATTATGACAAGTAACCTAGCTGGTAAATCTATACTGGAGTATTCACAAAAGATTTCTAAAAGTGAGGGAAAGTTAGAAAAAGATCAACAAACTCTAGATGATTCAATTAGTAATGCATTGTCTTCAATTTTTAGACCTGAATTTTTAAATAGAATTGACGAAGTGGTAAAGTTTGATCCATTATCTATTGATGAACTTCAAAAAATAATCATTCTACAAACAGAAGATTTAAAGAACCTGCTACTTGAGCAGAAAATAAATATCGCTATAGACAAAAAAGTTATCAACAAAATTGCAAACGATTCTTACGAACCTGAATATGGTGCCAGGCCACTTAGCAGGGAACTTAGAAGACAAATAGAAAATCCCTTGGCTGCAAAACTTTTAGAGGATAACTTCAAAAATAAAAAAAATATAACAATTAAACTTAACCCTGCTAAAAAAGATGAGATCGTTTTCAAACCTAGCTGAGGAGTAAATCAATAAGCTAAAATAAAAACTAAAGCATAAAGCTTAATTTCAAAAAAATTTTGTGACAAGTCCTACTACTAATAAAGAACCTCTTAAAAAGGATTCTCCTGAAGTTGAAGAGCCTAAAAAAAAGAATAATTTTTTTAGATCTACCTACGATGAGCTTAAACTTGTCGTGTGGCCTAACAAACAACAACTTTTTAGCGAATCAGTAGCAGTTATAATTATGGTATCTTTTTCTGCTGCAGCCATTGCTTCTGTTAGCAGATTCTATGGATGGGCAGCCTCGCAAATTTTTGGTTGAATTATCTCCCAAATATCCATTAATAAAGATCTTAATTAAGCTTCCAGAAAAATGAGTAATGAATTAACTACAAACCTTGCTTCATCAAAAGCAAATACAAGCATCGCTAGATGGTATGCAGTTCAAGTAGCATCAAGCTGTGAAAAAAAAGTAAAAGCGACTCTTGAGCAGAGATCAGTAACTTTAGGTGTTAATAATAGAATCATTGAAATTGAAATTCCCCAAACTCCAGGAATTAAATTAAAAAAAGATGGAAGCAGACAAACTACTGAAGAAAAAGTTTTTCCAGGTTATGTCCTCGTAAGAATGATTTTGGATGAAGATACAATGATGGCTGTAAAAAGTACTCCAAATGTAATTAACTTTGTCGGTGCTGAAGACGGTAGAGGCAGCGGAAGATCGCGAGGTCATATCAAACCTCGACCATTATCAAGACAAGAAGTTAATAGAATCTTTAAGCGCGCATCAGAGAAAAAAGCTGTAATCAAGTTAGATATTGAAGAAAAAGATAGAATCATTGTGACTAGCGGTCCATTCAAGGATTTCCAGGGAGAAGTTATAGAAGTTTCGGGAGAAAGAAATAAATTAAAAGCATTACTTTCAATATTTGGGCGCGAGACTCCTGTAGAATTAGAATTCTCCCAAATCAATAAACAAAATTAATTTCTAATTATTCTTGTTTATCGAGTAAAATTATGATTTTCTACTCCAGCTTAAATTCTCTAATCTAATGGCAAAAAAAATTGTTGCAGTTATCAAGCTTGCTCTACAAGCAGGCAAAGCAAATCCTGCTCCTCCTGTAGGGCCAGCTTTAGGACAACATGGTGTTAATATCATGGCATTTTGCAAAGAATACAACGCAAGGACACAAGATAAAGCAGGATTTGTAATTCCAGTCGAGATTTCTGTTTTTGAAGATAGAAGCTTTACTTTTATCACAAAAACACCTCCTGCTTCCGTCTTAATAACAAAAGCAGCTGGTATAGAGAAAGGTTCAGGTGAATCCGCAAAAGGCTCTGTTGGGAATATAAGTAAAGCTCAATTAGAAGAAATAGCCAAAACTAAGCTTCCTGATCTAAACTGTTCTAGTGTTGAATCAGCAATGAAAGTAATTGAGGGTACTGCTCGTAATATGGGCGTCTCTATCACTGATTGAGTTCAATACGCAATTTCTCACTATTTAGGGGAGGTTAGTTAATAACCGTTTGCACCCAATATTATTATGAAAAAACTATCTAAAAGAATGTCGGCTCTATCAACAAAGATAGAAGATCGCATTTACGCACCACTTGAAGCTCTTAGTATTATCAAGGAAAATGCTAATGCAAAATTTGATGAAACTATTGAAGCACATATACGTCTAGGTATTGATCCAAAATATACTGATCAACAATTAAGGACCACTGTTGCATTACCACATGGTACTGGCCAAAGCATCAAAATTGCAGTAATTACAAGCGGTGAGAATGTATCGAAAGCTAAGGCTGCTGGTGCAGATTTATTTGGCGAAGAAGATCTTGTAGAAAGCATCAACAAAGGAAATATGGAGTTTGATCTACTTATTGCAACTCCAGATATGATGCCAAAGGTTGCAAAATTAGGAAGAGTTTTAGGACCTAGAGGTTTAATGCCTAATCCTAAAGCTGGGACAGTAACTAATGACATTGCTAATGCAATAAAAGAATTCAAAGCTGGTAAGCTCGAATTTAGAGCAGATAAGGCTGGAATCGTTCATGTGCGCTTTGGAAAAGCAAGTTTCACAAAAGAGGCTCTATTTGACAATTTAAAAACCTTACAAGAATCAATTGATAAAAATAAACCAAGTGGAGCTAAAGGAAAGTATTGGAAAACTTTTTATGTAACTTCAACAATGGGGCCTTCAGTTCAATTAGACATAAATGCTGTACAAGATTACCAACCTGAAGGTTAACGCTTTGTAGTATAATTTAAATTGCAATAATACGGCCAAAGAAAGTAGGTTGATTTAGTTATTCTAAATTTTTAATTCCTACCGAGGACTCGTCTTAAATTATTTCTTTTTGGATCTAATAAAAGCGGCCTCTTTAAAAGATCTTTGCCGCATTTCCTGCTCTCCCTAAATTACGATCCAAAAAACATCAATGGGCCGAACACTAGAGAATAAGCAAAAAATCGTTACTGAGATTAAATCTCTTTTAGACGACTCGGAAATGGCTGTAGTTCTTGACTATAAAGGTTTAACTATCAAGGAGATGTCAGATTTGCGATCTAGATTGCAAACAACTAACGGCATCTGCAAAATTACTAAAAATTCATTAATGCGCAAAGCTATTGATGGAGATAGTAATTGGAACGATCTTGAATCTTTACTGACTGGAACAAATGCTTTTGTGTTAATTAAAGAAGATGTTGGTGGTGCTGTAAAAGCAATCCAATCTTTTCAAAAAGACACCAAAAAATCCGAGACCAAAGGAGCTTTATTTGAAGGCAGACTTCTTAGCGATTCTGAAATAAAAGAAATTGCAAGTCTTCCATCTAAAGAAGTATTGATGGCAAAAATTGCTGGCGCTCTAAATGGCGTAGCCACAAAAATTGCGATCTCTATCAATGAAGTGCCTTCTGGACTTGCTAGATCACTTAAACAACATTCTGAAAAATCAGAATCTTAAATCAAAAACCCTAATTAACTTTTAAGAAAATGTCCGCAAAAACTGAAGAAATTCTTGAATCATTAAAATCTTTATCACTTTTAGAAGCATCTGAGCTTGTAAAGCAAATTGAAGAGGCTTTTGGTGTATCTGCTGCAGCTTCTGCAGGTGTAGTAATGGCAGCTCCAGGAGCAGCTGGCGGTGACGCAGATGGTGGCGCTGCTGAAGAAAAAACTGAATTTGATGTAGTTCTCGAAAGCTTTGATGCAGCTGCAAAAATCAAAGTACTTAAGGTTGTAAGAAATGCAACTGGTCTAGGTCTTGGCGATGCAAAAGCACTTGTTGAATCTGCACCAAAAACAGTAAAAGAAGGAATTGCCAAAGCAGATGCTGAATCTTTAAAGAAAGAGATTGAAGAAGCTGGCGGTAAAGTTACACTTAAGTAAGATTACATTTTTTCAAGCCGATAACCTTAATATCGGCTTCAAAAATTATGAATAGTGATAGTATTGCGATTGAAGCCGCAACAGATGGAGCCTGCAGTGGTAATCCAGGCCCAGGTGGTTGGGGCGGTTTAATAATTTTTGACGATAACAGCGAATTAGAAATAGGTGGTTCCGAGCAAAATACTACTAATAATAGAATGGAACTCACTGCGGCTATAAAAACTCTTGAGAAATTAAAAGCCTTCAAATTAAAAGAGAACTTTAAACTAAGAACTGATAGTAAATATGTCATAGAGGGTTATACGAAATGGATTATTAATTGGAAGAAAAATGGATGGAAAACAAGTTCAGGGAAACCAGTTCAAAATCTTGATCTATGGCAAAAAATTGATCAATTAAGAATTAATGGCCTAATAATGGAATATGTTAAAGGTCATAGCGGGGATAAACAAAATGATAGGGTTGATAAAATTGCAACTAATTACAGCAAAGGTATATCTATAGAAAGTAACTTAAAAAAAGTAGAATCCTCAGTTGATTTTTTTGAAAAAAATGCACCTGCTGAAATTCAGGAATTATTTTCCCGCAATGAATTAATTCAACAATTTGCAGAAAAAAAGTACCTGTTAAGTTCACCTGAACTAGACACCTTATTAGGTGATGAAAACCACTTAAAGATAAAACAATATTCACTTTTTGAATGGCGTAATTGGAGATTGATTCCTAAAGATAAAAAATATTGGATAATAGAAAAAAAAGAAGCCTAATTTTTTATGAATGAACACAAGGGGGTATTTAAAAATCTTTATAAAAACTTGATTACCCCTGTATTAAAAAAAGACTCTGGAATTGATGCAGAATACTTAACAAATTTATCTCTTAGTCTCCTATCATTCAGTTCAAGAAAATATAATTGGCCTATAGTATCTTCTATCTTAAAAAATCTAAATGAAGAATTTTCTGTAGTTGATAAAAGGTTAACTCAGAACATATGTGGAATACATTTTTGTAATCCAATTGGTTTAGCTGCGGGTTTTGACAAAAATGGAAATGCCGCAAATATATGGAAAGATTTTGGTTTTGGATTTGCTGAGCTTGGTACAGTAACTAAATTTGCCCAGAATGGAAATCCCAAACCAAGGTTATTTAGATTGGCAGAAGAAGAAGCTGCATTAAATAGAATGGGTTTCAATAATAATGGTGCAGAAAATCTAGTTAAAAACTTTGTCCAACAAGGTATTGAGTTTAAAAAAAATAGAGAGAATATTTGTTTAGGGATAAATTTCGGGAAGTCAAAAATTACAGGTTTATCTCAAGCAAAAGATGATTATTTAACTTCTCTAAAATTATTAATTCCATATTGTGATTACGCAGCAATAAACGTTAGTTCTCCAAATACTGAAGGGCTAAGAAAATTACAAGATCCAATTCTTCTAAAAGAACTTCTTAGAGAAATTAAAAACTTACCTAATTGTCCACCATTATTTGTAAAAATTGCGCCAGATTTAGGCCTTAAAGATATTGAAGATATTTGCCAATTAATAATCGAGGAAAACATCGATGGAATAATTGCTACAAACACCAGCATTGATAGATTAGGTCTTGAAAATAGAAAGATCAGGCAAACTGGATTATTACTCTCTCAAGAGAATGGAGGATTAAGTGGAAGGCCTCTCCAAAAAAAAGCAAATCAAATAATAAAACATATTCATAATATTGATAAAAAGATTATTTTAATTGGCGTTGGTGGAATAGATAGTCCTGAGTCAGCTTGGGAAAGAATTTGTTCTGGAGCATCATTAATTCAACTTTATACAGGATGGATATATAAGGGTCCACAATTAGTACCAAATATACTTGAGGGAATTATAAAGCAACTCAATAATCATCAATTATCTAGTATAAAAGATGCAATTGGATCAGATTTAAAATGGGTTGAATAAAATTAGAGAATGAATAATGAACCTCATGATTACTCAACGTTAGCCATGCAAAGATCAAACTTGAAGCACGGTGGAAATGTATATGCAATTGCGAAAAAATTAAATTTATTACCCTCAGAAATCATTGATGCAAGTGCATCATTAGTACCCTTTGATCCCCCTCAATTACTAATAGATTCAATAAATGCGGAAATTAAGAATCTTGGCTTTAGATATTACCCAGAAAGAAATTTGAGTGATCTGAAAGAAATAATCGGCAAATTTCATGGGATAAATCCAGACAATATATTGCCTGGAAATGGAGCTTCTGAATTAATAACCTGGGCAGGTTATGAAGCATCCAAATTAGGAATAAGTTGTATTCCTTCCCCATCATTTGTTGATTATGAAAGATCTTTAAATTGTTGGAATAGCAATTTTGTACATTGCGAATTACCAAAAAAGTGGAATGATATTTTTCCTCAATCATTTCCGCTTCATCCAAAAGGTGATGTTATTTGGATAACAAATCCACATAACCCTACCGGCCAATTATGGGAAAAGAATTCATTGGAGGAAGTTGTGAAAAAATATAAATTAGTTATCTGCGATGAAGCTTTCTTATCGATAACACCTAATGGAGACAAAGAATCTTTAATACCATTAACCAAAAGATTTGATAATTTATTAGTCTTGAGAAGCTTGACCAAAATCTTCAATATTCCTGGTCTTAGATTAGGTTACGTTATTGGCTCTTCGAAAAAACTTAAACAATGGGAAATAAATAGAGATCCTTGGCCTTTAAATTCATTTTCTATTAAAGCCGGAATTGATCTACTAAGTAATAAGAAATTCTATGAACAGTGGACAAAACAGATTCATAGCTGGATAAATATTGAAAAAAAGAGAGTATTTGAAAAATTATTAAAAATAGAGAACCTTAAAATTCATAACTCTTCAACAAACTTTTTTTTAATAGAAAGTAAAAAATCCTTGTCGCCAAATATAAAATACTTAGAAAATAAGGGGATATTGCTTAGAGAATGTACTTCATTTAGATTTCTGGATGAAAAGTGGGCAAGAATAAGTTTGCAGAATAGGAAAAATAACGCTCTTTTATGTAAAGAAATTCAGAATTCCTTTAAAAAATAATTAAAAAATTTTCTAATCTCAATTTTAGATTTGATTTTATTATTATTTTCCATGTTCTTCTTCATAATATCTAAAATTTCATAGTAATATTTTCCGTTTTTTGATTTTCTCTTAAAAATTCTTTCTATAGTTTCTTCAAAAACTTCTTTAGAAATGTTACTTTGATTCATTAAAACTGAGCCTCCACTTTCGGCAAGAATCATTGCATTTTTCTCCTGGTGATTATTTTTAGAATAAGGAAATGGAATTAAAATTGAAGGTTTTTCAGTTTCTATAAGTTCATTTATTGTTCCTGCACCAGATCTCGATATTACAAGATCACAGTTTTGAATCAAAGCTGCGATTTCATTAGTAAATTTCTTTTGAACATAATTATTGGAATTTTTTAAATTAAAGGATTGTTGATTACATTCGCCAATAATATGAACTATCCGAAACTGTTTTTTCATTAAAAATTCAAGAGATTCATTAAGAATTTGATTTATAGCTTTTGCTCCTTGGCTACCTCCCATAACAATCAAAAGAGGTCCTTTTCCTTTTGGGACCCATTCTGGCACGGGATGGGATTTATAGAATTGATCTCTTAAAGGAGTTCCAGTGAAAATAGTTTTACAATTTCTTAAATAAGAATTTGTTTTCTTAAATCCTAGAAAAACATAGTTACACAAAAAACCAAAATATTTCGTGACCATTCCTGGAATTAAATTTGATTCATGAATAATGACAGGTATCCTGAGAAGTTTTGAAGCAACAATAGTAGGTGCAGATATATAACCTCCAGTCGTAAAGACCAAGTCAATTTTTTTTTCTTTTAAGATCCTAATGATTTGGAAAGTTGACATTAAAATTTTTATATATTGATAAAACAAAAAAATATTTTTTCTTGGAGTCTTTATATTCAAAGTCTTCAAATTATATTTTTGGGGAATAAAATTCGCATCAAGTCTTTGCTGAATACCCAACCAATGTATATTCCACTCATCTTCTACCTCTTTAGAAACTGCTAAAGCTGGAAAAATATGGCCTCCTGTTCCACTAGCTGCAACTAATAAATTATTTTTTTTAGACATAAAAACTTAAATTAGTAGAATGAAAATAATAAATGATAAATATGTTGAATTTAAACTTATTCAGAAATATAGGATTTCCTCTCTACTTATTTATTTATCTCATTCTCCCATATTCAGCAATAACGGAAACTTTAAAAGTTGATTTTATAAGAAATTTAGAAACCTCATTAAATAAGCGAGACCTAGAGTTTATTAGAAAAAATTTTAGAAATGATGAAAGCCAAAATATACCGAAACAGTTCTCAAAAATTATCAATGATTTTCCTAATAGCAAATGGAAAATCAAAAGATTAGATTCAAATATTCCAAATAAAGAAATATTGAGAATAAAAGTTTCGGGAAGAAAAATAGTTAATGGAGAAATGCATATACTCCAATCCGATTTCGATTATGTTTTTTCAGTTCTAAATGGAAAAATTGATGAAGGTATCATTAAAAATTTATTCACAACAATAAGGAATGATGATAAGAAGATAGATATTAGTTTTAAAATCCCTGATAAAGTTCTTACTGGTTCAAAATACGATATCGATATAATCCTAAATAAGCCACTTGAAGAAGTGATTATCGCTGGAGCAATTAAACCTCATCAAGTAAATTCATTGTTTGAACAAGAAATATTATTGGAGCCATTAGCATCTGGGGGAATTTTTAAAATGACAAGAGCCCCTTCAAAACCAGGGATACAAATTTGGTCAGGAATCATAGCGCACCCTGAAGGAATGATTACTTTCACAAAGAGTATTGATATTGTTAATAAAATATAGCCTAAGCGTCATTTAAAGCAGCTACACCAGGTAAGATTTTACCCTCTAAAAGTTCCAAACTTGCGCCACCCCCAGTAGAGATATGGGACATTTTCTCAGCTAATCCTGCTTTTTCAACTGCTGCAACTGAATCTCCACCACCAATTATTGTACAAACTTCAGAAAAAGCACTTAAGTCCGCAAGGGTAGTAGCTATAGCATTTGTACCTTCTGCAAATTTATCAAATTCGAAAACTCCCATTGGCCCATTCCAAATTATTGTCTTACATTCTGCAAGAGCATTCTGAAAAACTTTAATGGAATCTGGACCAATATCGAGACCCATCCAATCTCCACTAATTGAATCAATTTGAGATATTTTGCTTTCGGCGTCAGGCGAAAATTCATTAGCTAAAACAACATCAGTAGGTAATAATAATTCGACTCCTTTTGCTTTTGCTTTTGCTTCTAAATCTTTAGCAAGCTCGAGTTTATCTTCTTCGACAAGGCTCTTCCCAACATCTAGACCTCTAGCTTTATAAAAAGTAAAAATCATACCTCCACCAATCATAATTTTGTCACATTTATCTAGCAAAGAATCAAGAACACCTATTTTACTACTTACCTTTGATCCTCCAACTATTGCTGCCAATGGACGTTTAGGTGAATCTATTGCACCTTGCAAGTATTTCAATTCTTTTTCTAAGAGGAATCCAGCTACTGATGGACTTAAATAATTAGTAACTCCCTGAGTTGAGGCATGAGCTCTATGAGCAGCACCAAAAGCATCATTTACATACATATCTGCATGTGATGCTAATTTTTCAGCAAACTCCAGGTCATTTTTTTCCTCTTCACCAAAAAAACGCACATTTTCAAGTAAAAGAACATCTCCATTAGACAAGCTATTTGATTGTGCAACTGCTTCATCACCAATACAACTTTTAGTAAGAGCAACATTTTGCCCCAAAAATTCACTTAATCTTGCTGATACTGGAGTTAATCTCATTTTTTCATTTACCTGACCCTTTGGTCTACCAAAATGAGCAGCTAAAATAACTTTTGCAGAATGATTAATAAGATATTCAATAGTTGGAATCGCTGCACGAATACGTGTATCGTCGGTTATTTGACCATCTTCATTTAATGGAACATTAAAATCTACTCTTACAAGAACTTTTTTTCCTTCTAAATGCGTCTTATCAAGACTGGAAAGAGATAATTTTGACATTAAACAAGCTTAATTTTTAATCTTAAGACCCTAACGTTAATTTGGGCTTATTGGGTTAAAAAGTAGTTACTGTTACCTATGCCTTAATAAATTTTAAGAATTAACGATTATAAAAAATTTTTAGTCATTAAATTTATACTAAAATTTAGAAGTAGATACTTTTGAAACTTATAAAAACTAAAAGGAATACAAAATTTTATTTTATTTATTGAAGTGGACATACCCAAAATTCAATGGTACCCAGGCCATATCGCAAAAGCAGAAAAAAAATTATCTGGAGTTATAAATCAAGTAGATTTAGTTATAGAAGTTAGAGATGCACGAATTCCTTTATCAACAGGACATCCACACTTAAATAAATGGATAAATAATAAAAAACATATTCTTGTTATTAACAGATCAGACATGATCTCCCCTGATACAATCAATAGTTGGAATAAATGGTTTAATGCTAAAGATCAATATCCTCTTTGGTGTGATGCAAAAAGAGGAACAGGTATTAAAGAAATTTGTAAGTCAGCCAAAGATTCTAGGTTGTCAATCGACGAAAGAAGACTCTCCAGAGGAATGCGTATTAGGCCAATTAGAGCCCTTACACTTGGTTTTCCAAACGTAGGAAAGTCAGCATTAATTAATAGAATTGCAAAAAAAAGAGTTGTAGATAGCGCCAGGAAAGCAGGCGTGACTCGTAATTTAAGATGGATAAAATTAGAAAGTGGTATAGATCTGCTAGATGCTCCTGGTGTTATACCTCCAAATTTAGAAGATCAAAAATCAGCACTTAATCTTGCACTGTGTGACGATATTGGTGAAGCTGCTTATGAAATAGAGAGTGTCGCAATTGGATTTATCAAAATTATATCCACTCTCAACAAAGATAAGAATGCGAATATCTCAGTTAAAAAAATATCTCATAGATATGGAGTTGATATTGCAAAAGGCTTCAAGAGTCCTTCTGCTTGGATCGACGAAGCAGCTTCCAAACATACCTCAGGTGATAAAAGGAGAATGTCTCATAAGTTATTGGAAGATTATAGAAATCAAATGCTGGGTAAAATTGCTTTAGAAGTCCCACTATGGAATTAAATAATCAAAATTCTTTCGGCATTGGAGAAGGTGAGCTTATAGAAATTATTTATGAGCAACCTCTGCCTATGAGGCTAGACAGATGGTTGGTAAGTAAAAGACCAGAACAAAGTAGAGCAAGAATTCAACATTTTATAAATTCAGGTTTAGTACTTGTAAACTATAAGACCGCAAAAGCAAAGACCCCATTAAAAAATGGCGACAATGTTCAAATATGGATGCCTCCTCCAGAACCTCTTATTTATTTGAAACCTGAAAAAATGGATTTAAATATCCTTTTTGAAGACGAGCACATCATAGTCATCAATAAACAATCAGGTCTAATAGTTCATCCAGCCCCTGGACACAAATCTGGAACTTTAGTGAATGGATTACTTTTTCACTGTAAAGATCTGCCTGGAATTAATGGGAAATTAAGACCTGGGATTGTTCACAGATTAGATAAAGATACCTCCGGATGTATGGTGGTTGCAAAAAGCCAAGAGGCATTAGTAAATCTCCAGAAACAAATTAAAGAAAAAATAGCATCACGCGAATATATTGCAGTAATTCATGGAGCACCTAATTCTGAAAAAGGCCAAATATTGGGGCACATTGGCAGAGATAAATTAAATAGATTGAAATATAAAGTAGTTGAAGAAACTTCAGGAAGGTATGCCTGTACCTATTGGAAATTAGAAGAAAGATTTGGCAATTACTCATTAATGAGTTTCAAACTAGATACGGGGCGAACGCATCAAATAAGAGTTCATTGCGCTCACATTAATCATCCAATTGTGGGTGATCCATTATATGGAAGATGTAAAAAACTACCCTGTAAATTAGATGGCCAAGCTTTACACGCCATCAAGCTTGGACTTATACATCCAATAAATGGTAAAGAAATGATATTTGAATCAGAATTACCATTAGATTTTCAAAAATTACTAAGTCTTCTTAAAGTTAAATGAGATTTAAAGAGGAATTTAGAAGCGATTTTGTATACGGGTTTTGAGTTTTTGTGAATATTGTAGAACTTTCTCCTTCATCAACTATCTTTCCATGATTCATAACTAGCAACCTATTACAAAATCTTTTAGCAATGCCTAAATCATGGGTAATAAAAATAATCGTTAAATTCATTTTTTCTTGAAAGACTCTTAGTAATTCAAGAATCTCTATTTTTACTGAAGCATCTAACATATTTACGCTCTCATCACAAATTAAAATTTTTGGCTTCAACAATAGCGCCCTGGCCAATGAAATTCTTTGCAATTGACCACCAGATAATTGTTTAGGATAAGAATTAAAAAAATCATTATTTAACGGGAGATTTAAATTTCTTAACATTAATCTTATTTCTTTTTCGATTTTTCTTTTATCTGAAATTTTTTGAATAAAAAATATATCTTCCAAAATACTTTTAATTGTCATTTTCGGATTCAAACTTGAAAAAGGATCTTGAAAAATAATTTGCAGTTTATTGTTCTTTTTAAAAGATTTATTTTTTTTCGATGCATGATTTTTATCATAAATTTTGATTTCACCACCTCTTACTTTAAGAAGTCCAATTAAAGCCCTACATAATGTACTTTTACCACTCCCTGAAGAACCAACTATTCCAAGAGTCTCATTCTCATATAACTTGAAACTAACTTCATTTAATGCCTTATTCCATTTATTAATGAAAATTGAAGAATTTAATTTATACCAATGTCTTAGGTTATTTACCTCTAGAACGACCTCATCTCGAGCATGATTTTTAGTATTTGGTTCTAATACTATTTTTGAAGCATTTACTAACTTTTTCCCGATATCTGATTTTGGTGATTGAAAAATATCTAATATATTCCCTTTTTCAACAATCGATCCCTTTTCAATTATTGCAACTTTTTTACACCACTTTGCTGCAAGATTAATATCATGACTAATTAAAATTAAAGTAGTATCAAATTCATTACATAGATGAATTATTTCTTGCATAATTTCAAAACTTGTTTTGGTATCTAAGCTTGTTGTAGGTTCATCAGCTATTAATAATTTAGGTTTCAAAGCAAGTGCCATTGCTATAGAAACTCTCTGCCTCATTCCACCGCTAAATTGATGTGGGAAAGAATCAAGTCTACTTTCTTCAATTCCGACTTTTTGAAAAACTTCTCTTACTAATTTTTTAATAGCTAAAGATGATTGAGTTTGATCATGTGTTTTAAATAATTCATATAAATGATCCCCAACTCTCATTAGCGGATTAAGTTTTTTTATAGAGTCTTGATAAATAAATCCAAAATTCTTTCTTCTAAATAATTGTGCATCTTTGTTTTTTATTTTTCTAGGATCCACACTAGAAATCGATAGATACCCTTTAGAAGTGGCCTTTTCAGGCAATATATTTACTAATGTTTTTGCAAAAGTAGTCTTTCCACATCCAGAAGGTCCTATTATGGCCAAATGATCTCCACTATCTATTTCCAAATTAAAATTTTTGATAATAGGTTGCTGTTTTAGTCCATATTTAACAGTAAGATTTTTAACTACAATAATTTTTTCTTTATTTTTTTCCATGATTTATAGCAAATTTTTCTAGACCTAAATAAAATATATCTAAAGCAATATAAAATGTCTGAGGCAGCTGCAAATTCAAAAGAAATAAACGAAATTGAAGTTTCCAAAACTATTTTGCCTGAAAATAAAAAATATGAAAGTGAATCTTTTAATTATCAAATAAACATTCCCGATTGGCTTCTTAAAGATATTCATAATTTTGAAAAATCAAATAAAGAAAATGATGAGAATCAAAACCTTGTAGTAAAGGCTTTTAAACTTGCTTATAAAGCTCATGATGGACAATTCCGCGCGAGCGGCGAGCCATACATTATCCACCCGGTTGCTGTTGCAAATCTCCTTAAAGAAATAGGTGCTAGTTCATCTGTTATTGCTGCAGGCCTTTTACATGATGTAGTTGAAGATACTGGCATTGATTTATCCGAAATAGAAACAAATTTTGGATTAGAAGTAAAAATACTTGTAGAGGGTGTAACAAAATTAGGCGGCATTCACTTTAACAACAGGACTGAAGCACAAGCTGAAAATCTTAGGAAAATGTTTTTGGCTATGGCCAGTGATATCAGAGTTGTCTTAGTAAAACTTGCAGATCGACTTCATAACATGAGAACAATTGAATGGCTAAATGATGAGAAAAAACTAAGAATAGCGAGAGAAACAAGAGAGATTTATGCACCATTAGCTAATCGACTAGGAATAAACAGATTTAAATGGGAATTAGAAGATTTAGCTTTTAAATTCCTAGAGCCTAAAGAATATCTAGATCTTAAAGATCAAATCGCCGTTAAAAGAAGTGATAGAGAAAAAAGATTAAAAGTAACTTTGAATCTTATGAAGGAAAACTTGATTTCAGCAGGTTTGAAAAATTTTGAAATAACAGGAAGGCCAAAACATCTTTATGGCATCTGGAGCAAAATGGAAAGACAACAAAAGCATTTTCACGAGATTTATGATGTTGCTGCCCTAAGAATTATCGTAGACAATTCAGATAGTTGTTATAGAGCTTTAGCAGTTGTTCATGATACTTTCAAACCAATTCCAGGTAGATTTAAAGACTATATAGGATTACCAAAACCCAATGGATATCAGTCCTTACACACTTCTGTGATTGGAAGACATCGACCTATTGAAGTTCAAATTAGAACTACTTCGATGCATCAAATTGCTGAATATGGTATTGCCGCTCATTGGCAATACAAAGAGGGTGGTTCTCCTGCTAAAAGTAATGCCGAGAGATTTAATTGGCTAAGACAATTAGTAGAATGGCAACAAGAAGGTAATGAAAGGGATCATAATGATTATTTAGCTTCAATTAAAGAAGATTTATTTGATGAAGAAGTATTTGTGATCACTCCAAAAGGAGATGTTGTTGGTTTAAGGAAAGGATCTACCGCGATAGATTTCGCCTACAGAATCCATTCTGAAGTTGGAAATCGCTGTAATGGAATAAGAATTAATGAAAAGCTTTCTCCATTATCTACAGCACTTCAAAATGGTGACTTCATAGAAATTTTGACAAGTAATAATGCTACTCCGAGCTTGGATTGGCTGAACTTTGTAGTTACGCCAACTGCTAAAAATAGAATTCGCCAATGGTATAAGAAAAGCCATCGTGATGAAACGATTAAAAGAGGTAGAGATTTACTTGAAAAAGAAGTAGGTAGAAAGGGTTTTGAAGCATTACTTTCTAGTGAAGCCATGAAAAAAGTTGCAAATCGATGCAATTTAAAAACTACTGAAGACCTTCTTGCATCTCTTGGTTTTGGTGGTTTAACTTTACATCAAGTATTAAACAGACTAAGAGAAGAAATAAAATTACAGACAGAAGATGTAAAAAATGATTCTGACTCTGAAATAGCAAAATCTCTTAAAAGTAATAATAATTTATCCACTAATCAATCTAATACAGCAGCTAAATCACCAATTTCCGGGATAGAAGGTCTTGATTACAGAATAGGTAAATGCTGTTCCCCACTCCCAGGCGAGGATATTATAGGAACTGTGTCGCTCGGCAACCATGGGATAACTATACATAGGGAAGATTGTGAAAATGTAATACCAATTCCAATAGAGAGAAGATTACCTGTCGGTTGGAATCAAGATAATAAAACTGGCGATAATAAGTTTCCAATTCAGCTACGAATAGAAGTAATTGATCGAGTTGGAGTTCTTAAAGATATTCTTATGCGGTTATCTGATAAAGGTATAAACGTTAGCGATGCCAATGTTAAAACTGCTTATGGTAAACCAGCTATTATAAATCTTTGTGTAGGTCTTGAAAGTTATAATCAACTTCACAAAACAATTGAACAAATTAAATCAATGGCAGATGTTTTAGATATTGCCAGAATTGGCCAAAGTTAATTTAAAAATCAGATCTATCTATCTTTTACTTTTTTTCTTGTAGATTAAGAAAACAATACTGCCGCAAATCAAAGCTAATAAAATACCTACACAAGATGAACCTAGGAGTAATTTTAGGGAAAAAATTCTACCTTGTTTCCATAAGTCATCAATAACTAAACTTTTTTCAAGAATTTTATTAGAAGGATTATTTAAAAAAATCGAACCAACTTTATAGTTAAAATAATAAAGTGGAATATAAGTAAAAGGGTTGCTGATCCAAGTACCAATTGCAGCTAGAACAATATTTCCCTTAGCTATTTTCGCAAAAAATACCCCCATTAAAGTTTGAAACCCAAAAAAAGGAAAGCAACCACTAAATACCCCTATAGCTAAACCTTTAGCATTAAAGAAAGGACTTCCATTCTGATTCCTAAATAATGATAGAATTTTCTTATAGGAAATATCTCTTTTAAATCTCATTCAGAAAGAAAATTTCAAAATTAAATTCTTGATAATCTTACTTAATTATCCATAACAAAGCGAGAGATGGATTCGATAGTTACTACAGAAGATACGATAGCCGCAATTGCTTCAGCTATAAGTATTGGGAAGGGAGGAGTTGCGATAATAAGAGTATCAGGGAAAGACGCAATAAATTCTTGCAAAAAGATTATTCAAACTAAATCTAAATATGCATGGGAATCACATAGGGTTTTTCATGGTTTTATTCAGGATAATAAACAAAATAAATTTATAGATGAGGTTTTAATTTTAGTGATGAAATCACCAAATAGCTTCACAGGAGAGGATGTAGTTGAACTTCATTGCCATGGCGGAATTATCATAGTAAATAAAGTTTTAAAGATATTATTATCTAGTAATTCTAGAGTTAGACTTGCAAACCCAGGAGAATTTAGTCAAAGAGCTTTTCTTAATGGAAAAATAGACCTTACTCAAGCCGAGTCGATTAATCAATTAATTAATGCAAGCAATACCAGATCAGCAGAGTTAGCCTTTAGCGGGGTTCAAGGAGAAATAAAGAAAAAAATTGATGATATTAAAAATGACCTTATAAATCAACTTTGCGAAATAGAAGCGAGAGTTGATTTTGAAGAAGACTTCACAGATTTTAATTACACCAAATATCTAAAAAACATTAAAAAAGTCAAAGAAAAAATAGAATTACTAATAGAAAATGCAAAAAGAAATTCATATATTCACAATGGAATATCCATTGCGCTTATAGGTAAAACAAATGTTGGTAAAAGCTCTTTATTAAATTTGCTTTCAAAAAAAGAGAAAGCAATCGTAACTAATATTCCTGGAACAACTAGAGATGTTATTGAAGTTAATTTAACTATTAATGATATTCCAATGAAAATAATTGATACTGCTGGCATAAGAGAAACTCATGAACAAATTGAAAGTATTGGAATTAAAAAAAGTTTTGGGAAAATAAAAGAGTCAGATTTTATAATTTATATTTATAGTCTTGAAGAAGGATTTAATGAAGAAGACAAAAAAATAATACAAGAAATTCCCAAAGAAAAATTAATTACTATTTTGGGCAATAAAAAAGATTTAATTGATTGCAAAAATATTAATTTAAATGAGTTAAAAAACACAATTCTCATGAGTATTAAGAATAATGATGGTGAAAAATTATTGATAGACACAATCATAAAAAAATGCGGATTAAAACAAGTAGAAAATATTAATATATTTTTAAACGAAAGACATCTAACAAATTTGTCTGCTTGCTTATCTAACTTAAATGATACTGATGAAATAATTGAAAATAAATTGCCATTTGATTTGTTATCAATTGAACTGAGAGATGGAATTCAAAACTTATCCAAAATAACTGGTCAAGAATTAACAGAGGAACTTCTAGATAATATTTTTTCTAAGTTTTGTATTGGTAAATAAATTTGAGTTAAATTACATAGTGATATATAGTTAATTCTCTAACTTCAGTTTAATTTTTATTAATTATTTCTTAGTTTAGTGGATTTAAATACTCCAATAATAAGTAAAATCATTGATAATTGGATCGATGAAGATATAGGTAGGGGAGATCTTACAAGTCCCTCTATTACAGAAGAGAATGGTAATGCATATTGGATTGCAAAAGAGGAGGGAATATTCTGTGGTGTTGAAATTATAAAAGAAATTTTTAGAAAAATTGATTTAAAAATCAGTTCAAAATTTAATATCTCTGATGGAGATAAATTTGTTAAAGATCAAAAACTCTTAGAAATATATGGACCTTCAAAAAGTTTACTAGCTAGTGAAAGGATCAGCTTAAATATAGCAATGCATTTATCTGGAATATCAACATATACAAAGAATCTTACAGATAAATTAGAAGGCACAAATATAAAATTAGCAGATACTAGGAAAACGACTCCTGGTTTAAGAATATTTGAAAAATATGCATTCAAATGCGGAGGTGGGGTGAATCATAGAATGGGATTATACGATGCTGCTATGATCAAAGAAAATCATATTGCATGGACAGATAATCTTAAGAATGCAGTACAAAAAATTCGCCTAAATTCGCCTTTTACAACGCATATCATAATTGAAGCTGAGAATATCGAACAGGCAAAAGAAGCTGTACTAGCAGGAGCGGATAGTGTCTTATTAGATGAACTTAGTCCTGAAACAATCAAAAAAAGCATTCAAGAATTGAGAGATTTATCAATTAATAGCTTAAAAAAAGAAGTCAATAAAAATTTGATAATAGAAGTTTCTGGAATAAACCCTCAAGAAATTAGTAAATATCTAATAAAAGGTATTGATTTGATTTCAACAAGTTCTTCAATCACCAAAAGTAATTGGATTGATTTGAGTATGCGTTATATTAATTAATCATATAGATAAATAATTGAATAATTAATGCTAATCATTTTTAAAGAATTAACAAAACAATTTGAGCAATCTCTTTTAGATAGTCTTGAAAAAAATGATAAAAAAGGAGAATTCGAAATTCTTAGAAAAAATTTAATTACACAATCATCAAAAGAGGAATTTGGTGATTATCAATGTAATGTTTGTTTAAGTTTATCTAAAATATATAAAAAGAACCCAAGAGATATTTCTAATGATTTTATTAACCTTTTAAATAAAAATAAAAGCATAGCAAAATTATGTAAGAGTCTAGAAATAGCTGGACCTGGATTTATAAATATAAAATTAAAAGATGAAGTTCTAATAAATGAAATTAAGTCAAATATTGAATGCAATAGGGCTGGCATACCCTTAATTAGAAAAGATTTAGATAGTGATTTATCTAATAAAGTTATTGTAGATTTTTCGAGTCCTAATATTGCTAAGGAAATGCATGTAGGGCATTTAAGATCAACAATAATAGGTGACTCAATATCTAGAATTTTCGAGTTAAGAGGTTATGAAGTATTAAGACTCAATCATGTTGGTGATTGGGGTACACAATTTGGCATGCTTATTACTCAGCTCAAAGATTTATATTCAAATGATCTAGAAGAAATAGGAAAGATCAAGATAAGTGATTTAGTTGAATTTTATAAAGAATCAAAAAAAAGATTTGATAACGAATCTGAATTCCAAAAAAGATCTAGAGAGGAAGTAGTTAAGTTACAAAGTGGAGATATTAAATCGATTAAAGCTTGGAAATTATTATGTGATCAATCAAGGAAAGAATTTGATGAAATCTATAAAAATTTAAAAATAAAAATAGAAGAAAGAGGTGAATCTTTTTATAATCCCTTCTTAAAATCAGTTATTGATGATTTGAATTTAAAAAAAATATTAGTAGAAGATCAAGGCGCAAAATGTGTATTTTTAGATGGGATGAATAATAAAGAAGGCAAACCTTTACCGCTAATTATTCAAAAAAAAGATGGCGGTTTTAATTATGCCACCACAGATCTTGCTGCTATAAGATACAGATTCAATAAACCTCCAAATGGCGATGATGCTTCAAGAATTATTTATGTAACTGATCATGGGCAAGCAAATCATTTTGCTGGAGTTTTTCAAGTTGCAAAAAAAGCAAAATGGATCCCAGAAAATTGTCAAGTAGACCATGTCCCTTTTGGGTTAGTTCAAGGAATTGATGGCAAAAAACTAAAGACAAGAGAAGGTGAAACAATACGCCTAAAAGATTTATTAAATGAAGCAGTTAGAAGAGCAAAAGAAGATTTATTGAAAAGATTAGAAGATGAAGATCGTTATGAGACCGAAGAGTTTGTAGCAAATACTTCAAGAATTATAGGATTAGGAGCTGTTAAGTATGCAGATTTAAGTCAAAATAGGATTACCAATTATCAATTTAGTTTTGATAAAATGCTTTCCCTTAATGGTAATACTGCTCCTTATTTGTTATATACACTTGTAAGAATTTTAGGAATTAAAAGAAAAAATGATTTTGTTTATGACTCTAAAGATTTTCAGTACGTAAATTATGAACATAAATCTGAGTGGAAACTTATCAGAAAATTACTTAAGTTCGATGAAGTCATAATTTCTATTCAAAAAGACTTAATGCCAAATAGATTATGCAATTATCTGTTCGAGCTATGTCAGACTTTTAATAGATTCTATGATCAAGTTCCAATCCTCAAAGAAGAAAAAAATATAAAAATTTCTAGGCTTAATTTATGTGACCTAACTGCAAAAACACTAAAATTAAGCTTAGAGCTTTTAGGAATTGAAACTTTAGAAAGAATGTAATGAATGATTTTGATCCAATAAATAATCTTTTCCCAAAACCAAGAGAAGAAATAATAAATATGCAGTCTTACTCTGCACCTTTAGAAAATAGAAGAAATTTACTCCGCTTAGACTTTAATGAAAATACTTTAGGTCCAAGTCCAAAGGTTTTAGAGGCATTACAAGCGATAAAATTAGATGAAATTTCAATTTATCCAGAATATAATTTTTTAAAAAAATTTCTATGTGATAAATATCTTGATTCAAGAAAATTTGGTAATGATGAAATCGGAATTTTCAATGGAGCAGATGCAGCAATAAATGCAATTTTCAATTGCTTTGGAGAAAAAGATCAAATATTTCTAACCACAAATCCAACTTTTGGTTACTATTCTCCTTGTGCAGAAATCCGAGGAATGAAAAAAATAAGTTGTTCTTACATTGGAGAAAATTTTCTATTCCCAATCGAAGAATTTAGGGGGGAAATAATAAAGCATAATCCAAAGTTAATATTTATTTGCAATCCAAATAATCCAACAGGAACTGTTCTAAGCTCTCAAGAAATAATTAATTTAGCAAATATCAATAACGATTCATTAATAGTTGTTGATGAACTATATGAAAAATTTAATGGAGATAGTCTTCTTGAATCGATAGATTTTGAAAAGAATAAAAATATACTAATAATCCAATCTCTTTCAAAAACTGCAGGTCTAGCTGGTTTAAGAATAGGTTTTACTTTTGGCAATAAAAGTTTAATTCAGTACATTAATAAAGTTACAGGACCATATGATGTAAACAGCTTTGCTATAACAGCTGCATTAGCAGCACTTAAAGACAAGTCATATATTGATAATTATGTTTTAGAAGTAAAAAAGGCGAGGGAATGGATTTTAAATAAATTTAAATCAACAAAAATCAGAACCCACTTTAGTGGAGGTAATTATTTCTTAATTTGGCCAAAAAAAGATCCTAAAATCTTAATACAACAGATGAGAGAAAAAGGTATTCTTATTAGAAGTATGAAAAACAAAAAAGATATCGGTAATTCAATAAGGGTTAGTATTGGAACTAAAGAACAAATGATTTTTTTCTGGGACAATTACAAGATATTAGATTTAAAAAATTAATTACTGAAAATATAAATTGTATTTTGATCGATTCTTTTAGGTTTTATTTGAAAATCTTTTCCAACATATTCTACTTTAAAATCTTTCATATTTTCAATAAATAAATCAGCATTTGAGAAATCACATTCTTTATTAATTTTTTTGCCGCGTTTAAAGTGAACAGGGATAACTACTTTAGGTTTTAAGACTTTAACTATTTTTGAGGCTTCTTTACCATTATAAGATTTTATTCCTCCTCCAATTGAAATAAACAATATATCTGGACTAGACAAAATAATTTGACTGTTTATATCAATATCACCAGCAGCTCCTCCCATATGAACAATTTTAAGATCATTCTGCTCCCAACTCCAAACAGTTGCCATCCCAAATCTTCTTCCATCTACTCTGTCATGTGGTACAGAAATTCCATTTAATAAAATATCCTCAACTTGATAGATTCCTGGCTCAACGAACATTAATTGATCATTAGGGTTATATCCTTCATCTGGAAGCCTAGAACTAGCCAAAATAAAATCTACATTGCCTTCTTTTGGCTCCTTTAAATTACTTGCACAACCTATTGATTTAAAGGGATTTATAAGAATAGCTTTATCTGCACTAGTAATTAAAAAACTACTATGTCCCAAACTTTTTATTCCTAAATTCCTTGCCAATAATGAGGTAGGTAAAAAAGAGCTAACTAATAGGAAAAATAAAAAGTTTTTAATTTGAGAAATCATAATATTAATTTTTTTTTATTTTACTTTTGTTTAGCCATTTTTAGAAAATTACTAATTAATTTATGACCAAATTGCGTCAACACACTTTCAGGATGGAACTGTACCCCATGTAAATGTTTATATTCTTTATGAGAGATAGCCATAATTGTTGAGTCTTCTAAAGTCGCAGTTATGTCGAAACAAGATGGTAAAGAACTTGAATCAACTATAAGACTATGGTATCTAGTAGCCACAAATGGAGTCTCTATATCTTTAAACAATCCTTTTTGATTATGAAATATTTTGGATGTCTTACCATGCATTAGTTCTTTCCCAACTATAACCTTACCTCCAAAAGCTTGGGCCAAAGCTTGATGACCTAAACAAACTCCCAAGGTCGGAATATTTTTAGATAATTTTTTTAGAATTGGCAGACAAATTCCAGATTGATCCGGATTGCCTGGACCTGGAGATAATAGAATTCCACCAGGATTTAGTTTGATAATTTCTTCTAGAGTAATTTCATCATTTCTTTTAACTATTAATTCTTTAGTTATTTCATGCTCAACTGAAAGTTCTCCTAAATATTGAACAAGGTTATAAGTAAAACTATCGTAATTATCGATAACAAGAAACATATTTTTATGGATTTAAAATAACAACTTTATTTTAGGAACAAAGATATACAAAGCAATAATAACAGAATTAATGGAAGCTAATAATACTGCTCCTGCAGAAGTATCTTTTGAAATTTTAGCCAAAATACTAAATTCTTTTTTAACTACTAAATCAACGATTGATTCAATAGATGTGTTCAATATTTCTAATATTAAAACAGACATTATTGTTGCAATCAAAATAACATAATTACTTAGACTAATTTTGAGTAAAAAACCAATTATTAAACTTGTAACTGCAAAAATTAATTGAATTTTAAAATTTCTTGAAGTTTTTAATACATAACTAATACCACTGAAAGCATACTTAAAACTTATAAATACATTACTAGAAGTTTTGTATGATTCTTTTCTATTTTCTAAATAGTTTATTTTTTTTTTCATTGATTTTTAATCTAATCGAGTAATTAAATATTCTTGGAAATTTAACATATTTTCTAAATCATGCTCATTATTATGTTCCCATCCCAAAAGATGCAAAAATCCATGACTAGCCAACCAGATCATCTCTCTATAGATTGAATTTTTATATTCATAAGATTGCTCAAGTGCCATCTCTAATGATATAAATATATCTCCCAACTCTATATGATCTAAATTATTTAGAGATTCATCAGAAATAATTGGAAAAGATAGAACATCAGTTGGACCATTTTTTTGCATCCATTTCTTATTCAAAGAAGCAATTTCTTGATTAGATATTATCTGTAAGCCTAATGAAAAAGATTTTTTTTCAAAAATATAATTTGGTAATTCATAATCCTCTTTTTTTAATATTGTATTTATCCAAGATAAAAAAACTTTCTCCCAAAAAATAGATTCAAAAATAAGATGAGTTTTAGTATCTTTTAACTTATTTGAAAATTGAGAGAAATCATTACATTGAAAAACTAAATCTAAATTTATTTCAGAAATAATTTTTTCTTTCATAAATTCTTAAACTGGAATATTGGGCTTACCTATTGTGGCCACAAGTATTAATATCCCAATTAAAACTAGAAAGGTTATTGAAAAATGAGAAATACTTTTTGAGCCTTTCCTTACCATATTTCTCATAGCAAGCTTTATAAAGCTTGGAGGAGAAACTTTTTTTTCTAAAATTTCGTTATTATTTTCCATTAGTTATTCAATAGATTCGTTAGAAGAAATATTAATACGTAATAATTCATGAATAAATGGTTCAAGTCCACCATCTAAAACACTATCTAACTCGTTAGTCTCCTGCATAGTCCTAAGATCTTTTACCATTTGATAGGGATGGAAAACATAATTTCTTATTTGATTGCCCCATGCAGCTTCCACAATATCACCTTTAATATCAGCGACTTCAGCAGCTCGTTGTTCTTTAGCAATCACTAATAGTTTAGACTTTAGAAGTAACATAGCTTTTTCTTTATTTTGTAATTGAGATCTTTCTTGAGTACATCTTACTGAAATCCCTGAAGGCAAATGAACAATTCTTACTGCTGTTTCTACTTTATTAACATTTTGTCCTCCAGCTCCACCGGATCTACTTGTTGTAATTTCTAAATCTTTTTCAGGTATATCAAGTGAAATATTATCATCTAATTTTGGCATAACCTCTACCCCAGCAAAGCTAGTTTGTCTTTTGCCATTTGCATTAAAAGGAGAAATTCTTACTAATCTATGAGTTCCTTTTTCATGTTGCAGATAGCCGTATGCATATTTTCCATCAATTTCGAACGTTACACTTTTAATACCTGCTTCTTCTCCTTGAGATAATTCATTAATGACAAGGCGCATTTGATTATTATCGGCCCATCTTGAGTACATTCTTAATAATATCTCTACCCAATCCTGCGCATCTGTTCCACCCGCACCTGCGTTAATAGAAACTACTGCTCCTTCCTTATCGTATTCACCACATAACAATCTTTCAAATTCCCATTTATCCAAATTCTCTCTTAAATTTTTTAATCCCAGCTGCGATTCTAAAATCATTTCCTCTTCAGGTTCTAGAGAATAAAGCTCAAGAGAGGCATTAGCATCAGAAATAAAGGTTTTCCATTTATCTAACAATTCGAGTTGTGCTTTGACATCATCAAGGATTAACATTTGCTTTTTAGCTTCTTCTTGATTTTCCCAAAATTCAGGCTGGGCAGAAATTTGCTCTAACTCTTTCCTTTTTGCTTTTAATCTTGGAACGTCAAAGACAATCCTGAGCATTACCCAGGCGCTCTGTTAGTTCCGAAAGATCTTTTTTGAAATCTGTAATATCTATCAAAATAGAATTTAATCGTTATTTATAATCTAACAAGCACTTTTGTTTAATAGTATAAACTAAGTATTATTTTAAAAAAATGTCCAAAGTTGAAATTTATACTTGGCAATATTGCCCATTCTGTATTCGAGCAAAATCTCTACTCAAGAAAAAAAATGTAAATTTTACAGAATATAAAATAGATGGCGACGATGATGCCAGAGCATTGATGATTGAAAGAGCTGATGGTAGAAGAACATTACCACAAATATTTATAGATAATGAGGGTATCGGAGGCTGCGATGATCTCTACGCATTAGAAAATGAAAATAAATTAGAAGCAATATTAAACTAGATCTTATGAAATTTCTATTCGTAATAGATCCAATTAAAAATATAAATCCCTTAAAAGATTCAACTGCTGCTTTAATGCAAGCATCATCAAAAAAAAATATTGAAATCTGGAGTTGTACTCCTCAAGACCTTGAAGCTAGAGGTGATGAAGTATGGGCATCTTCCGTAAAAGTTGAAGTAATTCCTTGGATTTCTTTCAAAGATAATGATTGCATACCTCTCGCCGAATTTAATTGCATTTGGATGAGAAAAGATCCTCCTGTAAATGAAGCTTATTTATATGCAACCCATCTTTTGGAAGTTGCCGAAAGAAAAGGAGTAAAAGTAATTAACAAACCCTCATCGTTAAGAGCGTGGAATGAAAAGCTTGGTGCTTTAAGATACAGCCACCTAATGGCACCTACAATAGTTGCGAGTAAGGTAAAAGATCTTATTAATTTTGCAAATATAAATAATGAAGTAGTCATAAAACCTCTTGGAGGGAAAGGTGGTCAAGGTGTTATAAGGATAAATAAAAATTCTCCAGGAATTAAATCAATCATTGAATTAATCACTTCTCAAGAAGAATTACCCGTTATGATGCAAAAATTTATTCCTGAAGTCATAGAGGGTGATAAAAGAATAATTATCGTAAACGGAGAAGCAATTGGATCAATAAATAGGATTCCTCAAGGGGGCGATTTTAGGAGTAATTTAGCGATGGGAGGCAAGGCTGAACCCACATTATTAACAGAAAAAGAAAAAAGTATCTGCTCAGAATTATCTCAACACTTCAAAGATGAGGGTTTATTTTTTGTAGGTATTGATGTAATAAATGGAATGCTTAGCGAGATTAATGTAACCAGTCCAACAGGTTTAAGAGAAATAGAAAATTTATCCAATAAAAATGTTTCAGCGGAAGTTATTGAAAAATTAGTAGAAATTATCTAGGATTTTTAGCGCAAAATATCTGTTTTACTATAGATTCAAATTTTAATTTAATCTCATCTATTTCTTTCTCTAAAACGGAGCCAGAAACTATACCCGAACCTGCAGTAAATTCAATATTTTCTTCAATACATCTTGCGCCTCTTATTGCCAAAAGAAATGAAGCATTGCCTGATGAATCAACCCAACCCATTGGAGAAGCATAATTTCCTCTAGGAAAAGACTCAAGAGTGTTTATCCAATCCAATGCTATATTTTTTGGGTATCCACAAACAGCTGGAGATGGATGTAAGTTTTTAAGCAATTCAAAAGGACAAATATTTTCAACTTTAGAGAAAATGAGTGTTTGCAAATGAGAAATATCTCCAAATGAATTTACCTTGATATCACTTTTTTTAAAGTTTGTTATTTTTGAAACTTCTAAAGATTTAATCAAATGTTGTATTACATAATTATGTTCCTTTAAGTCTTTAGTGCTTTTTAGGAGTTTCTTAAAATTTGAATTAGTAGAGATAGTTCCAGCAAGAGCCTCTAAAGTTAAATTAGGTTTAGAGAAAGAAAATAATTTTTCTGGAGATGCTCCAAACAAAATATCCTTACTATTCCTTTTCCAAAGGTATCTACATGTATTTGGTTGCTTCTTTTTAAATCTTTTTAAAATTTCTACTAAATCTAATTTATTTTTAAGTTTTATTTTAATCCTATTCGCTAAAACTATCTTTTCGAGGATATCTTTCTCTACTAATTGAATTCCTTTATTTACTACTTTTTTCATGTTTGTTGTAGAAGTTTCTAAGGAGCGTGAGAAATCATAAATAAAAGGGGAATCAAAACTAGTTTTTAAGCCAGATGATTTTATTAATTCTTGCTCAGAATTAATAACTTGATTTCTAATTATCCATATTTCTTCAATTAATGTTCTTAATGATGATTTACCTTCAACATGACCATTGATTCGTAACCAGCAATTCTTGCCACTTTTAGTAATTAATATTTTTGGCAAAATGGCTTCCAAACTAGGGATATCTGAAGGTAAATTCTTATTATTCAAATTTTCAGAGAAAGAAAACAAATAAATTATTTTTGAAAGTGCAGAATTATGCGATTCATTAGTTAAGTTAATTAAATTTTTAAAATTCTCAGAATTAAACTCTTTTGCTACCTCAAATCTTTTTGGGCCATCCAGAGTGACATATTTACACTTCTCGAAAGCAATATATGAAATGCCATCAGATTCCTCCCAAAATGAAGAAAACGGATATTTATCTATTAACAATTCATAAACTTGAAATAAATCAATACAAGGAATCTCAACACAAATACTTACTAATCCAGAATTTTCAACTTTCTTATCGAAAGAGGAAAATACATCTTTTAAAAAATCTGTTAAATTTAAATCATTTTTCATTACTTATTGAAAATAACTAAAAATGATGCAATAAAGTAAAAAATGTAACTCAATTTATAAACTACATTCAATAATTATCTAATTTTGCATGTTTATTAAAAATGGACGAAGATAAAAAAAAATTATGGAAAAAAGCAATAAAATGGCCTCTTTATTCTGTTGCCATACTTCCAGTTTTAATAACAGGGGCTTACTTGCTCAATCAATATGAAAATGTAAAAATTTATAATTTAATTGCATTTACTTTAGCTGCAATTTTGATATTACTTTGGGAAAATCTAACTAATGATTTATACGACGCAGAAACAGGAATCGATGAATTTAAATTCCATTCAATTGTAAATCTTGTAAAAAATAAAAAAATAATTTCATTTATTGCATATACATCTTTAGTTATTGGTTTATTAATAATTTCAATTATTTCAGTATCAACAAGTATAAACATTTTGATTTTGGTGGCAGCTTGCTGCTTCTTAGGATATTTATATCAAGGTCCTCCTTTTAGATTGGGCTATCTAGGTTTAGGAGAACCATTATGCTGGCTTGCATTTGGACCTTTTGCTTACTCTGCAGTCTTAATTGCGTTAAATCCATCTAATATTTACTTCGAAGATATTCCATGGAAAGTTTCTTTATTACTTGGTTCAGGACCTTCCTTGGCAACAACTCTCGTATTATTTTGTTCTCATTTTCATCAAATTTCTGAAGATAAAAAGCATGGGAAAAATTCACCTTTAGTTCGCTTAGGGGCAAAAAAAGGTTCTCAATTTGTGCCTTGGATAATTTTTACAATATATGTTTTTCAACTTTTAACTATAGTTACTGGATTTATTCCAGTTTTTTGTATCCTTTATTTAATTAGTTTTCCTCAAGCAATAAGACTTATAAATTTATTAAAATCTTCATATAAAAAACCTTCTGCAATAAAAAATTCCAAATTCGTCGCAATAAAATTTCAAACTCTTAATGGAGTTGGCTTAATCACAGGATTAATATTTAATTACTTGCTTAATAAATGAACTTATTATTTAAAAAAAAATTTTATAGCTTTAAGTTATCCACAAAAGTAGAAAATTCTAAAACCACTTATCTTACAAAACTCGGTTGGATAATTAAATTAACAATTAATGAAAAAATTGGGTTTGGAGAGGTTTCACCACTTTTAGAAGAAGACTTAAAAAAATGTGCAAAACAACTAAATATGATCCCTGAGAATCTAGAAGTATTTAATTTATCTGAGCAAATAAATATTTTTCACCCATGCATTCAATCTGCAATAAATTCTGCATTAGCTGAGATAAATGGAAAAATTATTTTTAAAGAAAACTATGCCTTTGATGAAATTGATAAAACAGCCATACTTTTAAATTCTGAAAATATAATTGCAGAGATAAATGAAATTCAAAAAAGACTATCTCATATTCGAAAATCAGTAACCATTAAATGGAAAGTAGCATTAAGAGATAACCATGAGGAAGAAGCAAATTTAGAAGAAATTTTAAGCCAAATAGGCAATAATATTAAGTTAAGAATAGATGCTAATGGTTCTTGGGGTAGAAAGATAGCTAATAGATGGGCTGATATTTTGAAAGATAACAAAAATATAGATTGGTTAGAACAACCTCTCTGTGTGGATGATATTGAAGGAATGAAAGAACTTAACAAAAAAATCCCAATAGCCTTAGACGAATCACTTTTAAAATTCCCAACTTTGATTGATGAGTGGAAGGGTTGGCAAATTCGAAGGCCTTCACAAGAAAATAATCCAGTTAAGCTTTTAAGAGAATTAGAAAATAAAAAAGCTTTAATATCTATAAGTACCTCATTTGAAACTGGAATAGGGAAGAGATGGCTTTATCATTTATCCTCTTTACAATTACAAGGGCCAACTCCAAAAGTTCCTGGTTTAGCAATGAATAAATTTCCTAATTCGTTTCTATTTTTAAATGAAGCAAAAAAGATATGGGATCAATTATGAAAAATAAAATTCATACTATTGAAGTTGAAAATAATGAAACTCAATCTGTAGAGAAAATTATTGAAAAAATTAAAGAGAATAAAATTATTTATGTAAAAAACAAATTTTATGAATATGAAGATGTATTAGATTCAATTACTGAGCAGGGGCCAGCAATTATCTTAAACAGTAGTGGTAGTTCTGGAAAACCAAGACAATGTTTTCACAATTTAAATAATCTTAAATTATCTGCAGTTACATCAGGACAATGGCTAAAAGAGCAAGGATTTGAATTGCAAAACTGCTTAATTTTAAATACTTTACCCCTAAACCATATAAGTGGTTTAATGCCAATTTTTAGAAGTCAAACTTGGGGATGTAATTGTATTAATATTTCTCCGAATTTACTAAAAAAAACTAGAGAACTTTTACTTTTCACAATTAAATCCAAAAAAAACAAAAAACACTTGATTACATCATTAGTACCTACACAATTGCAAAGACTTTTAGCTCAAAAAGATGGTATTAGTTGGCTAAAAATTTTTGATCTAATTTGGGTAGGCGGAGCTTCAATTCCAAGCGAAGCTGCAAAACAATGTATAGAAGAAAAAATAAAATTAGCACCTTGTTACGGCTCCACTGAAACAGCAGCAATGGTTACGAGTTTAAAACCAAAAGAATTCTTAATGGGTTTTAAAAATGTTGGAGAAATACTACCTGATACAAAAATAAGAATTAACGAACAAGGATTAATCGAGATTAAATCAGCCAGAATTGGAATCGAAATAATAGACTCTTCAAAAACCAAAAATTTCAAAAATAAAAATGGTTGGTGGTGCACCGGTGATTTAGGTGAAATTAATCAAATCAATAATTCTTTATATTTAAACTTTCTTGGAAGAAGTGATAACGCTTTTAATTCAGGAGGAGAAATTGTTTTTCCAAAAGTAATTGAATCTCGATTAAATGATTTCATTATGAAAGAAAATATCCCAATTAATAAATTCAATATTTCAAAAGTATCCGACAAATTATGGGGAAATAAATTTAAAATAATTGTTGAATATAAAGAACATACGAATAATAAAAATATTGAAAATTCATTAAATTTATTAAAAAAATTTTCTCAAAGTTGGCCTAAACATGAAAAACCTGAAGAGTGGATTGTTAAAAACAAAGATACCAGTACAGAAAAAATAAACTATAAATTTAAAAAATAATAATTAGCATTTTTTTAAATTTGTGCTTACATTTGAAGCCTCTATCCATCTTTCTAACTGATCGGGAAGTGATATTTTATTTCTTGAATCAACATCTAAAGAACAATGTATTATTTTTCCTTCTGCTACTTTATTTCCATTTTTTATAAAAAAGCTATTTACTTGGAACAAATGTGTATTAATTTTATGAGGGGCAATTTTTACTTTTAAAAAATCTCCAATTTTTATAGGCGCAAGAAAGTTTGCTTCACAATTTACTATGGGAAAAATAATTTGACTTTTACGTATAGAAAAATCTGGAAAAATATCTTTATAAGGAATCCCATAAATTTCAATACTCTCTTCCCAAGCTTCGTGCGACCATCTTAATAAGTTATGAAAATGAATTACACCTGCAGAATCACAATCGCCAAATCTTACCTTCTTCTGCAATATTAACCAATCAGCGGGTTTCATTATAAAAAAATTATCTATCAACAGATCCCATAATTACATCTATTGAGCCAAGGATTGCCATAATATCGGCGATTTTGGCACCTTTAAGAATATGGGGCAATATTTGCAGATTATTTAAATCAGCCGCTCTGATTTTAAATCTCCATGGGGTAACTTCATTATTTCCTTGAATAAATACACCTATTTCCCCTTTACCGGACTCTAATCTTGTATACAATTCTCCGTTAGGAATTTTAAAAGTTGGAGCAACCTTCTTAGCTACATATTGATAGTCTATACCAAATATTTCACTTTTCTTATCTTCAGTCGCCATTCTTTGAGCTTCTAAATTTTCTGTTGGACCTCCTGGAATCATTTTGCAGGCTTGGCGAATGATGCTAAGTGATTGTCTCATCTCCTCAACTCTTACTCGATATCTCGCATAACAATCACCTTCTTTTTCTGAAGCAATATGCCAATCAAAATCGTCATAACATTCATAACTATCGACTTTCCTTAAATCCCAGGAAACTCCAGAAGCTCTAAGCATTGGCCCAGATAAAGACCAATTAATTGCCTGGTCTCTTTGTATTGTTCCGAGACCTTCGATTCTTTTTCTAAAAATTGGATTATTTGTTATTAATTTTTCGTATTCGTCTATCTTAGGACCGAACCAATCGCAAAAATCTATACATTTATCTAACCATCCATATGGAAGATCACATGCGACACCACCTATCCTAAAGAAATTATTATTAATTAGCCTTTGTCCAGTAGCAGCTTCCCAGAGGTCATAAATCATTTCTCTTTCTCTAAAAATATAGAAAAATGGAGTTTGAGCTCCTACGTCTGCTAAAAAGGGACCAAGCCACAAAAGATGATTAGCAATACGATTAAGTTCGAGCATAAGAACTCTGATGTAACTAGCTCTCTTAGGAACTGGAATATTAGCTAATCTTTCAGGAGCATTTACTACAATAGCTTCATAAAACATTCCTGCTGCATAATCCATTCTGCTTACATATGGGACATACATTACATTTGTCCTGTTTTCAGCTATCTTTTCCATTCCTCTATGTAAATATCCAATTACTGGCTCACAATCAATGACATTCTCACCATCAAGAGTTACAACTAACCTTAAAACCCCATGCATTGAAGGATGGTGAGGGCCAAAATTGACCACCATTGGTTCTGTTCTAGTCTCTAGCTGAGCCATTCGAAATTTAACTTCTAAACAAATCTTAGTCGAAAGTTATGCAAACTGACCTATCTGATTCATCTTTTTTCAATCATAAATCAGTTATGACAGATGAGATTATGGCCTCATTAGAGCATTACCCTTTAATACATAAGAACAAAATTAAAGGTATAGACGCAACTCTAGGAGGAGGAGGGCACTCTTATCATTTATTGAGAAAATATTCGGATTTAAATATAATTGGACTTGATCAAGATCCATTCGCGAGAAAATCAGCATCAATAAAACTTGATGAATTTCAAAATAGGATTGATATAAGGGCTTCAAATTTTGCGGATTTTGTACCAAAAGAAAAAGTTTCTTTTGTAATTGCAGATCTTGGAGTAAATAGTAATCAAATTGATGACCCTAAAAGAGGATTTAGCTTCCAAAATGATGGTCCACTTGATATGCGAATGAATCCTTTTCTTGAGGTTGATGCAGAGAAATTAATTGAGACCTTAAATGAAAAAGATCTAGCTAACCTAATTTATAAATATGGAGATGAGAGATTATCAAGAAAAATTGCTAGGAAAATAAAAATGGATTTGAAGGAAAATGGGAAATATTCTGGGACAAAAGAGTTAGCTTATTCTATTGCGGGATGCTTCCCTCCGAAACAAAGATATAAAAAAATACACCCAGCAACAAGAACATTTCAAGCACTAAGAATTGCCGTTAATAAAGAAATTGACGTATTAGAAAAATTTTTGAAAATTGTTCCTGAATGGCTTTTGCCGGGAGGAATTATTTCTATTATTAGTTTTCATTCCCTGGAGGATAGGTTAGTTAAAAGTTCTTTTAAAAATGATCATCGACTAAAAAACCTAACAAAAAAGCCAATAACTCCTTCCGTACAAGAGGTCGAACTTAATAAAAGAGCTAGAAGTGGGAAATTAAGAATTGCTCAATTAAATTAAAGAGCCAATAATTTCTAACGCAATGATTTGATCGTATTTGTAAGAATATGAATCGCTTGTTTTATATCGTCTGAGTTAGTACTTAATCCAATACTTAACCTTATTGAAGATTCTGCTTCTCTAAAAGATCTACCTAAGGCTAGTAAAACATGAGATGGTTCACCATTACTGCATGCAGATCCACTAGAACAAATTATTTTAGATTTTAAAAGTTTATGAAACTTTGCTCCGTTTAAATTCAAAACAGTCAAATTTAAATTATGAGGTAATCTTTTTTCTATGGAGCCATTAATTAATAAACCAGAATTATTTTCTAACAAACCCTCTAAAAGGTTATTTCTGTATAAACGCAATTTCTCAGCATTATTTTTTTGATTAAAAACTGCTATCTCTATTGCTTTAGCAAAGCCAACTACTAAAGGTAGAGGTAATGTACCAGACCTGAGACCATATTCCTGACCTCCTCCAACAATTAAAGGCTCAAGATTAATTTCTTCATCAATTAAGAGAAGTCCTATCCCTTTAGGACCATATATTTTGTGAGAACTCATCGTAATCATATTTACATCTGATAAAAGATTGTCTAACTCGATATAACCTAAACATTGTGCGAAATCAGAGTGAAAAGTTATTCCTCGCGATTTACATATTTTTGAAATATTCTTTATGGGCTGAATAACTCCTATTTCGTTATTTGCCAACATGACACTAACCAGACATGTATCTTCTCTTATATTTTTTTTGAATTGTTCTTCTGAAATTAAGCCATCTTTCTCAGGATTAATTTCTGTAACCATAAATCCCTCTTTTTTTAGTTGGTTTAAGGGCTCCAAAACAGCTTTATGCTCCGTTTTTAAGGTAATAATATGTCCAAAATTTCCTGTTTTTTTATAGTAATTTCTAGCAAAACCTAGTAAAGCTAAGTTATTAGATTCTGTTGCTCCACTTGTAAAAACAACTTTTTTATTCTTAAGTAATAAATTTTGTTCTATTTTTTCTCTTGAGGCTTCCAATATAGCGCTTGCATTAATCCCCGCCAAATTAGATTTGCTTGCAGGGTTAGAAAATATCTCACTCCAAAAAGGTTTCATAGAATCAACAACATCTTTAGAGCAAGGAGTCGAAGATTGATAGTCTAGTAGTATGGGAGTTGATAGCATTATGTTTAGTATATAAAATTCTGTTTATTACTAGAAAATCAAATTTAAAGAATTTAAAAAATGAATGAAATTAATCAAATAAATAATGAACCGGTAAGAAAATCAAGAATTTTATTAGTTGATGATGAGCCTGGTTTAAGAACAGCTGTAAAAACATTTCTTGAAGATGAAGGCTTTGAAATATTTATTGCAGTTGATGGAGAGGATGGTTGGGAAAAAGCTCAAACAGTTTTCCCCGACCTGATAATTAGCGATGTTATGATGCCCCGAGCAAACGGTTATGCTTTATTAGAAAAAATTAGAGAGGATGAAAAATTAGGAGGAACTCCAGTTATTTTTCTAACTGCAAAAGGAATGACCCTAGACAGAACCGAAGGTTATCTCGCAGGAGTTGATGATTATATTTCTAAACCTTTCGATCCCGATGAATTAGCAGCAAGAGTTAAAAATGTAATCAACAGACAAGAACGTTTACTAAAAGAAGCGGCACGATTCGCAGATATTGATGTAAGCAAAATGGCGAAACAGATTACTGAAATAAAATCTATGCTTACAGACCAAAACCAAACTAATCCAGAAAATAAAATAAATCTTCCTAGTTTTACTCCAAGGGAAGCAAGTGTTCTTCAACTAGTAGCAGAGGGGCTTATGAACAAGGAAATTGCAAGACAGCTTGAAACATCTATTAGAAATGTTGAGAAATATGTAAGTAGACTTTTTATCAAAACAGGTACATCTAGCCGAACCGAGTTGGTTCGTTATGCACTAGAAAATCATTTAGTAAAATAAATTATTAAATTTTTTCAAATTCAATTAGTTTTGAAAAATAAAAAGGAGCTTGATTTAATTTCTTTTTAACTACTTTAAATCCTCGTCCTTGAGCAGCATTTATAATGCCTTTTTCTTTTAATGTATATGCTCTTGTAGTTTTACTTGGCCCAGGAAATAATTTCCCAATATTTTTTAGAACAGCAAGAATTGGAGTATAAGGAGCAAAGCTAACGATTAGTTTTTCTTTGCTTAAATCGCATAGATGTTGCACCATTTCTTCCGCTACCGGTTGAGGATAATGAATAAATACATCTAAACAAACTACAACATCAAATAATCCTTTTAATTTTTCCAGATCACAGACTTCATATTTAATTTTACCTTTATTCAAACCTAATTCATTAATGCGTTTTTTTGTTTCTTTAATCATTTCAGAAGAAATATCGCTCACCTGTAGTTCTTTTATACCAAGTCTTAGAAGAGGTATTGAAAGACTTCCTACACCACATCCTGCATCACAATAACTTTTTTTTGTTAGTTCAGGATAATTTTTGATATATGAGACCACATCATCTACAGTTTTTTGATGTCCTTTCCTAATATTTTTCTGAACTGTATTTATTTCATCAGATTTGCTATAAATTTTATTCCATCTTTCAAAGCCAGTACCATTAAAATACTCCCTAACTTCACTTTTTTCGATAATCTTATTTGACGTCATAATATTCTTTGAAAATTTATTCTTTTTATATTAACTAACTGGCGCCAAATAAATTGCGCGCCATTATAGGAAAGAATTGATTTGTTATTTTGTCAGAATTGAATTCTAAAGATAATTATAAAATTGCTGTCGTAATGGGTAGTGATTCAGATCTAAAAACATTGAAACCTGCCATTGATATTTTAAGAGAGTTTGGAATCACAACTGAAGTTTGTATACTTTCTGCACATCGAACACCTATTGAAATGATGGAATATGCAAAAAATGCAGAATCAGAAAACATCAAAGTAATAATTGCCGGTGCTGGTGGTGCAGCGCATCTTCCAGGAATGCTGGCATCCATAACTTGCATTCCTGTAATTGGAGTACCAGTAGAGAGTAAAACACTTAAGGGAATTGACTCTCTTTTATCAATCGTTCAAATGCCCGCTGGGATTCCAGTTGCAACAGTTGCAATTAATGGAGGACAGAATGCTGGATTATTGGCAATAGAGATAATTAGTTTATTTGATGAATCCATAAAGAAAAATTTAAAAGAATTTAGAGTCAATCTTCATACACAGGTAAGGACTAAAAATAGTAAATTATCAACTATTGGAGCTGACAATTATCTTCAAAATAAATGAACTAATATTTTTCTATTAAGCCTTTTTAAGAAAGTTTTCTTTTTTAAGATAGTTAATAACTTTTTCAACGGAATTATTTAAATCTAACGAACCTGTATCAACAACGATTTCTGGATTATGAGGAGCTTCATATGGACTAGAAATCCCCGTAAATTCCTTAATTTCACCTAAACGCGCTTTCTTATAAAGACCTTTAGTATCCCTATTTTCGCAAACTGTGATATCAGCAGCACAATAAACTTCTATAAAATCCTTAGATCCAATAATTTTTCTCACCTTATCTCTATCGCTAATAAATGGTGAAACGAACGCTGTAATAGTTATTATCCCAGCATTCATAAATAAATTGGCAACTTCTCCAATTCTTCTTATATTTTCTTCTCTATCTTCATCCGAAAAACCAAGATCTTTACATAAACCGTGTCTAATATTATCTCCATCCAACACATAAGTCGAAAAACCATCTAAGTGTAAAACTTCATTTAAAGCGTTGGCCAAAGTACTTTTACCAGAACCAGATAAACCTGTAAACCAGATAACCATACCTTTATGGCCTCTCATTTTCTCTAACTTTTCTCTATCAATAGTTAAATTGTGCCACTTTATATTGGTTGACTTTCTTTGATCTTGTTCTTTCATTTTTTGCATCATCAAAATAAAAACCTATCCTAACCCTTGCTTCATAAATTATGAAATCCCTCTTTACGAAGAAACTCAATTGATTTCGTTACCATATCACCCTGTAACTGGATATTTCTATCAATTAATGTTCCTCCAGTCCCACAAAAAACTTTAATTTTTTTTAGTAATTCTTTTAATAAGATTTCATCCTCAGTGCCTAAACCTCTAATTAAAGTTATAGTCTTGCCCTTTTTACCCTTTTTTTGTTTTGAAATATTTATTTTTGATCTTTTATTAAAAGTGTCTATCTTATCTGTTTCTTCAGATTTTTTTTCTTGATTATCAAATTCGATCCAATTCTTTTTTCCCATTATTTTCAATATAATCTATAGTTAGTTAATACTTATTCTATAGAAAAGTGGTAAGTACATTTTCTCGCAAAGATCAAAACTATAAAAATGACGATTTAAATCAACCCACCAAAGAGGGAAGATTTGGAAAATTTGGTGGTCAATATGTTCCTGAAACGCTGATGCCTGCTCTTTTTGAGCTTGAAACAGCTGCATCTAATGCATGGAAAGATAAACTTTTTGTAGAAGAATTAAATCATCTACTTAAGACTTATGTTGGAAGAGAAACACCACTTTATGAAGCTAAAAGACTTACCGAACATTACAAAACTAAACAAGCAACTCCTAGAATATGGCTTAAAAGAGAAGATTTAAATCATACTGGGGCTCACAAAATTAATAATGCCCTTGGCCAAGCTTTATTGGCAATAAGAATGGGCAAAAAAAGAATAATTGCAGAAACTGGAGCAGGTCAGCATGGGGTTGCTACTGCTACTGTTTGTGCGAGATTTGGCTTGAAATGTATTATCTACATGGGTGCAGAAGACATAAAAAGGCAATCCCTCAACGTTTTCAGAATGAAACTTCTAGGAGCTGAAGTTAAAGTTGTAAATTCTGGAACTGCAACTCTTAAGGATGCTACTAGTGAAGCCATTAGAGATTGGGTTTCTAATGTCGAAACCACACACTACATTTTAGGATCTGTTGCAGGCCCACACCCTTTCCCAAAGATTGTGCGAGATTTTCATGCAGTTATAGGTGAAGAAACTAAAAAACAATGTTTGGAATCATTTGGATCTTTTCCTGATATTTTGCTTGCTTGTGTAGGTGGGGGATCAAATGCAATGGGGCTTTTCCATCCTTTTGTTAAAGAAACTTCAGTGCGTCTTATTGGAGTTGAAGCTGCAGGAAGCGGAGTTGATACTGACAAACATGCTGCCACTATCACTAAAGGGTCAGTTGGAATTTTGCATGGATCAATGAGTCTTCTCTTGCAAGATGATAATGGTCAAGTACAAGAAGCTCACTCAATAAGTGCAGGTTTAGATTACCCTGGAGTAGGACCTGAACATAGCCATTTAAAAGATATAGGTAGAGCAGAATATGGATCAGTCACGGATCAAGAAGCTTTAGACGCTTTAAGACTTGTTAGTGAACTAGAAGGAATTATACCTGCACTTGAAACTTCCCATGCCTTTGCCTGGTTAGATAAATTGTGCCCTACTCTTGAAAAAGATACCCATATAGTTATCAATTGCTCTGGTAGAGGCGACAAAGATGTTAATACTGTTGCATCTTCATTAGATATTTAATCAATACCTTGGTATTGATGGGTCAATATATCTACTCCATCCATCAATACCCTCCTCCAAATTCCATATTTCGCTAACAATCTTATTATCTAAGCACCATTGAGAAAAGTTATAACTTCTTATTCCTGCATGACAAGTAACTACAATTTCTCTGTCTAAAAAACCAGCAAATATTTCTTCAACGTATTCGGATGTGACTTTACTAATTGGTATATGTAAAAATTCTTTTGAGAAACGAGCTAGTTCAAGCTCTGACTGTTCTCTTACATCAATCAAAACTGGATCTTCTTTCTCAGAATTAAACCAATCATTGAGACTAGAAGCATTTATAGATTTTGGATAACTTCCCAATTTATAGGATAAAACATGTGTTATTTACAATTTAATAAATTAAGTTGCAGTAGGAAGTTTATTGTTAAAAATAAAAATAAACATTGATAATGAAACTTAGATTAGTAGCAATAATAATATTATTATCTTTATTACTTTTTTTTGTTTTTAAAAAAGTTTCTGCCAATAAAAATAAGGAGCAAAGTACAAATATTGAGCAACTAAATATCTTAAAATATATACCTGAAAACAATAAATTATTATTTATTTCAAATCTAGACAGTTTTAATATTGTTAATAATAATGAAAAAGATAAAAATTCAACAGATCAAGATAACTTTGTTTTAATAAAAGACTCTATATTAGATTACATAGGTATAGATCTAGGCAACAATAAATTAGAAGATATCTATAATAATGAACTTATCATCTCAACTTTTGAAAATAATAAAAAGCTTAAAGATGATATTTTGATTGTTTTTAAAATTAAGCCAGAAAAAACAATAGACGATTTATTAAATTTACCTAACAAAATTGATCAGATTAATGAGATAATTTTAATTAATAGAGAAAACAAAATAAATTACCTTAACTGGATATACCGAACCGACGATAATTATATAATTGCTTCATCAGATAAAAAATTAATCAAAAATAGTATTAACTCCAGCAATGATTTTAAAGAAAAAAAATTTCAATATAAGGGAGAGCTCATTGGACTAAAAAACGAAAAAAATATTCTATTCACAAATAAATTTGGGGAAAGTATATTTTTTGATAAGGAAATTTTTACTGAGAATAAAGAAGATATTGTAGCTACAACATTTGACTTAAAAAATAAACGTTTAATTTTAAAATCATATTTACTAAATAATAAAAAAAATATTGATATTCTTACTTACGATAAGTTAATAAATAAAGAGGATACTAATGAAGAAAATCCTGAAATTTCAATTTTTAGTGATATAAAAAATTTTGACAAATATCTAAAACCTTTAATAAATGATTTTGAAATAAATTTTATTGAAGAGTTTAATCAAAATGAAAATCAAAACATTTTAATTCTCAATTCAAATAAAGATTGGCTTATTACATTTGAAAAAAATAAGGAAGATCAATTTGATTTAAGTGCTTTGAAAAAATTAAAAGATTTCAATAAATATACTTTGAAAAAAAATGAAGATATTTATTCGATATATTCCAAAGATATTCTTGAAGAAAAAGATGATGTTATAAAACAATTAACTTATGAAAATATCTATTCAGTAGAATCAGGAGGTTTACAAATCATAAGTAATCATTTAATTGATGATAAAAAACTAGAGAAAATATCAAAAAATTTCTTAAAGCTAAAAAGTAATAAAGATAAATCTACTTTTCTTTATTCAAAAGTTGATATAAAAAATGATAATTCTAATAAAATTGAATATTTTTCTAATTTACAGGACCTTAATTTTCTAATTAGAAATATTTTAAAAATATCAAATCAAGAATCGATAGAAATCATAAGACAAAATATTCCTGAAAATAATCCAACTCTTTATACAAAAACAATATTTAAAATTATTTAAATTAAATTTATTTAAATAAGCTTCAAACACAATCATTTTAATTTTTTGAAGTTCATATCTTGTGGTTAATTAAAAATTATTTGACTATCTTTAATCTATAGGTATTTGGTATTGAATTAAGCAATTGGATAGTAAAAAACTAATTTTAAAACCAGGATTAGAAGGTGTCCCAGTTACTAATTCATCTATCTGTGATATTGACGGCAGCAAAGGTAAATTGTTGTACAGGGGGTACTCCATTGAAGAACTATCCAAAAAAAGTAGTTTTTTAGAAACTGCTTACCTATTGATTTGGGGTGAATTACCCACGGCTATCCAACTTAGAGATTTTGAACAAGAAGTTCAAATGCATCGAAGGTTAAGTTTTAGAGTCAGAGATATGATGAAATGTTTCCCTGCGACAGGTCATCCTATGGATGCTCTTCAGTCTAGTGCGGCTTCTTTGGGTCTCTTCTATTCGCGTAGGGCAATAGATGATCCTAATTACATCTACAACGCAGTCATAAGACTAATAGCAAAAATACCCACAATGATTGCTGCGTTTCAACTTATTAGAAAAGGACAAGACCCAATTCAACCTAGAGATGATTTAACTTACTCATCAAATTTTCTTTACATGCTGACTGAAAAAGAACAAGATCCTATAGCTGCAAAAGTTTTTGATAGGTGTTTAATTCTACATGCCGAACATAGTTTAAACGCAAGTACATTTAGCGCTAGAGTGACTGCAAGTACTCTTACAGATCCATATGCTGTCATCGCCTCTGCAGTAGGAACCCTGGCGGGCCCACTGCATGGAGGAGCAAATGAGGATGTTATTGCAATGTTAGAAGAGATTAAAACCCCAGAAAATGCTGGGTCTTTTTTAGATAATGCAATAAAAAACAAAAGTAAGATAATGGGCTTCGGCCACAGAGAATATAAAGTCAAAGATCCAAGAGCAATAATTCTTCAAAAACTGGCAGAAGAACTTTTTATAAGATTTGGAGCAGATGAAATGTATGAAGTTGCAAAATCACTTGAGGCAGAGGCCATACCAAGACTTGGACCTAAGGGTATATTCCCTAACGTTGATTTTTATTCTGGTCTCGTTTATAGAAAACTTGGTATTCCTCGTGATTTATTTACTCCAATTTTTGCAATATCTAGAGTGGCTGGTTGGTTAGCTCATTGGAGAGAGCAACTTGGAGCAAATAGAATTTTCAGACCATCGCAAATCTATACAGGTTCAGAACCAAGAGATTGGATCGGCTTAGAAAATAGAGAATAATATTTGCAGCTTTTCATAAAAAACACACATATTGTTTGTGAAGAGTTAATCTATTAAGTAAATATCATAAAAATTTTGGAATACGGATTAGATCTCGAATATAGTTTTAATGAATTCTTAAAAGGTTTTGGCCTTTCCAGCGAAGTCGCTCATATAATCTGGCTCCCTTTACCTATGCTTTTAGTTTTGGTAGCAGCAGTTGTTGGCGTTTTAGTAACAGTTTGGCTTGAAAGAAAAATATCTGCTGCTGCCCAACAACGAATAGGTCCCGAATATGCTGGAGCGCTTGGCGTCCTCCAACCAATTGCAGATGGTCTTAAGTTACTCGTCAAAGAAGATATTATTCCTGCCAAAGCAGATGGAATCCTCTTCACTGCAGGACCTATATTAGTTCTTGTCCCAGTGATTCTATCCTGGCTAATTGTTCCTTTTGGACAAAACCTTTTAATAAGTAACGTTGGTATTGGAATTTTCCTATGGATCGCTTTAAGCAGTATTCAGCCAATTGGCCTTCTTATGAGCGGATACGCATCCAATAATAAGTATTCTTTATTAGGAGGTTTAAGAGCAGCTGCTCAATCAATAAGTTATGAAATTCCTTTAGCTTTATCTGTACTGGCTATTGTACTAATGACAAATTCTCTAAGTACTGTTGAAATTGTCAACCAACAAAGTGGTGCCGGAATTCTAAGTTGGAATATATGGAGACAACCAGTTGGTTTTATAGTCTTTTGGATTTGTGCTCTTGCAGAATGTGAGAGACTTCCATTTGACTTACCCGAAGCTGAAGAAGAATTAGTTGCAGGATATCAAACTGAATATGCTGGGATGAAATTCGCATTGTTCTATCTTGGTAGTTACATTAATTTAATCCTTTCTGCTTTATTGGTATCGATACTTTATTTAGGAGGATGGGGTTTCCCGGTTCCAGTTGAATTAATTACTAAGTTTCTAAATTTGCCAATAAATGCACCCTTCATACAAGTTTTCACTGCATCAATAGGAATTGTTATGACTGTATTGAAAGCATATCTTTTAGTTTTCATAGCAATACTATTGCGTTGGACAACTCCTAGAGTAAGGATAGATCAACTATTAGATCTAGGATGGAAGTTTCTTCTTCCAATTTCTCTTGCTAATCTTTTGATAACTGCAGGATTAAAACTTGCATTTCCTCAATTCTTTGGTGGTTAATCTTAAGTAAAAATACTTAAATTTAAAATTAATCCACTAAAATAGAATCATTAAGTAAATTCTTCAAAATGAAAAATTTCCTTCATCAAATAAATAGCTATATCAAAGAAGCATATAATGCTGGCAAGTATTTATATAATGGCTTATCAGTAACTTTTGATCATCTTCGAAGAAGACCTGTTACCGTTCAATATCCATATGAAAAATTAATACCTTCTGAAAGATATAGAGGAAGGATACATTATGAATTCGATAAATGTATTGCTTGTGAAGTTTGCGTGAGAGTATGTCCCATAAATTTACCAGTAGTTGATTGGGTAATGAATAAAGAAACCAAAAAAAAGGAACTTAGAAATTATTCTATAGACTTTGGGGTTTGTATATTTTGCGGAAATTGTGTTGAATATTGTCCAACTAATTGTTTATCTATGACCGAAGAATATGAATTAGCTACTTTTGACAGACACAATCTAAATTTTGATAATGTTGCACTTGGTAGACTACCCACAAATGTTACAACAGATCCTTCAGTTAAACCTTTAAGAGAACTTGCCTATCTTCCTAAAGGTGTCATGGACCCTCATGAAATACCAGCTTCAGATACTAGAGTTGGTAAATTACCTGAAGAAGTTTATGATTGGATGAAACCAGAATCCAATGAAAATAAAGATAAATTTTCTAATCCAATTAATTAATTTCCATTAATTTATGTCCATTGCAATAACAACTCAAATTATTTGTTTTTCAGTTTTATCTTTAGTTATCCTTATTGGAGCACTAGGCGTTGTATTGCTAGAAAGTATTGTTTATTCAGCTTTTCTTCTAGGAGGAGTTTTTATGAGTGTTGCGGGTTTATATCTTCTTTTGAATGCAAGTTTTGTTGCTGCAGCACAAGTTTTAGTTTATGTAGGTGCAGTTAATGTATTAATAATCTTTGCAATAATGCTAGTCAATAAAAAAGAAGATTTAAAACCCATCAGTGACATTAAATCAAGAAGAATCATATCAACATCAATATGTTTAACCCTTCTAAGCCTTTTAATAAGAGTTGACTTGACTAATGTATGGAGCCTATCAAGTCCTCAAAACTCTATAGGAGAAGAATCAACTATTAGAATTGGTGAACATCTATTTAGTGATTATCTACTCCCATTTGAAGTAGCATCAGTTTTACTTTTAATGGCAATGATTGGAGCTATTGTATTAGCTAGAAGAGATGTAATGAGCAAGGATATTTCCACTGGATTACCTGTTGATCAAGAGTTAATTGAAAAATCATCAGAACCATTACTTACAAATAAAAATTAAACCTTTCACCTTTCTTACGATGAATTTAGAATCAATTCCTCTTCAAGCATTTTTAATAGTATCTTCAGCACTATTCTGTATTGGGATTTGGGGATTATTAAATAGCAGAAATGCAGTAAGAGTTCTTATGAGTATTGAGTTAATGCTCAATGCAGTAAATATAAACTTAATGGCGTTTTCTTCTTATGTGGACAATAATTTAATTCAAGGACAAGTTTTTACAATTTTTGTGATTACTGTTGCTGCAGCAGAAGCAGCAGTTGGATTAGCTATCTTATTATCTCTTTATAGGAATAGGGTGACTGTAGATATGGAAAGTTTTAATTTACTAAAATGGTAAAACCACTAAATGAAACTTTCATTAGTGCTTATTATATATCGTTCAGATAGTTCTATAGCTCAAGAGGCTTCTAAATTCTGTGAAGAAGTCCTCAAAGCTAAAAACATAAAATCAAAAAGAATTCAAAGTGATTTTCACAGAGATGAAATTTCAAAACATCTTTGTAATCTAAAATTACAGCCAAATATTGGCATAGTTCTTGGGGGAGATGGAACCTTTCTAAAATGTGCAAATGCTTTAGCTGATTATGATATTCCTTTATTGAGCTTTAATATTGGTGGTAATCTGGGTTTCCTTACGCAAGAAAAAGATTTTTTGTTTGACAAATCTTTTATTGAAATCCTTGAAAACGAAGAATATAAAATTGACTTTCGTAATAGATTAAATTGTAATATTTTTATTAATCCGACAAGTTCTGAGAAAAAGATTATAAAAAGCTACGATGCCTTAAATGATTTTTATTTTAAATCTGTTGAAGAAGACATTTCTCCAACCAACCAAATAGAACTTGAAATAGATAACGAGAAGGTTAATGAATACAAAGGTGATGGATTAATCATATCTACATCTACTGGTTCAACAGCCTATTCAATGGCTGCAGGGGGGCCAATAGTTCACCCAAGTATTGATGCAATGATAATTAACCCTATATGCCCGATGAGTTTGGCTAGTAGACCAATAGTTATACCCAATACAAGTAAGGTAATCATAAAACCTGTAAAAAAAAGTAAAGGGGAAATTAAATTATGGAGAGACGGGTCAAAATGTATGACCATTAAGGAAAATTATTATTGTGAGATCAAAAAAGGGCAATCGCCCTGCAAAATAATAAAGTTTAAAAAAAGCACAAGTTACTACAGTACTCTAATAAAAAAATTAGATTGGAAAGGTGATTTATCTCAAAAAAATTTCAAAAATTAAATGGCCTTAGAGATAGAAAGAAGATTTCTTATAAAAAATGAAACTTGGAAAGAATTCATAAATAAAAAAATTTATATTGAACAAGGATATTTATCCAAAAGTTTAGATGGTTGGATTATTAGAGTAAGGCTTACAGGCAAAAACTCTAAAATTGCACTTAAAAAACATATCAAAGGCTTTACCAACTTTGAATTTGAATACTCTATTCCACGAAGCGATGCTGAAAAAATAATGTCAAATCTTGCAAATACAATTAAAAAAGATAGATACTTTTTGGAAATTGAAAAAAAATCTTGGATTATAGATTGCTTTAAAGAAAATAATTATCCACTTAAAATTGCAGAAATTGAACTTTCTAATGAAGAGGAAGATTTAATTCTTCCATCTTTCATTTCAAAAGAAATCACAGGTCTGACCCATTACTCCAATTTCAGTCTTGCTAACAACCCTTTTTCAGAGTGGAAAGAAGAATATTTACAACTTTAAAAAGTCACTAGCCAGAAGAAGCACTCTTCCTTTATATTTTCTTTATATTTAAGCAAAGTATTTTTTATTTTCTTCAGATGTATGGTCTTTACGACAAAGAAGGAATATTGAGATTTGTTGATTCAGACAAGGATGCATGTATTGCATATGCTGAACTCTTCGAATTAGGTTCTACAAATTATTGTCTAATGGATTTGGCTATTGATACAAAAAAAAATAAAGGGTAATACTAATCTTGATCAGAGTCTGGGAGTGTACAACAATTAAACCCATCTCTACAAATCTTTCCGTTGTCCATAGCCCAATTCAAAAGTGCTACTCTGTTTTTAGAACCAGTTTTTGTAAACATATTACTTACATGATTATCAACAGTTCTTTTACTAATAGTTAGTTTTACCGCAATTTC
>CACLYZ010000005.1:0-62217 GCA_902611225.1 uncultured Prochlorococcus sp.
ATAGATTGGATGGGTTTTTTATCAACCGATGAATTACAAAAAGAACTTGGTAAATGCAGAGGGTTGTTAAATACTCCGAAATGGAATGAGGCATATGGGAACGTTATTGTTGAAGCCTTAGCCTGCGGGGTGCCAGTTGTAGCTTATAAAAGGGGAGGACCTAGTGAAATTATTCAGCATGGCCAAACAGGTTATCTTGCTGATCCTGACGATAAAAAAAATATGCTTTCTTATGTAAAGATTATTGAAAAAATAAAGCGTCAGAAATGTAGAGAATGGGTAGAAAAAAATGCCTCCGCAGATATATTTGCTAACAAGGTTGTGAACTGGCTTAATAAGGTAATGCATGCATATAAATAATATTAAATGATTCTTCTGAACTCAAAAAAAAGGCTTTTAAACGCAGTAATAATTTTAGTTTCTGGGATCATTATTTTTATTTTAGGTTTAGGTAATACAGGACTGGTGGATGAAACGCCCCCTTTATTTGCCGCTGCGGCAAGGGCTATGAGTGAATCTGGTGACTGGATAACTCCAAAGGTCAATGGAATGTTCCGTTTTGATAAGCCTCCACTGATTTATTGGCTGATGGGTTTTTTTTACTCATTACCGAAAAACGAGATTTGGGATAGTTTCGGGACTCTCTCAGCAAGGCTCCCTTCAGCTTTGGGATCATTATTTTTAATGTTGATGATTGGAGATACTTTATTTTGTTGGCCACAGAAGAGTGATAGGCAATTCCTTACTCCAATAGTTGCATCATTAGCCTTTGCTTTATCTCCAATAATAATTATCTGGAGTAGAACTGCCGTGAGTGATGCTCTTTTAACTGGGACCTTGGGGATTAGCCTCCTTTTGTTTTGGAGAAGAATGGCAAGCGAAAATAATGACCAATGTATTTCAGCGTGGGTATTTTTAGGTTTTGCAATTTTAACTAAAGGACCTGTTGCATTTGTTTTGGCATTATTGACTATTACATCTTTCTTATTTAGTCAGAAGAATTGGGAAACGTTGCTCTGTAAGATCAACCCTAAGAAAGGTTTTTTAATAACAATATTTATAAGTGTTCCATGGTACATATTAGAACTCATAAAAGAGGGAAAGCCTTTTTGGGACAATTTTTTTGGTTACCATAATTTTCAAAGATATACCTCAGTTGTAAATAATCATGCCGAACCATTCTGGTTTTTTCTTTACATAATGATATTGGCTTCATTACCATTCACTCCTTTTTTGTATCTCGGTATATTCAAGGCTTTTAAGGATTTTCTGAGAAGTTCAAAAGAAAGTTGTAATATCACTGACACCCTTTTTACCTATTCTCTATGTTGGTTAACATCTGTTTTAATCTTCTTTAGTCTTTCTGCAACAAAACTACCAAGCTATTGGCTACCAGCAATTCCAGCAGCGGCATTATTAACAAGTAATAGCTTTATAAGCTTAAAAAATATAAACAAAAGTTATTTATATTGCTGGATTTTTAATATTTTAATTTTGTTTGGCTTATCCCTAGCATTCTTTTTCTCAAATATTTGGTTGAGTTCAATTAATGATCCCGAAATGCCTAATCTTGCATCCGAACTTATAAGCTCTGGGATTATTTTCAAAGCTAAATTCTTCTTCTCCTCGTTTACCCTTCTTGCAATAATTTTATTTTCTTTAAAATCTAGGAATATTCTTCTTTATCTCCAAATTTTACTTTTAATTGGACAGTCTTATTTGATGTCGCCAATTAGAAAATTAGCAGATACTTCTAGGCAACTACCTATAAGGAATATTTCAAAATTAATTTTAGATATTCGCGAGGGAAGGGAAACTTTAGCAATGATCGGGATAAGAAAACCTTCATTACATTATTATTCGAGACAAATAGTTTTTTATGAACCAAACACTGAAGAGGGATTAATTAATCTTTCAGAAAGGCTAAATACTGATAGGAGAGGAAATTATGAAGATCAACCAGATTATGAATACAAATCTCTATTGGTCGTGATAGATGAATACTCTACTCGCCGACAGCAATGGTCAAAAATTAATCATCAAAAATTGGGCAAATTTGGAATTTATAATTTATGGCGAATTCAAAAAAGTGATCTAAATAAGTATTCGAGATTTTTAGTTAAAAGTGGTTATAAATCTGACTGGGAAAATAGAAAAGTTGAAAAATTTTAACAAAGTCTTTTTTTAAGAAGAGCATTTTTTAAATCATCAATGCTGCACTTGCTTGGGATATCAATTTTATTTAAATCTTCCATTAATTCGAGATCGATGACAGAATCTTCGGCTAAAAAACTAAAAACTTCATTAATGCTTATTCCCATATCTTGAGCCATCTCAGAGATAAGCCTTAGAGTATCCCTCCTAACCGAAATCCTTAGATCTAAAGGGATATATTCATTTTCAGGGTTTGCTGACTTCATAACCTAAATCTTAAGACATTATTTAGTTATCAGGATGTAAACTTTACAATATTCATTAATCATGCATTTAATTTGTTTTCATTCAAGTTGTTTGAATAAATAAATCCATAAACATTTTTAATACAGGAATTGTAATTATTGAAATTATGGTTGTAGTAAAAAGAATTTTTGAAGCTATTTTTTGTTTCACGCCATAAGCCTCTGCCATTAATATTGTGGATATTGCCGTTGGGGTTGCTGCCTGAAGAATTATTGCGGATGATTGATAGAAGTTAAAATTTAAGAATTTGCAAAATAAAAAAATAATAAAGGGAAGAATAAATAACTTTAATAAAATTGAAAATTTAATTTCTTCATTTAGATCCAAAATCCTCTCATTTTGATTTGTGATTATTCCAAGTCTTGATCCCACAACTATAATTGCCAAAGCAATAACTATTCTTGCAGGAATCCACAGATAATTGCCTAACATTTCATCTATTTGAAAAAGATATGCAAGAAGTACACCAATAATCCCTCTTGATGCAGGGCTATTTATCAATGCATTTAATAGTCCTTTGATGTTTGGGATGTTATTGCTGTTGGATTTTTCTTGAAGAAAAAAAGGTCCAAATATCCAAGCGAAAAGTGTTGTTCCCAAATCAAATCCAATTGTGAAATTTATAGTTGTTGAAGGTAGAAGAGCTAGCGCAATTGGTATTCCAAGAAATGATGTATTACCAATTAGGCCGGCTAGCTGCAATGTGTAATTTGGAAGCCTCTTCTTAAATATTGGGATTATATTTATAGAAGTTATTAAAAATCCAATTACAGAGAATGCTAAAAATGCACTTTTAATTAGGTTTATATCTATACCTTCCTTTAATAAGAGACCCATTACACTTAATGGGATGCCAAATCTTATTAGAGGTCTTGCTATATGTTTTGAAATCTTTGGATTCTTTTTTCCTAGAAGAAAACCTAAGATTAAAAAAGGGATAATATTAATAAAAAGAGAGTAGATGGTATTAATTAAATATTTATTAAAGCAATATTAACTCGCCGTAGTGCAGTCAAAAAGTTTTTTCTAAATCATTTAGAAATTAAATTATTTTCCAAATTGCTTTTTCAGGAATTAAAGGAGATTCATATAAATTTTCTGGTTCTTTAGTCAAAACTCTCCATGAAGGAACCCGACAAGTTACGTAAGCAGGACTCTCTATTAAAACTCCTGGTTTCTCATCAAAAGTACAAGTAAACCCCTCTTTCCAATATCCACCATCGTTAAGGCTTCCTTTAAACCAAACCCAGCATTTTGAAGTTTTCAAGATCAGTAAATTTTTGTTTTATTTTAATCAAGATTTAATTATTAAATATAAAGTTTATTACTTTTAAAAAAAATTTTACTCAATTTATTTTTTTGAAAAATATATTTTAGAGATTAATATCAATAAATTTAAAATCAGGGTGATTAAATTTGCTATCAATATTGGTGTAGAAGAAATTTTATAGCCGTAAATAATCCAAGACAAAACACCGATAATAAACATTATTAATGTTGTCAAAGAAACATCATCTGCCTTTTTTGTTTTTAAAGTTTTTATCAATTGAGGTAGAAATGCTGCTGTTGTTAAAATCGCTGCAAAATATCCAAATATATCTACATTCATAAAAATAATTTAAAAACTATTCTTTAATTAAATTAGTCAGAAATCCTAATGGATCCCTCATATTTGATGAATATCCAAGCACATCGTTTGAAAAAAATTTATAAATAATTTGATTTTTATTATTCAATAGGAAAGAAGCCCCTCTTTGAGGAAGGTATTCTTCATTAAGAATATAATCACTCCAATTTTGAATTATTTCATTCATATTATTTAGTCTAAATGTTGCTAATTCAAATGGTCTCAAATAACCATCCCCGAAAACCTTTTTAAAAGAATTACCTGAAAATTTTAAAAATTTTAAAACATCAATCATGTCAACTTCTGAATAAATTTGCTTTGCTTTTCGGTCGCCAGTATAACCTCTAATAACTTCTTTAATAGTTTTAAAGGAATTTATCCCAGATAACATCAAAAGCATATTGATCCAACCGCCTAAACCTATATCTAAGCCTCCAGAGACTTTAAGATCATTGTGGATTTGATTATCAGCAACAGCTATTAAACTTTCTTCAGGAAAGCCAGTAAATTTACAGAATTTTTGTTTTCCATTTTGGCTACCAATAGCAATGGCAAAAATATCTAAATTTTTATCTTGATGATTATCGATAAAATTTTTTAAATTTATTGCATATTCAAAGCTATCAAAATCTCCCAATAAACCAAATAAAACAATTAATTTGAACTTTTTCTGCCCATTAAATTTGTATTCATCAATGATTTTATTTAGATTGTTATCAGAAGTTTTACTATTCATGCTTAAAGATTTTTGAGTAGATTATTTTTAAAAGCTTTTTCTTACCTTTATTAGTATAAAATTTAACTTGAAAAAGTCTTTTTTGGAGAAATTTTTCGTTTGTTTGTTTCTATTATTTTAAAGAAAACAATTTAAATTTATGACAGTAGGAATTTATTACGCAACTACAACTGGAAAAACTGAAGATGTCGCAGATCGTCTTCACAACTTTATTCCTTCAGCAGAATCACCAAAAGATGTATCAGATGTTGATGATCTTTCAGAATTTGAAAATCTTGAAGGTATTATTTGTGGCCTGCCAACTTGGAATACTGGAGCGGACGAGGAGAGATCTGGAACTTCGTGGGATTCAATATTAGAAGATATAGGCAAACTAAATTTATCAGGAAAAAAAGTAGCAATTTTTGGTTTAGGAGATTCTTCTACCTATACTGAAAATTATTGTGATGCAATGGAAGAACTTCATAGCTACTTCACAAAAGCAGGCGCTGAAATGGTCGGTTACGTAGATAAATCTTCTTATACATTTGATGAATCTAAAAGTGTTATAGGGGAAAGCTTTTGTGGATTACCTCTTGATGAGGATAGTGAATCTGATTTGACCGATTCGCGTCTTGAGGCATGGGCTTCTCAGCTTAAAGGTGAAATCCCCTCTTTGGCTTAAATTTTTGACAAAAAACCTAAAAAAATAGTCAATTTAATAAATTAAAACTTTCTATCCCAATTAGAGATGCCTTTTTGTATGATTGCTTGTAAATCTTAAAAATAATGAAAAATTTAAAAGAACAGAGTTGCAAAGATATTTTTAAAAATGCTTATGAAAAAAGATATACATGGAATACTGATTTCAAAGGCTATAAAGGCAAGTGTACTTATTTATTTGAAGATAATTCTTATGAGGGTGAGTTCTTATTAGGTGAAGACTTTAAACCTGAGATTAAAAATATAGATGAAGAAAACATAAAGAAAAGTATTGCTTCTCAATTGTTTGAAGTGTGTATTCACAGGGTAAAAAGAGAATTTAATTCAGTTCATTCAGAAAATAATTTTAATTTACTTAAAAGTTCTGAAAATGGGATTGAAATGAATGTTTCTGGGAGAAATGAAGGAGATAAGTATAGGGTTAAAGATGATTGTATTAATATGGTTTATAGAAAAATTCATGGAACAATTATTGAGATTTTTGTTGAGGAATTTTTTGATACTGGAGTTGGTTTTCTTAGTAAGAAATATACTAGTCAACAAATTAATCCAAAAACCCTAGAATCAAATTCTCAAAAAATTGAATACAAAGATGAATTTATAAATATAGGTAAAAAAGATTATTGGATTTTAAATTCGAGATCAATAAAATATTTAAACCAAAATCAAGAAGAAGAAATACAAAAGTTTGTTTTCGAGGATTTAAGTTTATTGAAATAAGTTTTTTATTCAACCAATCTAAATCCTTTATCAAGTAGTTTTTGATAAAGAAGTCTTGCTCTGAAGGCTAAAATTTGTTCTTCATTTTCATTACTAATTACATGAAAATAATTATTGTCTAATTTGTTTTTGCTAAAACACACGTTTGCTTCACCTAATCTTAAATTCCAGTTTTCTTCTTTAGCTAAGTGTTGATTAGGTCCTAGATCCCAAGGGCATTTTTCAGGATATTTTTCTCTTTTAGAGCCCATATTTTTAATATTATCTATCCAATATTAGTAAAAATTTAAAAGTATGGCTATAGATCTTTGTTCAAAGCTTTATCTGAAATGCAGTAAAGGTATTATTTACTTTTTACTTGCAATCAAGCAATAAAATGGGTCTTTACTAAAAAAATTGAAGATATTTTGGACTGGTTCATTAAACTTTTTAATTATTCTTGGCTCATTAAATCCGTTTGATATTAAGACTTTTCTTACATATTTAATTCTCTCTTCTTCAGTGGATGAAGTCCAAATGTTGGGAGCCTTATGCCAAAATGCTCTATTTGAAAAAGATATTATAAACTTGCCATCATTACTCAAAATTCTTACGATTTCTCTAGATAAATTTTCTGGGTATTGTAAATATTGCCAAGCTGCGACCATTAAACAGAAATCAACACTTTCATTACCTAAAGGAATTTCTTGATTTAAATTGAAATTTTGTATCCAATAAGTATCAAAAATTTTATTTTTCTCAAGTTCTTGTTTGTTTAATCCATGCCCAATAACTTTTTTATATTTTTTCTCTTGAGGTAAGTAACTATCCCAGCTGGACATTAAATCTAGGACAGTTGAATTGTCTGAAATTTCTTTTTTATAAACATTTGATAGATATTGCCTGAAGTTCGCATCTAAATGATAAACAAATTTTGGGTCAGAATAAAATTCTTCATCATTGCTCTCATCAAGTTTTTTTCTTTGATAATTATTTAGAACTTCCAAAACGATTATTAAGTGATCTAATTCAAATTTAATAAATAGTTATTCATATTGTGATTCAGAAATATATTTTGCATTTAATTAATTAAAGATTTTTAAAAAAGCTAGACATCTATTAAAAAAAAGTTAAATTAATAATTAATAATTTTGTAAAAATGATTGAATTCAAAAGGAGCAAAAAAAGTAGATCTAAAAATGCCCTTTTCAATCCCTATAAAAACGGAATAAGTCAATACGATATGGCATATCTTTCATCAAAAAAAGTTTTAAAAAATAAAACTTTTAATCTACAAAATGATTTTCAAAAAGATAATTTAGCTGCATAAATATGCCTTATATTAATGTTTCTACTTCAGCAAAAATAGAGGATAAGAAGAAATTACTTGAAGAAATTTCAATATTAGTCGCGTCTTTAACAAATAAATCAAAAAGATTTGTTATGGCTAAGTTAGATGATAATTTAGAAATGTATTTTGATGATGAAAGACCTTGTTGTTTTTTAGAAATTAAGTCGATAGGCTCTTTAAATACTTCAGAGATGGCAAAGCAAATATCTAATTTTGTTTATGAAAAAATTGGAATTCCAATAGATAAAATTTATATTTCTTTCGAGGATGTGCCCGCTTCATTATGGGCTTGGAATGGAAGAACCTTTGGTTAATAATTTATTATTTTAGGTACTAATTTAATGGAAATAAATAAATTAGCTGATTTAAACATTCTTAGAACTGCTCCTCATTTAAGCAGTAGTCAAGAAAAAAAACTATTAATAGAATTAGAAACTAATATTTATAATGCCGATTGGATAACAATAGGAATAATGGCAGCTTCTGATACCAAAGCTATTGAAGCACTGAAATCAATTTCTAATAAATATTCCTCAATAAAATTTGGTAATTTAGATTCGCTTCATGCTGATGGATATGTTTTTTTAAAAGGCAACCAAAAAACTGGTAATGTTTTTGTTAGATCTGAGAATGGTCTGGGAGAAGGAATTTTAATAACTTGCCAATATGATGAAGATGCAGAAGAATCTAATACTTTTGGACCTTTGCCATTAGATTTTTTTTCATGATTAATTTCTAATTTATGTTTATATTGGATTAAGTTTTATGCTATCCAAATACCAGATAATGCTTCTCAGAAATTAGAGTTAAAAATATTTTTTGTTTTAAGTTTTGTTATTATGTTTAATGGCATTGATCTAAATTCTAAACTTCTTAAAATTTGATGTTTTTTCAGGATATAATTCAAAATTTAAATAATTTTTGGTCCAAAGAGGGTTGTTTAATTATGCAGCCATATGATACTGAAAAGGGTGCTGGTACAATGAGTCCTCATACTTTTTTGAGGGCAATTGGACCCGAACCTTGGTCTGTTGCATATGCTGAGCCATGTAGAAGACCCACAGACGGAAGATTTGGTGATAACCCTAATCGTGCACAACATTATTTTCAATATCAAGTAATAATTAAGCCTTCCCCAGATGGGATCCAAGAAAAATATTTGAAATCTCTGGAATCTCTTGGAATAGAGGCTAAAAATCATGACATAAGATTTGTTGAAGATAATTGGGAGTCGCCAACTCTTGGAGCTTGGGGCGTAGGTTGGGAAGTATGGCTAGACGGAATGGAAGTTACTCAATTCACTTATTTTCAACAATGCGGGGGAGTTGATTGTCAACCAATACCAATTGAAATTACATACGGTTTAGAGAGAATTGCAATGTTTTTGCAGGATAAAGAAAGTATCTGGGACTTAAATTGGAATAAAGATCTGAAATACAGCGATATTTGGCTTGAATTTGAAAAAGGTCAATGTTCATATAATTTCTCTGAATCAAATCCTGAAAATCTCAGAAAATTATTTGAGATATATCAAGATGAAGCAAATTCATTAATTGAAAAGAAGCTAACTTACCCCGCGCTTGATTATGTTTTAAAGTGTAGTCATAGCTTTAATTTGCTTGATGCTAGAGGCGTAATATCAGTAACTGATCGTGCCCAGTATATAGAAAAAATCAGAAAGTTAGCTAGAGAAGTCGCGTCTTCATGGATACTAGAGAGGGAACGCATGGGCTTTCCCTTAGTAAAGTAAGATTTATATCTCGAAAGTATCAGAATGTTATTTCCTAAGGTAAAGAAATATACATGACAAAGTGATTTTTTATTTTTGGATTATTTCTACCAAATTTTTGTTGTAAGGTAACAAAAATAACAATTTTAATAAATGAAATTAAAGAATTATTTAAAAAAGCTATTTTTTACTTCAGTGACATTATCGCTACTTCTAAATAATCAACCTGTAAATTCTGCAGAGAAAGAGGTTAGGTTATTTTCTGGTAGACATTACAATACAGATAAAGAGGTTTATCAAAAATTTCAAGAACAAACTGGCATCAAAGTTAGATATATAGAAACAGATGGAAAAGCTATAATTGAGCGCTTAAAAAGAGAGGGTAAAAATTCTCAGGCTGATTTAGTAATTCTTGTTGATGCAGCAAGAATTGAAAATGCATCAAAGGCAAATTTATTTCAAAAAATTAATTCAAATATTCTAGAAAATAGTGTTCCAAATAATTTAAGAGATCCTAGAAATAAATGGTTTGGCCTTACTAGGCGATTAAGGGTAATCATCACAAATCCGGATATTGTGGATATTACAAAAATCAAAAATTTTGAGGATCTAACCAATCCTTCTTTTAAAGGAAAAGTATGTCTAAGAAATAGAAAAAGTCCTTATAATCAATCTTTGGTTTCTAATCAAATAGCAAAGAAAGGCGTTGGCCAAACAAAAATTTGGCTTAAGGGTTTGATATCAAATGTCTCCACTCCCTATTTTTCTGGAGATTCTTCATTAATAAGAGCTGTAGGGCAGGGAACATGCGGTATTGGAATCGTTAATCATTATTATGTCGCAAGGATGCTTGATGGAGTTAAAGGCCCAAGAGATGCTTCTTTAGCAGAAAAAATAAAATTAATAATACCCAATCCTGCGCATGTAAATATAACTGCTGGGGGCGTATATAAATATGCAGAAAACAAGACTGAGGCTATTAAACTTCTTGAATATTTAGCTTCTAGTGAAGGTAGTCAAGGTTTAGCTAATAAAACTTATGAGCACCCTTTAAAGGAATCAAGTCAAAATAGAATTGTTAGTAAATTTGGAGATTTCACTCCAGATAATGTGACTATAAAAGAAATTGGCAAATTCAATAGTAAGGCAATAGAAATAATGAAAGAAACTGGTTGGAATTAACAAAAATCTAAATATATTTTTAGTATAAATTTTTTAATTTATATTTTAAATATGGGAGAGGTGGCTGAGTGGTCGAAAGCGAACGACTCGAAATCGTTTAATAGGTAACTATTCGTGGGTTCGAATCCCACCCTCTCCGTACGATTTCAAATCGTCCAATTTCACGGACGATAAATTTTCCAAACTTCCCTGAGTTAAAAGCTATAAGTAAATTTCACCTCTATTCAAATTTAAAATTCATTGTTAAATAAATCATAAAAGATAATGTCCTGTTGGCGGATTTGTTGGCGGGAATTTAAAAAGCTGTTGGCGGGTAACTCATAAAAGTTAAAGCTAAGAGTTCCCTCTCTAATTATTTGACGATAAATTAAAGAGTAATCAAATTCTTAAAATTAATTTGAACTATTTAAATACTTTTAGTTCTGGCTAACTACTCTAATCTTTACCTTACCCATTTCAAAAAGAGAAGATATTAATCTTTTAAAGTTTATAATTTTAAAAATTTTTTTATTTTAAAGTTATGAAATGATTTATAAATTTTTTATTTATGAAAATTCAAATTAAACCTGGTTTTATATTCCCAACCCAGTTCTGGACTGCTGAACTAAATGAAAATATTGAGCAATTACAAAAAGAGGCTTATTTGATAAGAGAAAATGATAAAGATGGTGTTATTAAAAGTAATTCTGGTTTTCAGGGTTATCATTCAAAAGATATAAGAGATTTAAATAATCTTCCAGGAACTAATCAATTATTAAAGCAAATTATTAATGCCGTTAATGCAATTCATCAAATCAGTAGAAAAGGTGAACTTCAGTTAACAAATTTTTGGATAAATATAAGTGGAAAAGGTTCTTCTAATACACCTCACACTCATTCGGGCTTAACTTATTCTGGTGTTTTTTTCATTAAAGTACCGAAAGAAATGAAAGGAGGAAGATTTCTTTTTTATAGGAATTTTAATGAAGCTGACTTTATCTCCACAGAATATATGGGGCATTTCAAAGAAGGCTACCAAATGCAACAATATGACTACCCTATCAATACAATTTCACCAAAAGAAAATATGTTAGTTGTTTTTCCTGCCTGGGTTCCTCACGCAGTTGAGATTAATTTGTCTGATGAAGAAAGGATAAGTCTTTCGTTTAATTTTAAATTAAATAGAACTTTTTAAGGGTCAAATAATTCTGTTAATTATTTTCTTGTTGGCGGGTTTGTTGGCGGGGATTAGAAATACGAAATGAAAAACCTGTTCAGGTATGCTCTAGAGTGCCCTATTATGTTCAAGTCTTAGTCCACCCTCTCCGTTAATTTATAGTTTCAAGAAATATCAAAAATAAGAGGGTATTTATTTGCACCCTTAGAGTCATATGCACCACGGTGTCCAAAAGTCGATGAAGTGCTTTTAATCTCTTAATTATATCTACTTCTACTTAATGTGAAAAGATAGTCGCGGTAACCACAAAGCACTAATACTCGGGTATTAATACTCTACTAATTTCAATTGAATTGGAGGATAATTAAATAGTAGAGATAAAGGAGGTTTTATTTTTATGAGACTCACCGCTCCATTTGCTGCGCTTAGAAATGCAACTTCAGATATTTGGAGAATGCATGATTTTAATTATCAACTACCAAAAGATCAAAGACTAGATTATTGGGAAAAAGAATGCAACGATCACCCAACAAGTTCTCATTGTAAATTTTACTAAAAGTATTATAAATTTAAGACATTAAAAAGACCCTTTTTAGGGTCTTTTCTTCTACGTAGATATTCTTTTATTATAAAACTCTAGAAAATATGGCTATTAATTCAATATCAAAAAATGATTGGCAATACATCCTAAGCGCATCACTTTTAATTATAGTTTTTATAATTACAGATTTAATTAGGGTTTTTGATAAACAATTTTTATACTTTGTCCCAAGACTAATTAGTGTTCAACCCTATAGGATTTTCACATCAATCCTAGTTCATGCAGATTTAAATCATTTATTAAGTAATCTTGGTGGGATAATCATTACTAGATATTTTTTGATGAGACTTGGAATCGAAAGCAAATTTTTTTATCTGAAATTTATTTTTATCTGTTCTTTTTTGAATTTCTTTATTATCTGGGTTTACGAAAAGATCTTATCTTATTTTAATATCTTTCCCAACTATGCCGCTTTAGGATTTAGTGGAATAATTTATGCTTTGTATGGATTCTTACTATTAACTTCTTTTTTTGGAAAGAAATATTTTTTAGGTAAAGAAATAGGTTTTAAGTCCAATTATGAAGTTCAAAAAATGTCAATGACAATATGCCTCATAGGTTTGATTTTTTCTTTTTTGCCAGGGATAAGTTTATTAGGTCACTTAAGTGGATTTATTGCAGGGTGTTTCTTATTCTTAATTTAATTAAGATTATTATTTGATCAAATTAATATAGATATTTACCCAGAGATCTAATTTTTTTAAAATTCACTTTAAAACATTTGATAGTGGATAAAATACCTTACTTTCTAAATATTTCCTGTTTGGTTCTATAATTTCCTCTGTAGGAAAAGATGTTATTTACCCTCTACGTTTTGGATAATCTTTAGATTTTTCCCAATCCTACCTCATATTTTGGGTAGTTATATTATTGCCTCGTCAAAAATCAAAAAGAAGGTTATTTTAATAAATACATTTTTTGGATCATTTTTTTACTATGTTTTCCTTTATCTAATAATTAGGTAATGTTTAGTGAAATTTATTTTTCCCAAAAGGGGTCTGTAGTTAAAGAAACCTGTAAGATACATTTTTTATTATTTTTAATATCACTTATACAAGCTCTTACTGTTTCACCATTTACATCTATTTCACAGGCTCCACAACTTCCTGTAAGACAGCCAGTAGGGATTTCTAAGCCTGCTTTTTCAGCAGAAGAAAACCAGTCATCACCTTCTGAAACGAATGTTTCTTTATTGTTTGACCATATTACCTTAATATTTTTTTCTTTCAAATTAAAAATGATTTGAGATTTAAATGTTTGTGGAATTCATTCGCAAGATTTTCAATAATGGATTCCCTCTTCTTTTTATAAGATATTGATTTTTTATTTAATCTTGGTAGATTTTTACTCTTCCTTATTAAATTAATATATTGATCTCTCCAAATATCATTTTCAAAGATCCCATGAATGTATGTTCCAGCAATAGTTCCACCACTATTATTTTCTTTATACCAACCAAGATCTGAATCTGTAAAAATAGGGTTAATCTTTAATGATCTTTGCATTTCATCAAATACAGTTTGGCCATTATGAATTTCAAATCCATTAATTTCTGATTGGCATGGCCATATAGATTCAGACTTTATTTGACGTGTTAATTTTTTTTCAAAAAAAGTCGTTTTTAATGGCAGTAATCCAATCCCCTTAATTTTTTGTTCAGAATAATTTTTGGAACCCTCTTTAAAATAAGGATCCTTAAGTGTAGTACCTAACATTTGTAAACCTCCACATATTCCAATAATATTTCCTTCGTTATTTGAATAGTCCCTTATATCCTGAGATAAACCAGAGTTTTCAAGAAATATTTGATCTTTAATCGTTTGTTTACTGCCTGGCAAAATAATGAAGTCATACTTACTTAGGTTTTGTGATTTTCTAATCCATTCAATTAATATTGTTTCTTCATTTTCTAGTGGATCAAAATCAGAGAAGTTACTAATAGATGGTAATTTTATAATTCCAACTTTGATTTCAGGATGTTTAGAAAGTGATTTTTTTTCTATTAAATCTAAAGAATCCTCTGGAGGAAATGAATCATTTAACCATGGAATAATGCCAATAACAGGGATTTGAGTCTTATTCTCTATCCATTTTTTCCCATCTTCAAATAATGAAAGGTCTCCTCTGAATCTATTTATAATAATTCCCTTAATAAGCTTCTTTTCCTCAGGTTTCATTAACTCAAGAGTACCAATTATTTGTGCAAATACGCCTCCCCTTTCAATATCAGTAACCAAAATGCAATTTGCATTTAAATATTTAGCAACTTTTAAATTAGTCAGATCTCTGTGAATCAAATTCATCTCTACCGGACTTCCAGCCCCTTCGATAATTAAACGGCAATTCGGATTCCTTTCGTAAATATACTTTAAACTTGTTTTAATTACTTTCCAGCCTGGAATAAACCAATCTTCATAGTAATTTTTTGCGGTTGTGGTCCCTACGCTTTTGCCAAGGTGAATCACCTCGCTTATTGAATTTCCTTGTGGTTTTAATAAAATGGGATTCATCTCTACAGAGGGATTAATACCACAAGCAAAAGCTTGAAGTGCTTGTGAGTATGCCATCTCTCCACCTTCCCAATCAACCCAGGCGTTGTTACTCATATTTTGTCCTTTAAAAGGTATTGGTTCTTCTCCTAAATTTTTGAGAATCCTACAAATAGCAGTAACCGTTAACGATTTTCCTGCCCCACTGGAAGTACCTAGGACCATGATTGGTTTCCTTATTTCATGTAATTTTGCTTCTAACTCCATTAGTAATTTATATTAATTTTAAAATTTATTAATTATTAAATTGAATTATAATTTGGTAAAAAATTTGTGTTAATTCTAGCCTCTGCTTCTCAATCTAGAAAGAAATTACTAGAAAATTGTCAAATCGAATTTATCCAAATATCAAGTGACTTTGATGAAACTACTATTCAAGAAAAGAATATATTTAATTTAGCTTTGGAATTATCTTTTCAAAAGGCTAATAGTTTATCTGAAAATATTCAAAACAAATCATTGCCCGAAGAATTCAATTGTGGTCCTTTGGAAATACTTGGGTGCGATTCAATTTTTGAATTTAAAGGAGAAGCTTATGGAAAACCATCTAATAAAGAGGAGGCATTTATTAGATGGAAAAAAATGTCTGGAGAATTTGGATTTTTACATACTGGTCATACTCTAATAATTGGGAATTTTGATTCAACTTCTAAAATTTTTAAAATCACAGAAATAATAAAAAAAACAGTAAGTTCCAAAGTTTATTTTTCTAATTTGAAAGATTGGGAAATCAATAGTTATGTAGATACAAATGAACCTTTATATTGCGCAGGAGGATTTGCCTTGGAAGGTATAGGCGGTAAATATATAGAAAAAATAGAGGGTTGTTACAGTAATGTAATGGGTTTAAGTTTGCCATGGCTCAGAGAAAATTTATATAGATAATAAAATTGAGCAAAAAAAAAACCCTATCTTTAGATAGGGTTTTTTAGATGAGATAGAAGTTAATCTAAATCAGGCATTTCTAGAGCTGGTTCACTCTTTCTGTCGATTCCTTTTTCGAAACCAGCAGCGGCAGCTCTAGCACGTCCAGCATGCCAAAGGTGACCGATAAATGTAAACCATCCTAGGAAGAATTGAGCTGCAGCTAACCATTGTCTTAAATTAACGAAGTTAACAGCATTAGGCTCAGTAATGATGCCACCAACAGAATTGATAGAAGCGTTAGGAGCATGAGTCATATATTCAGCAGCTCTTCTTACCTGCCAAGGCTGAATATCATTTTGGATTTTCTCAAGGCTCAATCCGTTAGGTCCTCTTAAAGGCTCTAACCATGGTCCTCTGAAATCCCAAAATCTCATTGTTTCACCACCAAATATAATTTCACCAGTAGGAGATCTCATGAGATACTTACCTAGACCTGTTGGTCCCATTGTTGAACCGACATTAGCACCAATTCTTTGATCTCTCACGAGGAAAGTAAAGCTTTGAGCCTGTGAAGCTTCAGCATTTGTTGGACCATAAAACTCTGAAGGATAAGCAGTGTTGTTAAACCAGATGAATGTTGAAGCAATAAAACTTGCTACACAAATTCCACCTAGAGCGTAACTTAATAGACCTTCACCATTCCAGATAAATGCTCTTCTTGCCCATCCAAAAGGTTTGGTAAAGATATGGAATATTCCTCCAATAATTGCAGTAATACCCACATATACATGTCCACCAACAATATCTTCGATGGAGTTAACACCGATTATGGAACCAGCTCCTCCCCATGGCGATCTAAATAGGTAACCAAGGATAACTCTTGGATCTAAAGTTGGGTTAACAAGTCTGACTTCACCACCACCAGGAGCCCATGTGTCATATGCACCGCCAATGAAACACCAGTTTACTGACCATGCTAATGCACCTACACCTAAGACGATCAAATGATATCCAAGGATATTTGTCATTTGATTTTTATCTCTCCAATCAGTGGAGAAAAATGGGAAATCTTCTTCAAGTTTTTCTGGACCTGCTAATGAATGGTAAATACCACCAAAACCAAGAACAGCAGAAGCTATCAAATGAACCACACCTGCCTGAAAGAAAGGCATGATATCAGTAACTTCACCACCAGGGCCTATTCCGTAACCAAACATTGCGACGTGTGGCATACAGATTAAACCTTGCTCCCACATTGGTTTATCAAAAGTAAAATGATTAACCTCAAAGAGCATCATTGCTCCTGCCCAAAAGACTATTAGTCCAGAGTGAGCAATGTGAGCTCCTAATAAACGTCCAGATAGATTGATTAATCTAGCGTTGCCTACATACCAGGCATAACCAGTTTCCTCAATACTTTGGTTTGGAGCTCTTAATAAATTATTAAAGGGCGTTTCCACGTGGAAGAACCTCCTCAGGGAATACAAAGTTTTCGTGTGGTTGATCCACAGAAGACATCCATGCTCGCATACCTTCGTTCAAAAGTATATTTTTTGTATAGAAAGTTTCAAATTCTGGATCTTCTGCTGCACGGATTTCTTGGCTTACGAAATCATAAGCTCTTAAGTTTAGTGCTAAGCCGACAATACCTATTGAAGATGTCCACATACCCATAACAGGTACAAATAGCATTAAGAAATGTAAGAAACGCTTGTTTGAGAAAGCAATACCGAAGATTTGACTCCAGAATCTATTTGCTGTGATCATTGAATAGGTTTCTTCTTCTTGTGTTGGATCAAAAGCTCTAAATGTTGAACTTTGAACCTTACCATCTGTATAGATACTTGTATCTTCATACAAAGTATTTTGTACTGTAGCTCCATGAATAGCGCAAAGAAGAGCACCACCAAGAATTCCAGCAACTCCCATCATATGGAATGGATTTAAAGTGATATTGTGAAAACCTTGAATGAACAGAATATAACGGAAGATTGCTGCTACACCGAATGAAGGTGCGAAGAACCAACTGTGCTGTCCTAAAGGATAGATAAGGAAAATACTTGTGAATACTGCAATTACTGCTGAGAAAGCTAGTGCGTTGTATGGTCTAATTCCAACAAGGCCAGCAATTTCAAACTGACGAAGCATAAAGCCAATTAGGCCAAATACTCCATGTAATGCAACGAAGTTCCAAAGACCACCAAGTTGTAGCCATCTTACGAAACTACCTTGGGCTTCAGGACCCCATAAAAATAGGAGGCTGTGTCCCATGGCATCACCAGGGGTGCTTACAGCTGCTGTTAAAAAGTTACAACCTTCAAGGTATGAGCTTGCAACTCCGTGTGTGTACCATGAGGTAACAAATGTTGTTCCGACAAACCAACCACCAATAGCAAGATATGCACAAGGAAGTAAAAGTAGTCCGGACCAACCAATAAATACAAAGCGGTCGCGCTTCAACCAATCATCGAGGACATCAAACCATCCTCTTTGTGGGGCGCTACCAACTGCGATCGTCATGAGAAATCGTTTTTAGCTTCGGGATACGCAGAGACTGTAACAAAGATTGAGAGTAATGTGGGGAAATATTTGTATATCTGAAATGCCTTGTAAAGCTTTCCTGACTTTTTTATTAAAAATTAGGTAAGAATACTCCCTTAGTTTGTTAAATTATCTGAATTAGGCTCTAAAAAAAAGATAAAAATGAATTCAGACCTCACGTCTTTCGATAAAATCGAACAAAAAATTGGTGGATCAAGAAAAATTTCAAATTACATTATTGGAGGAATGTTAACTATAGGAGGTATTGGTTTTCTTTTGGCCTCTATATCTAGCTATACAGGAAGGGATTTATTACCTTTAGGAAATCCTTCAACTTTATTGTTTATCCCTCAAGGAATAATAATGGGAGCATATGGAGTAATAGCCAATTTATTAAATTTTTACTTGTGGTATTTGGTTTATATAAACTTTGGTTCAGGAAGTAATTATTTTGATAAATCATCAAAATCTGTAGAAATAAAAAGAAAAGGATTATTTAAAGATGTTGAAGTTAAATTAAATTTCGATGAAATTAAATCTGTTAAGTTGGATATAAGTGAGGGATTTAATCCAAGAAGAAGAATTGCTTTAGTATTAAAAGGTAGAAAAAAACCTCTTCCTTTAAGCGGAGCAGGTGAACTTAAACCACTCCTTCAAGTTGAAGAAGAAGGAGCTCGGCTAGCTAAATTTTTAGATGTTAATTTGGAGGGCCTAAAATAAAAAAAAAATATTTTTTAAAAACATTATCTTTTATACAGGTTTTGTTTTTGGTTCAAGCTTGTAGTTATAAAAATAAGATTGATTCAAATTATTACTGCCAAAAACTTAAACTTAGTTGTACTAAGAATAATAAAGTTGTTTATTTTAAAACTACAAAAGGTGATTTTGAAGTTAAATTATTTGGTAAAGATAACCCAGTAACAGTATCAAATTTTCTGGAAAACATAGAGAATAATATTTATGTAAATCAAAAATTTTATAAAATAATAAATTATCCCCTAATAAGGTTTATACATGGTGGTGTTAATCCAGAAAATAAATTTTTTATTGAAAGAAAATACAATCTGAATAAGACAAGTCCATCAATACCTCTAGAAATAAAATTCAAAGAAGAAATAAAACCAAGATATAACTATCAAATAAAAAATCCTAGTGAAACTGAAAATTTAGTTAATACTTTTGATAGTGGATCAATAGCAATGGTAAAGAGCGGTAAGAATAAGTCTTCATCTACTGAATTTTTTTTTGTAACTAGTAAAATCCCAGAACTAGATGGAAGATATTCGATCTTTGGAAAGATTATTAAAGGATTAGAAGTACTCGAAAAAATCAATAAAGAAGACTACATCAAGGCAGTCCAGATATCTAATTAAATTTCTAGAGAATATTTGTTTATTTTCAACATTTCAGTATTAACACCTGAAGAGCGTTTAAGAGCTACCTTACCAGTCCTCGCTATTTCAAGGATGCCGTATGGCTCGAGCAATTTCTCTAGAGCAACTAACTTCCCAGGATCTCCAACTACCTCGAGAGTTAAGGCCATATCTGATACATCAACAACTTTTGCACGGAAAATCTGTACTATATCAAGGATATTACTTCTAGTATCTTCTTTTGATGAAACTTTTAGTAACATCAATTCTCTCTCAACAGCTGCAAGATTAGTAAAATCTACAACTCCCAGAACATTAAATAACTTATTAAGTTGCTTAGTCATTTGTTGAAGAGTTTCATCATCACCCTCTACTACCATTGTTAACCTTGAAATCCCTTTAGATTCTGCAGGTCCTACTGCAAGGCTATCTATGTTGAATCCCCTTCTGGCAAAGAGACCTGAGATTCTACTCAAGGCTCCAGATTCATCTTCTACAAGGACTGATAATGTATGTTTCATATTTTAAAAGGCTTTAGAATCTCTAATCCATTCATAAGAAATTCTATTGAATACTGAAGGGTCTTCATCATGGATACAATGCCCTGAATTGGTTACTATTTTTAATTTTACCCATCTATGGAAATTTGCAATCTTTTTACCAACAAACAAAGGTATGAAATTATCTTTTTCTCCCCAAATCAATAAAAAAGGAACTTTTTTTGAGGCGCTTAGTTTTCTCAAAAGGTAAGAAGCTTGAAAATTTTCATCTCTTGAAGTCATTCCAATACACATGGCTCTTAATGATCTAGCGGAAGTTCTCCTTAGAACTGGTTTTGTTACCAAATCTATTAATTCGCGATCAATATTATCTTTTTTGAAATAGGCAGAATTTAGCCCCAGTTTTATAACACCTAATTTAGTTATTAAAAATAAAATAATCTCCAAAGGAAAAAACATAAAAAATATTCTTATGAATTTGTCTTTAAATTTCTTAAATGATAATTTTTTCGTTTTCGACTTTTTATTTTCTTGAATTTGATCTGGCAGCGGTGATGCAATAACTTTTGCAATCTGATCCTCTAATGTAACCGCACATGTTAAAGCAACTAGGGATCCAAGGGAATTGCCAATAAGAATTACTTTCTCAGAATTCTTTGGTCTTATCACCTGTGCAATAAAGTCTTTAACTTGATTAGACCAAATCTCATTATCTAGTTTTCCAATTTGTCTAATCCCAGGTTGATCTGAATCCCCAAATCCTATTAAGTCTAAAGAGTATGAAGCGCAATTCCTTTTCGTAAAATATTCTAAATTATTTCTCCAATGTTTTCGACTAGCGCCAAATCCATGGAGAAAGATAATTGGAACTTTATTATCTTCGCCTGAAACACTCCAACAAATTTTAAAACCATTCCAAATCCAGTAATTAGGAAAGTTTATATTTTCTTTGGAATTATTATTCATATATTCAAAAATTTTCAAGATATTTGCATTATCTATTTTTTTTACAAATAAATGTATATTGAATGTAAATTATAGTAATGATTAAATTTTACTATGGCTAAAGAAATTTTTAGTATTGCAGCAGTTTTTTGGATACTTATACCAATAGGATTGGTTGGTGGTGCTCTGTTGTTAAAGTTTCAGGGAGATTGATTCTCACGAATACGTCACAATTTGAGTTATGGTCTACAGGTTAAGTAAATCTTAAATATGAAGATTCTTTTAGTAGGAGCAACAGGGACACTTGGTAGACAAATAGCAAAGCAAGCTATAGAAGATGGACATGAAGTAAGATGCTTTGTCAGAAACCCAAGAAAAGCTTCCTTTCTACAAGAGTGGGGATGTGAATTAACAAAAGGTAATTTATTAAATTCTTCTGATATTGAATATGCATTACAAGATATTGAAGTTGTTATTGACGCAGCTACCAGTAAACCAGATGATCCTAAAAGTATTTATGAAATAGATTGGGATGGAAAACTCAACTTATTTAATGCTTGTGAATCTTTTAATGTAAAAAGAGTAATATTCCTTTCAATTCTTTTAACAGAAAAATTTAGAAATGTTCCATTAATGGACATTAAATATTGTACTGAAAAACTTCTTGAGAAATCTGATCTGGAATATACTATTTTCAAATGTGCAGCTTTTATGCAAGGCGTTATTGGTCAATTTGCTATCCCAATTTTAGATAGTCAAGCAGTATGGATGAGTGGAACTCCAACTAAAATTGCATACATGAATACTCAAGACATGGCAAAAGTTATTGTCGCAGCAGTTAATAATCCAAAAACTCATAGAACATCATTGCCATTGGTTGGTCCTAAAGCATGGGATTCAAACGAAGTCATATCCTTATGTGAAAAATTTAGCGAAAAGAAAGCCAAAATTTTTAGAGTTTCACCATTTCTGATTAGTGTCACTCAGAAAGTAGTTTCCTTTTTCCAAGATTCCTTAAATGTTGCTGAAAGATTGGCTTTTGCCGAAGTAACTAGTAGTGGTGAATCATTAGATGCTGACATGAGCAAAACTTACGAAATTTTGGAACTTAAAAAAGAAGATATGACCTCACTAGAGAGTTATATAAAGGAGTACTACCAACAAATACTTAAAAGATTAAGGGAAATGGAAGCAGATCTAAATATCGAGGAAAAAAAGAGATTACCATTTTAATGTTGCAATTGTAGATTTATATAGTATATTTGTACTATAAATATTATTGATTATGTCTGTTTCTAAGTCTAAAAATCTTGAACGAAAACTAGATAATTTTGCAAAAGAAGCAAAAAATGAATTGAATAATGTTTGCGGATCTTCATTATGGGAAAGCCTTGGGTTTGTTTTTTTTGATCAATTAGAAGATTCTGAAAAAATAGCGAAAGCAAATTTTTATTATGGTCAACTTCAAATAATTAATGAAATTAAATTTTCTATTTGAATTGAATTTCATATTTTTACGTATGTAATTTTTCTTAAATCAATTTTGGCCAATCTTTTTCTGATAATATGGATTTAGTAAAAGATTAATTAATGATTGAAACTTCAGGTGTAATAGAAAAAGAGCAGGGGAATGGATTTTATTTGGTTACATTAGAACAACCTGAAGGACATCAATGTTTATGTAGAGCTGCAGGCAAATTGACTAAATTTAGAATTAAATTATTAGCTGGAGATAAAGTGTTAGTTGAGATTAGTCCTTATGATCTCTCTAGAGGGAGGATAACTTATAGAGAAAGAAATGCAGGTGGTGCTAAACCTACTACTAACAAAAATAACCCTAAGAGAAATAATAAATAAAAAGATACTTTAGATAATATTTTTTATCGCTTCTTTAAACTCACTTCTTTGCTTAACACCTTGCCATTGTTTTTTTAATAATTTTTCTTTAAAAAGTTGAACTGTTGGTGTGCCGTTAATACCAGCTTGTTTTGCAATATCCTGATCTTTATCAATATCTATTTCAACGCCAAGAACTGCACCATCAAGTTCTTTAATCACTCTTTTTAACTGAGGTTTCAAAACATGACATGGGCCGCAACTTGGAGAACTAAAAATTACTAAGATAGGTTTTTTACTCTCGTGATAAAGTTTCCTTAATGCATAACTGCCTTTTTGCCATTCAGAATTTGAATCGAAAGTATCTTCATTAACTTCTTCTTCATTAAAATCTGATGAATTAAGTTTTTTTTCTGGTTCGGGTGTTTCTCTGACTATAGTTTTTGCTAAGTTTTTCTTTGCTAGCCACCTTTCGGTAGCTAATGCTGCCATGCACCCAGTTCCTGCAGCGGTAACTCCTTGTCTCCACTCAGAATCGACAACGTCACCTGCTGCGAAGATGCCTTCAATAGATGTTTCTGGTCTTCCCGATTTGCAAGCAATATATCCTTTATTATCTAAATCAATTTTGTTGCCTAAGAACTTCGTATTTGGTGTGTGCCCAATCGCGTAAAAAAGACCTTTTATATTAATTTCCCCTTTACCTTCTTTAGAGTGAATAGTTTCTATTTTCTCAAGCCATTCAGAGCCATCCGCTTTATCAACTTTTGTGTTCCAATGAATTTCTATCTTTGGATTAGCTTTTACTCTATCTATCATTGCTGCGCTAGCCCTTAATTTTTCTGATCTAACAATCAAATGCACTTTGCTTCCATACTTTGTGAGATATGCTGCTTCTTCACAGGCAGAGTCTCCCCCTCCAATAACAGCTAATTCTTCACCTCTAAATTGTGGGGTCGCTCCATCACATATTGCACAAGCACTTATTCCTTTACTCCAGAATTTATCTTCATTTATCACGCCTAATCTATTTGCACTTGCTCCAGTTGCAATAATAATTGAGTTAGATTTTATAGTTCCTTCTAAAGTTTTTAATTCAAAGGGATGTGAATCAGTATTTATTGAGATAACATCACTTTCGTATAAATTAGTGCCCCATCTTTCGGCTTGAGCTTTCATTAGATCCATTAATTCAGGACCAAGTACACCATCTGGAAAACCTGGATAATTTTCAACAAATGTTGTAGTCATTAATTGGCCACCAGGAATTCCACCAGAATTAAATCCTGTAACGAGCAATGGTTGAAGATTTGCTCTTGCTGCATAAATTGCAGCTGTGTATCCTGCAGGACCTGAACCAATAATTACAACATTTTCTACGTTTGAAGTGTTCTTTTTATTCTCCATTTATAAGCTAATTTCACTATTAATGATAATAAACTAACCCAAATAATGTAGGGCGGATTTCACTCGATATATTTATTACTCAATCGTTGACTTTTTGGTCTAATAACTTTTTTAATTCCTTTGGGAAGTTTAAAACAGAATCTTTTAAATTTTCGTTCTTTTCTCCAATATGTAATATCCACTCTCTAAATTCTTCTGCGATTGCATAACTGTCTTCATACCTTTCTAAAGTGTCCATTGCAGAAATTCTATTGGTTGCCCAACAGGTCGCTATGTCGATCCTTTTTCTAATGAAATTGTCCATTGAAAGATTTTAATTGTATATAGATAAACACATCAGAGAACCTATGTATTGTCTAATAAGTTACAACTTTGTACTTCCAAACAATAATTTAATCTTTAGTTTATATTTGAGCCAATTTTTGGGTGAATTATAAAGAAAGTATAAAAAAATAGAGTTAGACTGCCTCGCTGTGATTTGCAAGTAGCCTTTCAACTTCCTCAAAACCCTCTTTAGCTGAATTTATTGCAAGTTCCTCGCTAACTTTTTCTTCTGATATTAATTTTGCGGATATTTTCTTTAAAAGAGTTTCTTTCTTTTCTCGTATTGAACTAACAATTTCTTCTTCAATGATAGATTTTATTGCTTTAGAAATTATTTTTTTATCATTTGCTTCCTCGAATGTGCCCTGAACTAATTCTTGAATAAATAATCGATGAACCTCACTACTCCTTAGAAAGCTTTCTGTGGCATTAATAATTCCTTCGACAAGAGCTTCATCAGGTTCAGAATCATTTTCTGCCAACTTAAATTCCCAATCTAAATGTCTTCTTTGCCAACCTGCCGAGTGGAGACTGGGCATGACTGTCTGTGAATAAGTATCAACTGACATTTCATAAATTCTCTCTGCTAATTTCTCGCACCAGTCTTTACCATGCTTTTCTAGATTTTTCTGCATAGCTTGCCTTGGAACAGCATGACCACCATGATGACTGTGGCACACTCCATCAGGACATTCGATTGCTTTTATACTCATTGGATTATTTAGTACTTATATATTCTAGATAGCTATTTTTTATAGAAAAGAAAATATATTTTTAACAAAAATCCAAGACTTTTGACTTTCTTCAATTTATATTTAGTATGTTAAAAAAATAAATAAATTGACAAAGATACTTATTCCTTCCGAAACAAGCTCTGGTGAAAGGAGAGTTTCAGCTACACCAGAAGCGGTAAAGAAATTAAAAAGCCTTGGATGCGATGTTTATATTGAAAGTTCAGCAGGGAAATTATCAGGATTTAGTGACTTATTATATGAAGAATCGGGCGGAACAATAATAAACAACTTAGATCAAAAAATTTGGGGTGAAGCGGACTTGATATTTTGTGTTCAAACTCCATCAGAGGTTAATTTAACTAAGTTAAAGAAAGGCGCTGTTCTTCTTGGTCTTCTTAACCCCTATGGTAATAAGGAGCTTCTAAGGATTATAAATAGTAATAAGATTTCAGCTTTATCACTAGAGTTGCTTCCGAGGATTAGTAGAGCTCAATCTTCTGATGTTCTTTCTTCACAGGCCAATATTGCTGGATATAAAGCAGTTCTTTTGGCTGCAAGTGAGTTAGATAGATATTTCCCAATGCTTATGACTGCAGCTGGGACAGTCCAACCTGCCAAAGTAGTGGTTCTTGGTGGAGGCGTTGCAGGATTGCAGGCAGTTGCGACAGCAAAAAGACTTGGAGCAATAGTATTTGTATCTGATATTAGACCTGCTGTTAAAGAACAAGTAGAGTCCCTTGGAGCAAGATTTATAGAACTTCCTGAAGTTGAGGAAAAGCCTGGAGAGGCAGGAGGTTATGCAAAAGCTGTAACACCCGAATTCCTCTCAAAACAAAAGGCAACTTTAACTAAATATTTATCTGAAGCTGATGTTGCTATATGTACTGCGCAAGTTTTAGGTAAAAAGGCCCCTGTTTTAATAGACTCACCCATGATTAAAAAAATGAGGCCTGGAGCAGTAGTTATTGATTTAGCAGTTTCTCAGGGAGGGAACTGCGAAGGAACAAAATCAAATGAAACTATTATCAAAGATGGTGTAAAACTTATAGGAGCGGGGGAATTACCCTCTTCAGTTCCTTATGATGCAAGTTCACTTTATGCTAAGAACTTAACATCTTTGATTACACCATTTATAAAAGATGGTCTAATTAAATTAGATAAAGAGGATGAACTCATTTCTGGATGTTTATTAAGCGATGAAGGAGTTGTTCTTCAAAATAAAGTTTTTGAAAATTGAGGTTTTAAAATTATGTCTTTTATAAGTCTTCTTTGGGTTCTTTTACTTGGTAGTTTATTAGGCCTCGAGTTAATTGGAAAAGTTCCTCCTACTCTTCACACACCTCTAATGAGTGGAGCAAATGCAATTTCGGGAATAACAATGCTTGCAGCCTTGACTTTAATTGTAAAAGCAGAAGGTAACGTACCACTTTTAATCATTGGTTCAGTTTCTCTTGGATTTGCTCTTTTCAACGTTGTAGGCGGTTTCTTTGTAACTGATCGAATGCTCGCGATGTTTAGTCGTAAACCATCAAATAAGAAGTAATTTAAAATGAATCTATCTGTAATCATTAAATTCGTCATTGACCTTTTAGCAGTACTTTTACTAGCTTTGGGAATAAAAGGATTGTCAAAAGTAAAATCAGCAAGGGATGCCAATAGATTAGCTGCATTTGCAATGTCGCTATCAGTAGTAGGATTACTTTCTTATTATTTAGGCACTTCTGGAATTGCTATTCAGTCTTGGATTTGGATAATAATTGGATCAATCATAGGTAGTTTATTCGGAGCAATTCTTGCAAAAAAAGTACCTATGACCTCCATGCCTGAAACAGTGGCATTATTCAATGGTTGTGGAGGAATGTCATCACTTTTGGTGGCCTTAGGAGTAGCTATCTTCCCTATTTCCAATAGTGTAGAAAATCTTGATTTTTTTAAGTCACTGATTAACGAAGTTTCAATATCTGTTTCTATATTTGTTGGTGCCATAACTTTCACAGGTTCAATTGTGGCGATGGCAAAGTTACAGGGTTGGTTGTCAACTCCAGGATGGACTCAGAGTAAAGTTAGACATTTTGTAAATATTGTTTTTGCAGTTGCTTCCTTGATAGCCTTCTTTGATTTGATAAACGGGAATACAAGTTCTATTTGGCTTTTAGTAATAGTTTCTTCTTTATTAGGTATTGGAGTAACTTTGCCAATTGGTGGAGCTGATATGCCAGTCGTTATATCTTTATTAAATAGCTATTCAGGGATTGCAGCAGCAGCAGCAGGTTTCGTTGTAGATAGTCAGCTTTTGATAGTAGCAGGCGCAATGGTTGGAGCGGCAGGTCTAATACTTACTCAAGTAATGTGCAAGGGTATGAATAGATCATTGGTCTCAGTTCTTTTTGGAGGATCTTTATCGGCACAAAGTACAGCCTCTTCTGGTTCAGGAGAATATACAAATATAACTTCTTGCAGTGTTGAAGAATGCGCATTGACTTTAGAGGCAGCCAACAAGGTAATTATTGTTCCTGGTTATGGTCTGGCAGTAGCTCAAGCTCAACATACTTTAAGGGAAGTGACAAAAAAACTAGAACAAAATGGTATTGAAGTTGTTTACGCAATTCATCCTGTAGCAGGGAGGATGCCTGGACATATGAATGTACTTTTAGCAGAAGCAGATGTTCCTTACGAACAACTTAAAGAGATGGACGTTGTAAATCCTGATTTTCCAGCAACGGATGTTGTTTTAGTTTTAGGAGCAAATGATGTGGTTAATCCTCAAGCTAAAAATGATAGCTCTTCTCCTTTATATGGAATGCCAGTTCTTGATGTGCAGGAAGCAAGAACGGTATTTGTAATTAAACGTGGTATGAGTGCAGGTTACTCCGGAATAAAAAATGATTTATTTGATCTGCCTAATACCTCAATGGTTTTTGGGGATGCAAAAAAGGTACTGAATGATTTGATTGGAGAATTAAAGGATCTTGGAGTTGGGGAGAAATAATAGTATATCTTTTAGTTTTTCAGATTACTTAAAAAATAAGCCATTTCGAGAAGTCTTACCTTGGATAGGTGGCGACTTACAAACTTTGAGAGATACTTTTGTTATTGATTTTGGTAAATCAAAAAAAAATAAAAAAATATTCTTTCCGATTAATAAAATTCTTTCTAAAAAATTTGAATGTGATTATCTTTTAGGTTTTTTAGAATTACCTGAAAACTTAAACTCACTCAGGGGTTTTGTAATCGTTACACATGGTTTAGGGGGCTCAACTAAACGGTTTGGTTTAAGAAGAATATCTAGGAAATTAGCAAATAATGGTTTTGGAGTTCTTAAATTAAATCTAAGAGGATCTGGATCAGCGAGATATTTAGCTAAAGGAAATTATTGTGCTAGATGCTCCAGTGATGTTATTTCAGCAATTAATTATTTTAAAAAATTGATTAATTTAGAGTTCAAAGATCTTATGAAAAGGGATAATAATCTTCCAATTTATGGAGTTGGATTATCTTTAGGCGGAACAATTCTTTTAAATGCCTGCCTTGATTACGATGAAAATAAAGGAGAAAAACTTTTAGATGGCCTTGCCTGCGTGAGTACCCCTTTAGATTTATCTTCATGCAGTCTCTGTATTGAAAAACCTAGAAATTCTATCTACCAAAAATGGTTACTTCACCGCTTAAAAAATCAGTTATGGGATGGATTTAATGATGAAGGCAAAATTCTTAATAATGAGAAATTAAGAATAAAAATTAGAAATTTAAAAAGTATAAGAGAATTTGATCAGAAATTTACAGCTCCTAGTTGGGGATTTAATTCTTTAGAGGATTATTATATTAAAGCTTCTCCAATATTTAGAATCCGAAACTCAATAAAAAAATTACCTCCAATGCTTTTTATTCATGCCAAGGATGATCCCTGGGTTCCATATAAGGATACTTTGAATTTAAGAAAAGAATCTATTGATAAATTCACTATTTTTATAACTGAAAAAGGAGGTCATAATGGTTTTCATTCGATTAATGGCTGCTGGTCAGACGAAGTCGTAAAGAACTGGTTTATGAGTATCTAGGACTATTTAAAAATGGTGTTTTTTTGAAAATCCATTTTTCTATTGGCTTACCGTTAATAATATGTGAGGTAAAAATTTCAGAAATTTTTTCTGGAGAAACTTTCTCATACCAAATACCATCAGGCCAAATAAGAAGAATTGGGCCGTTCTTGCATACCCTTAAACAGTCAGCTTTTGATCTTAATATATGAACGTTTTTTGTAGAGGGATCATTCTCAAATTTTTTTAAAGTCTTTTTCAGACATTCCCATGTTTTTTGACCTTCATTGCCTTTAAAGCATTTTTGTTTTGTTGGTGTTGCGCATAGTAGAAGATGTTTTTTTATATTCACTTTTACCCAATACTTACGTATTTTTTCCCTTTTTTAATTTCTTGCTCAACAAAAAGTCTTGCCCAATTGTCTACTTCAAGAATATCTTCTAATTCGGGACTCAAATTCAAATTCTCCATATGTGATTCACAAGCTTTACTTATAAATGTTGGAATTTCTTGAAAAGAAATTTTTTCTTTGAGGAATTGTTCAACAGCCATTTCATTAGCAGCATTTAAGACTGCAGGCATAGTCCCAGAAGATTTTCCTGCAGCATAGGCAAGTCCCATGCATGGATATTTAAACTCGTCTGGATCTTTAAAAGTTAATTTTCCAATTTCACTTAGGTTTAATCTTTTCCAATTTGTTTTAAATCTTTCAGGCCAACTCATCGCATATAAAATGGGTAGTTTCATATCTGGCCAACCTAATTGAGCTAATACTGAAGAATCTTCCATCTCAATCATTGAATGAATAATACTTTGAGGGTGGATAACTATTTCGATATTTTCGTAAGAGGTCCCAAATAAATAATGAGCTTCTATAACTTCTAATCCTTTATTCATAAGAGTTGCAGAATCTACAGTTATTTTTTTTCCCATATCCCAATTAGGATGTGAAGTTGCATCTTCCACTGTGACATGCTTTAAATCCTCAACGGCCAAATCTCTGAAAGCACCACCAGAAGCTGTTAAATGTATGGCTTTTAAACCCTTAGGCATCTCTCCTGTTGAAAAATCTGCATTTTCATAATTAGGTAATCCTTGTAAACATTGAAAGATAGCAGAGTGTTCTGAATCAGCAGGTAAAAGCCTACTATTATTTTTCTTTAATGCAGGAATAACAATTGGTCCTGCCGCAATTAAAGTTTCTTTGTTAGCAAGTGCAATATTTTTCCCCGCATTAATTGCTGACATTGTTGGAATTAAGCCTGCACAGCCTACTATCCCTGTTACCACAGTATCTGCCTTATCCCAAGCTGCAACTTCGTTAATCCCCTGCTTTCCACCTAAAACCAAGGGAGCATCATCCAAATCTAAGTTGTTAATATTATCTTTTAAATCTTCTATAAGACTTTCATCCTCAATTGCAACTACCTCTGGTTTATGTGTTTTAACTTGTTCAGTTAATAAATTAATATTTCTTCCTGCAGAAAGAGCTATGGCTTTAAACTTATCAGGCTGCTCACTAGCTATTTCGAGAGTTTGAGTCCCTATTGAACCAGTAGAACCGAGCACAGTAATGTATTTCAATTTTCTCTGATATTTCTAATATCTTCCCATTTAAAGGTGTATTTAAAAAATAAAAATTTCAAATTGGTTTTTTTCTTAAAATTTAGACCCTTATCCATGTTGTTATGTCCTTGGATTGATCAATAAGTTCAATACCTTTTTCTTTTAACAAATTCCTGATTTCATCAGCCTTCGTATAATTCTTTTCTTTTTTTGCTTTCAATCTTTCATTAATAAGCATTGATATTTCTTCTTCTTTTATTTTACTTTCTTTTACTAAAACCTCTTTTTTAAGACCAAGTACCTCAGTCAACTTTTCAAGAGTTTTAAAATTCTCAACTAGAAAGAATTTTTCATTTAGGTCTATTTTAAAACCTTCGACCCTTTGAAATTGGTTTAAAAAGTTTTTTAATGGTTTTGATAAATCGTAAATAATTGCAATAGCACCTGCTGTATTAAGGTCATTTCCAAGAGCCTCAGAAAATTTAAGCTTTTTTTGAGATAATTCAAAACTTATTTTCTCTTTAAATTCTTCTTCGAGAGATTCATTTTTTTCAATAGATCTAAAAGCACCTTTTGTAAGGTCCATAAAAGAAAGGGCTACATTAATGTTTTTCCAAGCTTCTGAAGCACTCCTTAAAGCTTCTTCAGTAAAATCAAGTGGTTTTCTATAATTCACAGTCATAACAAAATATCGCAAAGTCATAGGGCTTATCCCTGACTTAATTAGCTCTCTGATAGTTTTAAAATTTTTAAGGGATTTACTCATCTTTTGTCCATTTACATTGACCATCCCATTGTGTAACCAATAGTTTGCTAGCTTTTTGCCATTGGCTGCTTCTGATTGGGCGATTTCATTCTCATGATGGGGAAAAATCAAATCAGAACCACCTAAATGGATATCTATTGTATCTCCTAATTCATCTTTAACCATCGCCGAACATTCAATATGCCATCCTGGTCTACCTTTACCCCATGGCGAATCAAAAAATGGTTCATCATCTTTGGCTTTTTTCCATAGTGCAAAATCTTGCGGATTTAGTTTTTTACTGTTTTCCTCGTTAGCCATTCTTCCTTGCTGATTGATATTTTGTTCTTGTATATTTTGATTACTTAGCTTTCCATAATTTTTATTTTTAAAAACAGAATAATAAACATCTCCATCTCTAGAGTATGCAAAACCTTTGTCCTCGAGGATTGTTATGAAGGAGCAGATATTGCATATATGATTAGTTGCTCTTGGCATACTATCCGGTCGCATTATCCCTAAAGAATCCATATCTTTATGAAATTCAATAATATTCTTTTCAGATACTTCCTTCATTGAACTGCATTCTTCTTTCGCTCTTTTTAAAATCTTGTCATCAATATCTGTAAAATTTTGAACATACTTTACTTTGAAATCACTGTAAATTAAAAATCTTCTCAATACATCCCAAGCTATATAACTTCTTGCATGACCAAGATGACATAAGTCATAAACAGTTACTCCACAACAATAAATTTTTACTACATCATCAATAGGCTTAAAAACCTCAACTCTTTTGCTTAAAGTATTAAAAAGTTTGATCATCTTAAATTAAGTATTTCATAAGGTTTATTTTGTCTCCATCCAATTTTCTCCAACACCAATATCAACTAAAAGAGGCACATTTAATTTTACACAATCTTCCATAGTCTTCTTTACTAATTTCGTTGTAATTTCCAAAGAATCTGGTTCAACTTCGAACAATAATTCATCATGTACTTGTAAAAGCATTTTTGCGGGAACATTCATTTCTATGAATTTCTTATTTAATTGAACCATTGCAATTTTAATAATATCTGCACTCGAACCTTGAATTGGTGCATTAGCTGCGGCTCTTAATGACTGTGCTTCCATGCCAGCCCTTCTTGCAGATTGCAGGTCAATTTCGTAAGGATCTTTCCCTATTAATCTTCCAAGTCCATTTTTATCAAACTTAAATTCTCTTTTTCGACCGAAAATTGTTTTTACATAACCTTTTGATAAGGCAAGCCTTTCTTGGAGTTCAAGAAATTTGAAAATTTTTGAATATCTTTCTTTATATTTTATTAGGAATTCTTTTGCCTCTGGAGTACTTACTCCTGTTGAACGGGCAAACTTTTTTATACCCATACCATAGATAACTCCAAAATTTATTGTTTTACCAACTCTCCTTTCGTCGGATGATATTTCTTCTTTCTCAAAAATTAATCTTGCAGTCAAAGAATGAATGTCATCATTTTTATGAAACGCATTTATTAGGATTTCTTCATCCGCTAAGTGTGCGAGTATTCTTAATTCGATCTGAGAATAATCAGCTGATAAAAGTTTCCAATTTTTTTCAGGTAAGAATGCTTTTCTGATTCTCCTACTAAATTCAGTCCTAACCGGGATATTTTGAAGATTAGGATTGCTACTACTTAGTCTTCCAGTCGCTGTAGCAGCTTGATTAAAGTTTGTATGAACTCTTCCTGTCTTTTCGTTAATAAGATTTGGAAGAGCATCAATATAGGTGCTAAGTAATTTGCTAAGAGTTCTGTGTTTTATTAAATGTTGGATTATTTCATGATCGTCGACTAATCTTTCAAGAACTACTGCATCTGTACTCCATCCTGTTTTTGTTTTGCGTGATTTTTTCTTATCTAAATTTAATTTTTCAAACAAGATTTCACCAAGTTGTTTTGGTGAAGATAGATTAAAAGTCTCCTCTGCTAATTCATAAACTTTACTTTCAATATCTTCTAAGGTACTTTTTAGTTCTTTTGAGAGTTTATCCAAATAAGGGATGTCGATGGTTATGCCATTCATTTCCATTTGGGACAATACCGGCTCTAAGGGCAGCTCGATTTCTTCGAATAATTTGATTAATTCATCTTTTTCCCTTGAAAATCTTTCTTTGAAAATTTTGACAATCTTAAAAGTTAGAAAAACATCATAACCGCAGTAAATACTTGCTTCATCAATATCAACAAATGAAAAGTCTTTATTCTTACCAACTGTTTCCTTAAATGAAGGGGGCTTAAATCCAAATAATCTAAAACTAATTTCACTTAACCCATGCTTCTCCTGATTATTAAGAAGGTAGTCTGCTAACAAGGTGTCAAAGGTTACGCCTTTAAGATCAAGTCCATGATTAAAAAATATTTGCCTATCAAATTTAGAATTTTGGAGTGCCTTTTCTTTGTTTGGATCTTCTATCCAATTTCTTAGCTTTGAGAAAACATCTTCAATTGATAATTGATTGGGGGTCTCTTTTTTTGTTTGATGTCCAAGAGGTATATAAAATAAATCATCATTTTCTTCTCCTAGACATAACCCTATCCCAACAAGTTCTGCATCGATTGGATTTAAACTATTGGTCTCTGTATCTAAAGAAACTATCTCATTGGTCTTGTCTAATCTTTGAATTAATTTATCAAGTAATTCGAAATCATTTACAACAGTTACGTTGATTTTAGGGATTTTATTTTCACTATTTTCTAATTTATTATTGCCTGCGAATTTTGGTGCCTTCTCCTCCTCTTTAGCTACATTATTTTTGTCAAAACCACCTTTGCTGAAAGTTGAATTGAAAATATCAATTTGTCTAAGTAGTGTTGATAGTTCTAATTTTTTCAGTGACTCTGAAAGTAGTTCTTGATTTATATTTTTTAATTCATAACCGTTCCTTAAAATTAAAGGTACCTCAGTATTTATTTTTGCTAAATCCCTGGAAAGAAAAGCATTATGTTTATCGTTTCTGAGCTTTTCTATAACTGAACCTTTGATGAATCCTTTATATTTCTTATCGTTGTTCTGCTGAATCTTGTCCAAAGCCTGATAGATTCCATCAAGCGTATCGTTCTCTTTTAGTAGATTAATTGCAGTTTTTGGCCCTACTCCTTTAATACCTGGAATATTATCAGAACTATCACCAGTTAGGGCTTTGAGATCAACTACTCTTTCTGGCGCAACACCTAATTTTTCTTTTACTCCATTTTCATTCATAAGAGTTGGATTTCCACTTTTCGCATATGGACCACCACCCATATAAAGTACATAAATATCTTTTTGATCATCTACTAATTGAAATAAGTCCCTATCTCCAGAAAGAATATTCACGCACCATCCTTTAGAAGAAGCATCATTTGCAATTGTGCCTAGGAGATCATCTGCTTCGTATCCTGGAGATTTAAAAATTGGTAAATTAAGGCTTTCTTCTAAAATGATTTCTAGTTGTTCAATATCCTGAAAAAAAACATCTGGTGCTACATCTCTATTGGCCTTATAGTTTGGATCTAATTCATGTCTGAAAGTAGGTTTTTCGGTATCAAACGTAATACAAACACCCTCAGGACTAATATTTTTACAATTATCCAGAAGGCTTTTTAGAAATCCATAAGTGACACTTGTTGGAAATCCCTCTTTGGTAGTTAAACCTCCATCAATCCCTTTGCTAAATGCATAGAAGCTTCTAAAAGCAAGTGAGTGGCCATCGACTAAAAGTAAAATTGGTTTTTTAGAGTTTTCAGATTTTAAACTCATTTTCTCTTCTTAGCCCAAGGTGGAATATCAATAAAGATTTGCTCTCCAGGTTCTAATCCATCAATTACTGAAGTTTTATTTCCACTACTAATACCAATTTCGATTTTTTCAAATTTGGGAGAATTGTTTTTATCAACTTTCAAAATTCCTTTTTCACCTTTTTCAGTGACAATGGAAACTGTAGGTACTAAGATTTTTTCTTCATTACCTTCGACTCTAAATTCAAGATCTGCAGTCATTCCAATTTTAATTTCTTCAGAAATATCTTTAAAATTTAAAGTTACTTCGAATGAGGTTACATTATTATCTTTTACAGCTCTTGTAGCTATTTTTTTAACTATGGCACTATATTTTTTTGAGGGATAAGCCTCAATTCTTACTGAGGCTTCTTGACCTATTTTTATTCTGCCAATGTCACTCTCAGGAACTTTAGCAACAATTTCTAGGCCCTCTGATAGTTCAAAAATAAAGTTTTTGGTTTTAGGGTCTGAACTTAAGTTTGTACTTGGTGTGACATAAGATCCTATCTCAGCATATTTTGCAGTTATCTTTCCTCCATAAGGAGCTTTAATTAGATAGAAACTTTTTTCAGCTTTTGCATCATTAAGTTTTGCGCTACTAATGTTGTAGTTATTTTTATAACTTTCATAATCTTCTTTACTTACTGCGCCTTCTTGATATAAATATTCCCTTCTTAAAAATTCAGATTTTTGTTTTTCTACATTTAATTCAAGTTCTTCAATTTTATAGATAAAATCTTCATCATCAAGAGAAGCTAAAACCTGATCTTTTTTTACAAGATCGCCCTCATCTACTTTGATTTCTTTTATTACGCCTTGCTTCCGAGGCCCAATATTGCTTGTCCTTATTGCTTTTACTTCACCACTAGTATTAATTGAATCTGAGAGGATTCCTTTTTCAACTTGAACTACAAAATCAGAAATATCTTTTGACTTATTTTTCTTGAAGGAATTGGTTATAAAAACGAAAAATATGGCTAGAGAAAGCAATATAATTCCACTTCTTAGATTTATATATTTTTTTATTAAATCAAACATTTCTTTTTAAAAGCAGAATTAGAGAATATTTAGGAACTAAATAAATAATCAAGACGATTATAATTAACTTATCCAAGATTGGCTAAGTAAATACTATATTACTAGAAGATGTTTTCTTGATAATTTTTCCATAAGTTTTTTCAAATGTTAAAAGCAGGTATTATTGGATTACCAAATGTTGGAAAATCAACTCTATTTAATGCACTTGTAGAAAATGCTAAGGCCCAAGCGGCTAATTTCCCCTTTTGTACTATAGAACCTAATAAAGGCATAGTTTCAGTCCCAGATCAAAGGTTGCAAGAGTTAGGTAATTTAAGTTCTAGCCAAAATATTATCCCAACAAAAATTGAATTTGTAGATATCGCAGGACTAGTAAAAGGAGCTAGTAAAGGCGAAGGTTTGGGAAATAAATTTTTATCAAATATTAGGGAGGTTGATGCAATAGTGCATGTTGTAAGGTGCTTTGAAGATAGTGATGTAATTCATGTTTCTGGAAAGGTAGATCCCCTGGATGACATTGAGATAATTAATCTGGAATTGAATTTAGCTGATTTATCTCAACTCCAAAAAAGAAGAGAAAGAATTAAAAAACAGATTAGAACTAGTATAGAGGCAGCTAAAGAAGATACCTTACTAGAAAAAATTGAAGAAGAGCTGGAGAAAGGCCTTTCAGTTAGATCAATATCTTTGAATGAAGAAGAAAATTTAATAATTAAGCAATTAGGCTTCCTTACTGCTAAACCAATTATTTACGCAACTAATTTGAATGAAAATGATTTAGCTGAAGGTAATGATTTTTCATCAACAGTTCAGAGTTTTGCAAACAATGAAAATACAGAATGTATAAAAATATCAGCGCAAGTCGAATCTGAATTAATAGAGTTAGAACCAGAAGATAAAAAAGACTACCTTATTGGCTTAGGAGTAGAAGAAGGGGGATTAAGTTCATTAATTAGATCAACATATAAATTATTGGGATTAAAAACTTATTTCACTACCGGAGAAAAGGAGACAAAAGCTTGGACAATAAAAGATGGGATGACTGCGCCACAGGCAGCAGGAGTAATTCACACTGATTTTGAAAAAGGATTTATAAGAGCTCAGACTATTTCATATCAAAATTTAATTGATTCAGGTTCAATTGCCAATGCAAAAACTAAAGGTCTTTTAAGAAGTGAAGGTAAGGAATATGTTGTTAACGAAGGTGATGTAATGGAGTTCTTATTTAATGTTTAGTAAGTCTCTTAAGGCTTACTATTTTGCTTTTTGAATTTAAACTCAAAAAATGAAATTAATAAAATCAAGATACATCCTAAGCAACTACCTATTAACCCAAAAACAATAGTTGTAAAACCATCATCGTAGCCATATTGTAATTGTGGTAAGTGAGGGGGTATTGGCATTATTTTTCAACAGAATTTTCAATATCTTCCAGTAAATGTTTAGTTGATCTACTAAAACCATTGGTTTTTAAATAGTTTTGAGCCTCTCTAAATTTTTCAGCTACTCTTTTTGCATAAGGAGTATTCATGGAATTTTGAGTCATGTTCAAAATGCGACTCATTTTATAATCTGATTAAGGTAACCCCTTGATAAGTATTCAAAAATACAAGAATATAAAAATAGGATTTTTTACTTACTAAGAAATTTATTGTGAAAAATTCTTGATTCTACAAATTGAAGTTTTTTTAATTAGAAAAATTGACAATGACAAATATATTATTAATTCTTTTTTTTGTACTTATATTTTTATTATTTTTTTATTCAAAACGAAACAATAAGTCGTCCAAAAAAACAAAAATTAGTCAAACTTATGTACCTTTCTTAAAAGAACAAGAATTTAATCCTGACATAAGTACTGATAATTGGGATTTACACAAACTTAGATTAAATAAATTTAAAAGATCGCAATATAAGGGATTAACTTTCTTCGTAAGTTCAGAAAATAAAATTTACTATCTTTCGGAAGAAGGGGATAAGGTTTATTGCTAACAGTTGAAATTAATTTTATAAATAAGAAAAGCCGATAGAAATTAATAATATTAATGAAGTATTTTTTTTTATTATCAGAAAAGTTCTATAAGTTTATCGAATGGGAGTGGAATACTTTAAAAAATCTAAGAAGAACAAAAAGAAAGAATATTTTTCTAAGAGGATCATTTGCGTTATTTAGTTTATTCTCTATTCTTTTTTTAATATTTTCTCCTCCTATCGCTTTTGGATTGTTATTTGGAGAGGGATTGAAATTTAGTACTTTTTTTATTTGGATATGGATTTTAAATTTGAAGTTTTTTTGAAAATGTATAATTTATTTCCCGAGATTATTTAAAATTAATAATATAAGAAATTTATTTTATGCCAAAAATATTCAAACAAAATAAGTTTGCTTTGCTGGGAGCAAATATGTTAATAATTTTACTTTGGGTAACTATATCTTCCTTTTTGATGAATTTATTTCAAAGTGAAAATGCCCCATTTTATATGTATAAAATTTCTTTTTTAATCAGATTTCTTCCTCCTGTTTGGGTTACATGGTTCCTTTGGATAAAAAGAGGTGGTTTAAAAAGATAAATTACAAAAGCATTTTTACGGATTTACTATAAAAACAAATCAGTTAAGATCTGAAAGCTTACTTGAAATTTTCATGTAAGAATTAGGTAATTGAGAGATTGTTTTTAACTAAGAAACAATCTCTTTTTTTTTACAAATATTTTTTCTCATAAAAAAGTGTTTGTCAGTATCCCTATTGACAAACACTCATGACGATCATTTTTTAAAACTTAAACAGGCAATCTATTATCAATTTCTACCACTCCAGAATCCATAAGACGGCCGATCTTAATAACTAAAACCATATCTAACCTTGAAAATTCAGATTGATGGTTAGTTATCCAATCAAGTTCAGAAAGAGTTATAACTCCCAAAGTATTTACTTTAAGAAAAAGTAAGCCTAAATTCATTTTAAAAAATTCCTGGGATTATCCATCCGAATAAGCCATAATTTACAACTAATGCAAATAAGCCCATCATTGCCATTCTTCCATTAGTTCTCTCGGCGTTTTGCCAATAAGTTGTTTTTGAATTTTCCATTTTTCTGATTTGTAGAAATGTTAATTAGTAGGTTTTTAAACGAAACCAGGAATTATTTGACCTGTTGTTAGGTATGCTCCAACAGCAGCAATTAATCCAAGCATTGCGAATCTGCCGTTAAGAGTTTCAGCAACAACTTTTTCTTTTTCGATTGTTTTGACTTTTGTGTTTGTGTTTTTCATTTGATTAGAAGATGAATAGTTTAAATTTTCGTTTTGAAATTGCTTGGTTAAATAAGCAACGAGGATGGCTGTAAAGAATACAATTACGGCTAAGAAACCTGAAAGTGGACTCATTAAAAAATGCCAGGAATAATTTGTCCAGTTGAAACGTAAGCACCTACTAGTGCAACAAGGCCAATCATTGCCCAACGACCATTAACTTTTTCTGCATTTTGTGGGTAGCTGTCGTATGAAACAGACTCATCTATATAAGGACGTGTTTCAGTAGGAAACATGTTCTGTCTACCGCCTGATTCAGTAGTAACGTTTGAATTAGCCATTGAAGTTGTGTAATTGTTAATTAATGTAACACTACTATTAACAAATGTAAAGTATTAAGCCGAAATTAAGTTATATTCAAGATATTTATTACATATCTGTAGCATAAACGTTACATATAATGTTAAATAGTTGTTTTTTGGGCTCGCTACGCTTTACAGATTGGTTCGCAAGCTTTTAATAGTTCAATGCGATTTTTAATTATTAATTTTTAAATCTTTAGAAAGATATCAATTTGGTAGAAAAAACTACATCATTCTGAAATTTGAATAATTAGTTTTTAGATATAATTTATTTCACTTTATTATGGAATTCGCAAAAAAAATCATGACCGAAAAAGCTGAAAAGCTTAATGGTAAAGCAGCAATGCTTGGAATGTTTGCTCTTGTAGGAGCCTACTATTTTACTGGTCAAATTCTTCCAGGTATTTTCTAGTAAAAATCCTTTTTAAATTTTTTCAGGGCTTTATCAAGCCCTTTTTTATTGGATGATTAATTATTCCCTTTTTAATTATCTAATAATTCAAATAATCTACTCATTAGAAGCTTTCTTTTTAAAAAAGTTTTATCAATATATTTTTTATTCTCTTCTTTTAAAGTTTCCTGACCATTTGAGCCTAATCCCTTAAGGACAAACTCTTTATCTTCTTTAATCCAGTTATTTATCATTCTCCCCGTCGTCTCTATATGGAATTGTAATCCGTAAGCAAAATTACCAATCCTAAAAAACTGTTCCTTACAACGCGCACTACTAGCAATGAGTACTGCTTTTTCAGGTAATAAAATCCTATCTCCATGCCAATGCAGTACATGAAAAGGTTCTTCAAACAGTGCTTTAAAGTCTTTATTTGATTTATTAATAAAAATTTGAGACCATCCAATTTCTGGTAATGCTTTTGGAGGTGATCCACATTTAAGAATTTCTACATCTCCTCCAGCCGCACTCGCAAGCAACTGAGCACCTAAGCAAACACCGATTATAGGTCTCTCATTTTCTAATTCTTTTTTTATAAAATCTCTTTCTAACTTAAGCCATGGATATCTTTCGCTTCCAATATCTTTAACTCCCATTGGTCCACCCATAATTAAAATTAAGTCACCTTTTTTTGTTTGCGGCAGAGCATTTTTGTTATCTAAACGAATAATTTCTATTTTTAAATCCCTTTCTTTAGCAAATTGTTCAAAAAGACCTGGCCCCTCTATTTCTAAATGCTGAAGAACTAATAGGCGTCTTATTTCCTTCATTCACTTTCCATTATTTCAGCTGATTCAGAACAGACATTAACGCTAAACCACTTCATTGCCGACCAAGTATCTTCTTGGTAAGTACCTGCTGCAATACTTACAAAACAATCATTTTCATACCAACTTCGATAACTGGGAGTTACTCCCGTTCCTTTTAAACTATTTTCTAAGCCTTTTCCATATTTTTTAATAACAAGATTTAAAGCTTCATTCTCAATCTCTCTTTGCTTTTCATCAGCAAAACCTCCTAGTGGAATAAAAAAAAGAATTGATGCAATAAGTAATCGTATCATTGAGTCTTTTGGTTTATATGTAGTTAATTTCATATCGATTAATTAATTTTTTAAAATCATTAACTCTTTTTTGTCCATTCTTTAATGGTCTTGAGGAGTCAAGAACGGCTGCACAACATAATTGCCAACAAGAATTTTCATCTAGTCCTAATTTCTTACATATATTTTTTGGAGCTTTGATAACTGTATTTATTTCTGCAATATGTTGAGTAGTTTCCCATAATTCTCCTTCTAGAAAGTCAATTTCAATACTTGATAATAATTCTGTAGCAATGTAATCCTTAATTAGCTCAGTTAATTCCACGATATTTTATTAAAGCAGAGAAGTTAAATCATCTCTTAGTATTTGTATAGCAAGATAAAAAAAAAGGAGCTAGTTTCTACCTCATCTTGAAACTCCTATCGATAATTAAGAAACTACATCATTTCGTATTGATCAAGTTTGGTTTTTAATTTTGTTGCTTGTTTAATTAATGACAAAGCTTCTTTTCTGCCAGTTGAATTATTAGCCTGGACTATAAGATCGGCGTATTTCTTTGCGATTTTTTTTTCCATGATTTAAGTTATATAAATACCGTTTTTGAATCTTGAATCTAGCGAGTCAAAACTAGAAGTAGATAAGGAGTCAACGGTTAAAACCTCAGAGTCAACAAATTGGAACGGGTTAACTCGTGTTTTAAATTTATAGTCAATTAATAAAAAAGCTGTTGGTATCTACGATTACATTGTTTTCAAACCCTGATTTAATTTATAGTTATCTATAAATTAAATTGGAAAATTTCAAATAATTTATTAATTCACTTAATAAATAAAAAGGGGTTAAAAACCCCCTCCGGTTATTGATTATTTATTTTTGACGCCGAATTCCATATTTTAGGGAATTCTTAAGCTCATAAAAATATAAAGGCTTTTTCTTGGCAGGAGTCTTTACCCATAATTGTGAGCCACTTCTGTCCACCCTTTTTGGTGAAGTTCGTGCCACTTTTCCCAGGCTAAATCTATGTTTAGTTTTTCAGAGGATTTGTACCCTCCAGGTTCTCCAAGGTGATTTGTATAGAAAAGATGAATATCAATTTTAAAATTAGGTTTAGCAGAATTTTTGCATTCTTCGAAAAAGATCATCCTGCTGCCTTCGGGATTTAGTAGGCATCCGTTTGGCTTACTAGTGCTACAACCAAATGAGTACTTAGGCTCCATGCATTACCTCTAATTCGCCCGATAAATATTAATACGTTTGTACTATAAATTATAGTCTACTCGTTTAGCTGTCAATACTTTTAAGGTTAAGTACTTATTTACTAATAATTATTTTGTTTTTTAATAAAAAAGGTAATTTCTTTAAGCTTATGAATTACAGGGAAGATTTAGAAATCAAACTACAAAAAGTAACACTCGCAATGCAGGAAGTTGTAGAAGATATCTATAAAACTGATCAAGAGAAGCAAAGAATAATTTCCAAACTTATTGAAGTTAAAGAAGCAATTATTTCAAAGGGTATTGAGCTTAATATTGATTTAAAGGCAGCCTAGAAATATTAAATATCTCATGAATGTTTAATAACTTTTAGAATAATGTTATTGATAAAGAAGGTTTATCTATCAAATGCAGCCTGGTACTTTTGAATTATTGATTCTATTATTTATCTTTTTAGGACTTCAAGCTTGGTGGATTATCCCAATAATAATTAAAAATAATAAATTGAATAAGAAAGGTAAGGATCTAAGAGAGGAAATTAAGCAATTAGAAAAGTTATATAAAAAATAAATAAGATTTTTCTCAAAGTTGTTTAATCTGCATGAGGATTGAACTTTTATGAAGAACAGCTGTAGTGAGATATTCCTCCATAGTTAAAATACTGGCTTGGCTTTAGTCGATTATATTTTTGATCTAATTCTGAGGGTTGTTCTATATATGGGTTACTGAAAATATCCTGCAACTCTTTTATTTTTTTGTAATTTCCTTTTTCAGCTTCTTCATATGCAGGGACGACCATCCATTCGCGCCATGTATAGACTGGATTAAGAGATTTCATTGATGCCGATTTTGCTTTAATATTTCCCTCTTTCTTCAAGATTGATTGCCAATTTTTAAGCCACACCTCCCATCTATTATTGAGCTCATCATTAATGGGAAAATAGAAACTGTCTTTTAAATAATCTAAGTTATCAGGTATTTCAGAGAGTTTACGAAACAAAATTGTATAGTCTGCTTTTGAAATGACCATGAGATTAAAAAATTCATTTATTAGAGTTTCTTTGTAATGTTCTAAACCAAGCTTGTTGGCCCACATTTTCTTCAACTCTTTGTTCATCAATTCTGAAAAATCCTTTTCGATTTGATCTAACTTTTCTTGATCTTGTTTGTTTCCAGAAAGTAACGGACTAAGAGATGAACAGAATGTTTTAAAGTTTATTGCCGCTGCAGAAGGCTGGTTAAAAAATGAGAAATGTTCACCTCCACCTGTCCATGGTTGAAATCTTGGATCAAATAATTCACAGAATCCAAAGGGGCCATAATCCAAGGTATAACCTCCAGCAGCACAATTATCACTATTGAAATTACCCTGGCAATAACCAACTCTCATCCAGTTAGCTATAAGTGATATGAGTCTTGATCTGTATAAAGATGCCAGTTTTATTACTTTACTTTCAATTGAAATCTCATATTCAATTTCACCTTTATAATTTCTATGAATTAGATGTTGAACTATCATCTCTAATTCATTGAGGGCCTCATCATGCGCATTATTACGAACTCTTCTTGCAAAAAGTTCAATCTGCCCTACACGTAAAAAAGATGGAGCGACTCTCGTAGTAATTGCCGCTTGATTATCAATCATAATATCAGGTTCAAAATATCTGGACCCTTTGGAATACCACGGTCTTCTAACTATTTCTGAACGTGAGACATAAAGTGTTAAAGATCTTGAGGTAGGGATGCCCAAGGCATTCATTAATTCCTGTGCGAGAAATTCTCGTACGCTAGACCTTAAGACAGCTCTACCATCTGCTCCACGACAATAGGGAGTTGGACCTCCTCCTTTAAGTTGCATTTCCATTCTTTTCCCATTAAATAAACCTTCAAAAACAGAAATTGCTCTGCCATCACCATAACCATTGCCAGTACCAAAGGGACATTGTTGAGTATATTCAGTCCCATAAATTGATAATGCATAACCTGTTGCCCAACCAACAGGACTCATTGGATAATTAGCAACAGAAATATCACCTGAGAAAAAACGACAAAAATTCTTGTCTTTAATAAGATCTGGGCTTAGCCTTAGTTCTTTAAAAAGTTTCTTGCTATGGGAAATATATTCTGGTTCTGGAATAGCAGTTGGAACAACTGGTACGTAATGACCTGAATATACTGAACGCGGCTTATGATCATTTCCATCTTTTGTTGATTGAGGATCTGCTTTAAGAGAATTCATAAAAGAATAGTCAGATAGTTGAGAAAATTCAGAAAAATTTTCTGTAAGCTTTCCTTTTAATGAATCAGATTTGGTTGACATCAAATTTGTTATTTATTCTTGTAGGCGTTCCAATTTCTTTAAATTAAACACCTAAATGTATCTTATATAGATTCTATTAGGGATGTTTTTTGCCGATATGTTTGAGATTAAAATATAAGTTGAAATTTAATACTTAATTAAAAAAAGAGTTTGCAGTAAGACTTTTTTTTGGAAAAAACATTTGGACTTTTAAAAAATAAAAAAAGAACTTCTCCAACACATTAATTTTTTAAACAAGAACTATTGCAAATACTTAATTATTGACTAGTATTTTTTGAGTTTGCTCAAAAATAATGTGAAAAAGTTAAACTATTTAATCTTTTTTTAACTTGTACCCCTCCCCCTATTTTGCACTATATTTCAGAAAATTTATTTAATTTAATACATTATTGTTTTTAATATATTTTTAACTTACCCAACCTTTCAGCAAATCAAAAACACTAATAAATAGTCCAAAACCAATAATTGGTGGCGCAACCCATCTTGTCATGAATTTCAAATAACGTGTAGTTTTGATTCCTACTTTTGAATCACTAAGTTCTTCATTAAACTTTCCAGGTACTACCCATCCCATAAAGAAAGTAACCAAGAATCCACCAAAGATAAGTAATACTCCTCCAAAAATTGAATCAATAGTTCCAAGAATGTTTAAGTTCAATGCAGAAGGAATGCCTGCTAAAAATAGGAAAAGAGTTATTAGCCAAACAGATTTTTCTCTTTTAAAACCAAATTTATCCATTAAAGAGGAAACTGGAACTTCCAATAATGAAACAGAGGAAGTTATTGCTGCAATATAAGCTAGTGCAAAAAATGCAACAGCTACAATTCTTCCAACCGCTCCATATGAACCAAGGCCCGTAGGAATTGATATAAATAATGCACCAACTGTTGATTCAGAAATAGCATCACTTAAACCAAATGTTAAAACAATAGGAAAAGTAATAAGTCCTGCCATAAGACCCACCAAAGTATCCAATGATGCAACTCCAACACTTAGTTTTGGAAGATTACTCTTTTTATTTAAATAGGAAGCATAAGTCACCATAACTCCAATTCCTAAACTTAATGAAAAGAAAGCTTGTGTAAAAGCATTTCTTATTGTCTGAGGGTTCCTCAATTCATCAAAGTCAAACTTAAATAAAAATGTTTTGTATCCTTCCCATGCGCCTGAAAGTGAAGTGGCCCATATTGCTAGCGATAGAAGAATTATAAAAAGTATAGGCATAAAGAATCGTGTCACCTTTTCGATTCCTTTTTTTATCCCTGATGAAACTATTATGGCTGTAAGAACAAGACTTAAAAGGTGTCCTAATAAAACACTGCTTCCACTACTAATTGAGCCAAAGAAAGCTTCTGCTTCACTTAAATTTTTTGGTAATCCAAAAAATAATGAATGGAACAAGGTATCTGCGGTCCACCCCATTATGACTGAATAATATGATGCTATTCCCAAGGGAGCTATAAAGAAAAGAATTCCTAATGGATACCAATTCTTCCCAGCTAACTTTACTGGTGCAAGCAATGTGCTGGCAGTAGCGTTTCTTCCTAAAGCCATTTCAGCAACAAATACCGGAAGGCATACAATTAAAACGATTAGTATGTATAAAAGTACAAAAGCAGCACCTCCACCTTGAGAGGCTCTATAGGCGAAACCCCAAAGGTTACCAAGACCTACTGCGCTACCAGCAGCTGCAAGAATGAATCCCAACTTACTAGTCCATTGTTCTCTTGGAGAAATTTTTGAGTCCAAAATTAAAATCAGTTTTTTATAGTTGATTTATAACCCATAAATAAAAATTAGTTAATACATTGCTTAATAAAAACTAATCTTTATTGAATTATTCTTTTTTTTGCAAAAAGATTTAAAATCTAAAAAGCATCTTATGACTGTTATGACCATTGAAACGACTATTCTAGATTTTCAACTAAGTAATACGTTCGAACAATATGAATCTCATATGAATGCTGAGGAACAGCAGTCAATGTTTAAAGAAATGGGAGTTAAAACATTTTATATTGGTAAATCATTAGATGATTCTCAAAGGGCAACTGTAATTTTTCAAGGACCAGAAAATGTTCTATACGATATTTTTATGAATCCTGAAACAAAACCTATTGTTGAAGCTTCAGGGCATATTTATGCGGGTACAAAAATAACACGATGGATTTCTTGAAAAATAAATCTTTTATGAATTATCAACTTTTAATTGAATCATATTCTTTTGGAACATCCCTTTCTGAGCAAGAAATAGAACTTTTAAGTCTGGAACTTGAAACTCAAATCATAAACATTAATATATCAACGGATTTTGGCTGTTTTAAATCGGCCCCTACTCATATTTGCGAAAGGCTAAATTTAAAAAAAGATACTTATTGGATTATGTGCCTTGCTGAAATATTAGATTTACATAAGCCCCCCAAATTTGGGAAAACGAAAAGTGTGGAGGTTTTCGATTTACTTCTTGAAAAAGGACTTGTTATTGGTTAATTATTTAATTATTTGAGTATTAAAAAAATAAGTTGTTTTTTCTTTATTCTGATAGCATTAATCTAGGGTCAGATAAATAAATGAGAGATTCTAATGAATTGATATTGGGAAATATTATTAAGCTAACTAGATCAAGTGAGAAGAAATTTAAACTAGGAAATTTTAAAGGAGCAATAGCTGACAAAATGAAGGCTAATGCAATATTGAAATCCAAATCTTGTGATGAAAAAATTATTGAAAAATACAGAGAAGAATTATCTAGATTGTATTCCTCAAAATTTGATCTTATTTTTGATCATAAGCTGAAAATTGATGAAATAAAGAGAAATGAAATAGTAAAAATGCTGGAACAAAAAAGTAATGAAAAATTAGAAAGTCTTGATTATAAAGGAGCAAAAAAAGCCTTGAGGAGGGCAGAAAAATATTTTTCAAATTAAAATAAATATAAATCTCAGGAATTTTATTAGACAAATTAAATTTATAAGTTTGAGAATAAAAAATAATGAAAGGGTTGATTTTTTTTCAGAATTCGTTTCTTTAAAGATATATCATTTTTGGTACTACTCATGGTTATGCCCCAATCTACCTTGGAAAGCTTATTATTTTTTTTGATACTTTCTCTTCTTGCGACGTATATTGTTAATTTAAAGTATTCCTCGAAATTAAAAATACAGAAGTAGTTTTTTATTCATCTTTTTTCTTAATTAGATTTATTTACTTGGATCACTCCATGTCTCTTTGTATAACCAACTTAAAAAAGTAAGAGTGAGTATATTACCAAATGCATAAGTTATTCCTAATAATGGGTCATAAATATTGGCAATAATTGTCGACATAATAAATATTATTAACCCTGAGATAACCAAATCCTGAATAGGTAAATTTTTTAAATTAATTGAACTAATCATTCTTTTATTCTAAATAATTCATTAGAAAATTATAAACCTAGATAGAGAGTTATTTACAAATTGGTTTTTACTTACTTTGATTAATTTTTAGAGAAGGATTAGATGATCATCCTATTAAAAAATTTTTATTTACTAAAAACTTAAAATAAATATAGAAATTAAATAGACATTTTATACATGATAATGGTTTATTTATATCAATTTAAGATTCGAAAAAAGGATATAGTTTTTAGAGTTTGTTTTTTAAGTAATTGGAAAAATTTAGTTATTATGAATATCTTAGTTCAATCTCATTTCATCCACCAGTGATGATAATAACTACATTAGTTTTCTTTTATATTAGGAGAAAAATTTTATTGAAGGGTGAAAAGCATTAACAATTTATTTGATACCTGTATTTTTTAAAGTTCTATTGAGAATTACTTAAAAGATTAAAATGAAATTTTTTATATTAGTTTTATTTTGTTTTCAGAATTAGATGGATTAAATAATTGAGAATGTTTGACATACCTTTTAATATAAAAAAAGTATCTTATTCTTTAATGTCCAGGAAAATAACAACCGTAATTTCTTTTAAAATTAAAAGTTCATTTGAAGAATGGGTAAAAATTTTTGATAGTAAAGAAGCAGATCTAAGACATTCTGAATTTGATATTAAACCACTATTTAGAGGATTCAGTAAAGATGATCCTAAAAAAGTAATTTGTATACATCAGGCTCCAGAGGGAAATATTCAAAAGTTTGTTCAAGCAAATAGTGAATGGATAAAAAGTCACAAAGTTGATTTCTCAAGTATGGAAGAATCATCTTGGATATAAATCGTTTTAGAATTGCTAAAGTAATTATAGTTTTTTCATCATTATCTTATTTGAGTATTACTTTTTTAAGAAATTATAATTCTCCAGAAAATATAGAAAAAAGATGTATTCTTAAATTTGAAAAAGATTTTAAAAATCATTTGGAAACATCTCATGAAGAATGGAATCAAATTTTAGATTTAGCTGATAACAATTATTTAAAATGTATGGGGATACCTCAGTATTAATCATGGGAGAGGCAAAGAGAAGAAAAAATTTAGGTATTCCGCCTAGAGAAAAAAATGAAGACATAAAGTTGCCCCAACTCGATAAAAAAGCCATACAGCAAAAAGTTAGGTCTACACTATATAAATATCCAATTATCCCTTTTCTTTTTTATGGAGCCGCCATAGTTATCCTAATCGGAGGTTTATTTTATGTTTTCAAATCCTTTAATATTGCTTAATTATGAGGATTGTGAATTTTGATATTGATGACTATTTGTAACCATTGTTTAAAAAAATTTTAAAGATATTAAATCATCAAAAATAAATGTGTAATGAATGATGAAAAAATAATAGATGATAATTATTTACGATTGACACAATCTTGAGGTGCTGTAATTTTAGATTAAATTAAAACTATTTATGAAAAAAATAAATAAAAAATATGCTGAAATAATGCGTCAAGCTGATAATGCAGTTGGAAGAAAAGAAGTAGTTAGTTTATTAAAAAAAGCTGCAATGATAATGTCTAAATCTGAGGAAAACTTAGCTGCTTAAGTTAGAAAACTATTTTATTAGGATAAATAAAACACCATAAAGAATAATTGATGAGGATGCAGCCATAATGATAAATGGTAGTATCATGCCTGAGTTTAACCACCTTAAAAGTCTAATTTTTTTGTTAATTACTCTTGGCATCTTTTCTGAATCCCTTAATCGCAACTTAACAAGTAAATAAATGGTGTAAATGATTAATTAATCTTTTTAAATATCATTCTTTGGCTATTTTGGAATTAAATTTTTTAAAGAAAATTATTATAAAAGAAACAGGTTTTTTATCTTGAGAGAAATTTTTAGGTAATTAATACCTTGTATTCTTCAAATTACTCATGCAAGATTTAGAAACATTAGATTTCTAAATAATGATTGAAAATTTAAAAGAGAGCCCTGAAGAATTTAAAGATTATGATTCAGAACTGTTACTTAAGATTCTAAATAAGACATCACTGGAGAATAAAAAAGGTGATGATAAAGAACTATTTGTAGATGAAAATTGGAAAATTAATTCAAAAAATATGAGTAATATAATTGCTTCAGATAATTCAAATTTGAAAAGAATATTATCAGATATTTTCCCAAATAAAAAAATAATGATTCAGGATAATAATGATGGGTCGCAAACAATTTTATTATCTTAATTTACTTATTCTTAAAAGCATATTCATAATATTTATGCCGTGATTATTTTTTTGAGAAAAATTAGTAAAAATTACTCTCGCGGAATTTTTTTGAAGATGTTATCGTTCATTCACGTTCATCCAAGTTTATATCTCTGGACGCATGATATGGGAGTAGGGAACGGGATTCTCATTAACTGCAAAAGACCATGAATAACCTCTTACAAATAAGAGAAAAAATCAAAAGAGCCAATAGGCTATATGAAGCCCAACTTTTGGCAACTAAAAGTGGAGAAGTTACTCCATACAGAATATCCGTCTTTGAAGAAAGAATCAGGAAAACACAAAAAGAAATGAAATTGAAAGACTCAAAAAATTAAATTCTTTTTTGAAACTGATCCATAAAGGGGGGGTTTACCCCTCTTTTTTTATTTTTATAAAAAAAACGTAATTATTAATTTATTTTTTCGATTATCTATTGTTAAAAAGAACATAATTTTGATGCTTTTACTATTGATTTAAATTATATAAATGGCAAATTTAATTCAGTAATTATGAGGTAAATAAATATGTTTAAGAAGAAAAATAAACAAATTAAAACCTCAACTAATAAATCAAATTTAGATCAAGTTTTATGGTTTATAGAAAATTATTTGCCCCAAAAGAAAGATCGAGACATTCAAAAAAAATTGTATATGGATAATCTAGAAGCAGAGACTATTAAGATATTTTCTAAATTAGCCTCTACACGTTTTAAAACATTATTACCAACTACAAAAAATACGACAATCTCTTTTACCTTTGGTAATTGGGCCTTGCCTTACCTGAAATTGCTTAAGAAAATAGGAATAGCTAAGTAAGAAAATTGTGATCAGCTAGAACTAGATTTATCCCGCAAATATAAATAAATAAAAATTAAAAAGTCTCAGAAAGTTCTTTTTGAAATTTAAGGAGGGATACTTACTTTACATCAAAAATACAATTGCTAAGTTTAAGATAAGAGATCTATTCATTAATGTTTCTAAATTATCTGCCTAGTGAAATGGTTGAAGTTGTTGGTTTGACAATGATTTTTTCATTTCTAGTTGGAACTATCTTAATTTTGTTATTTACATCAGATCAGGCAAATACAAAGAATCTATATTTAAAAAAGGCTAAATAAATTTTAAATAATTTGTTTATCTATAAAATACCTCTGTTTTTAATAAAGTTAACTCGCAGGTTTAGAACATAATTTTTAATATTGATGTATAAGCAAATTTAAGATTATGGGCGAAGCTAAAAGAAGAGAACAATTAGGATTGCCACCTAGACAAAAAAATGAATTAAATAAATCTGATAGATACCTTTCATGGCTTCCAATTACTAAATCAAGAATTAAGAAATATCCTTATATGGGTGTAGCAACAATGGCACTTGGAGCGATAATTTTCTTAGTAAGTGGGGGCGCAGATAGTATTAATTAGTTAGATTTTGGCTTGGCTTAGAATATACCTAAGATTCTTTTTGTAATAGTTTAACGCCAGATATTATTGAGATTATTGAAGCTATACCAAGAACTATAGAGTAAAAAGGTTGCAAATTAATAATGCCAAAATTACCCGTATGCCATTTTATTAACCAAAAAGCATCTACTCCTAATGGTTGAAGAATACTATAAATAGTCCCAGATACAATAGTAATTAGTAAGGGGATTGCTGAAATTGCGGTTATTTTTCTGTGAATTTTTCTTTTATTGGTTTTTAATCTTTCCATCTATTTCCTCAAATAAATATGTAATTCTTTTTCGTTTTTGCATGGCATCCATTTATCTTGGTTCTTATGTATTCCTTCGCAACCAAGTTCTAAAGCCCTTTTTTCAGCTTCCTCCTCAGAAAGAAATGTACCCCTCATATGTGCAAAAGAATAATTATTGAAATTTAGAGATAAGAAAAATAAAAAAATAAAAAATTTAAAATTTCTAAGAATTATATGCATTTTTAACTTTTGAGGATAGAGTCACAAATACTAGATGGATTTGCTTGTTTAACTATTTTTAGTCTTTTGATAAGTTTGTCTCGATCTATTTGATGTTTTAAATATTTAATACATAAATTTTTTTCCTGATATACCTTTGCTATTGGGGCAATCTTTAAAGCAATAGCATAAGTACCAATAACTAAAAGAATGTTTGTAGCTAGTCGAACATTTGGTCGAAAATTTGATCTCATTCGTATTCTTTACTTCTGTCAATAACTTCCCTTAAATATATATCTTTTAGCTCGTCATTGTATCCATTTTCTTTTGCAAATTTCTCTAATTCCTTCAACTCTTTTTCCGTCATTAAGAAGATTTGGATATATTGTTTTTCATATTTTCAATTTGGTTGATTAATTCATCTAACCATTCTGTATTATTTGCGGATCTTTTCTGAAAATATGTAATTTTAGGTTGATTGATTTCTAGTGTCTCATAATCTCCACTCATAAATTCTCCTTAGAATTATACTTTGCATAATTTATCTAGCGAAATTATGCCCATCAATAGGCTCTAATACTTATTTGACATTTCCATGTGTACCATTCACTTTTTTAATAGTATAAATATCAATGAATTTATCTCTAAAAAATATGGCAACTAATAAAGAACTAGAAAAAAGAATTGAGAATTTAGAAAAAGAAGTACAACACCTAAAAGCTGTTCTGCAATATCAAATTAGAAATAAGAAAAAGTGATTTATTCTCATTGCATAGAAATTAATCTTGGTCATGTAAGCATTTTCTCTTGGTTGCTTTGGGTACCTAATCTCAAAGCTAAATTTTAAAATTAGTCGATTACTATTCACTTTTTAAAAAATAACTTTAATCATTGATATTTAGAACATATTTGTTTTTATAGATATAAAACTACTTGATATGATTAACTCCATAGCTTTTACATTTTTATTATTGGGCTCTTTAGTCGCTTACAAAAGACTCAAAAGAAAAAAACGGCGATTTCATACACCACCTACAAATCAGCTTCCTAGTTGAAGATTAAATCCCGTCTTCGTCCTCTCCAAAAGGATTGTATCTAATATCCCATATTAGAACTACTGCAATAGATAAAAGCAATAGACCAAAAATAACTTGAGGAGCAGGAAATAACATTAATGAAATCTAACAATTATCAATAAGCTTTGCTTATGAAAATTTTATAGGGTAGTCGATATTGTTTTGTTCTAAATGTTTTACATAACATGCTGTTGTGCAATCTACTCCCTCACTATTGATGCTACAAGAAGTTATACATTCAAAAAAACTTTCCAAAGCATCTGAATCTTTAATATTTGAATAAATGTCTTTTTTCATGATCTATCTTCCATTCTGAAGCTTATCTAGCAATTAAATTTTAATAATGTCAAATTTTAGGTAAAGTACCTATTAACCATTTTTTTGAATTTATTGAAGCTATAAGTTTTTGCCACCCTTCCTCTAATAGTTTTTTATATTCGTTTCTCTCTTCTAAGATATGTTCAATCTTAGAACCTTTAATGGATTGTTTGATCGCTTAAAACACAACCATAAGAGATTAAATTTGTATTAATCATAGAAGCGTTTTTAGAACTATCTTCAAAAGCTTCAAATACTTCAATTCAGGATCTGACTTTAATTATTACAGTAAATTTTTAATAAGAAAAGGGCTTTAGCTTCGCCTCGATCAAAAGGCGAGATAATCCCCATCACCCACCTTTTCAAAATTTTAGCACTACATATGGTGTTTGTAGGTATTTAAAATTACCTATTGATGGGGTTGTTAGTTTCTCTTTAATTTGTCATTATAGGAGTCCCCATCACCTAGGCTCTTAAGAGTCTTTTTTTTTGGCTATTTTTGCCTACCAGGATTTTTCGTTTTTAATTAGTGTTTAAAGACTTTTTATTTAATTTTTAAATTCGATAATTAATAATTAAAAAAATAATTTTATTCATGCAAACTTACATAGTACATTGGCAATTTCCAGATCAAGAAAGTCATATGCAAGGAGCAGAAGCTTTTGCGGGTTTTGTGGAAGGAGGATGCGAAGGTGATGAATTTGAAGGGTTTAAAGTTCTTAATCGAGTAGTAAATCCTGAGGGAGCTAATGGTTGGGCCATAGTTGAATCTTCAAACCATCAGAACATTTGGAAATGGAGTAGTATCTGGGTCGATAATTTTGGCGTAGAAATTGAAGTTACACCAGTTCTAACGGATAAAGAATTTCTTTCCGTCCATAAAGAAATTGCAGCAGCCTCTAACTGATAATAAATCTTTTGAGTGTTTGACTTTTGATCTAAAATAAAAATGTTACTACCTATTTTTTTATGGGAAAATTTTCTTCTCAAGAAATTGAAAGTCAATACAATTTAATAAAAATGCTTTTAGCTGAACCTGAAAAGTATTCAGATGCAATTAACGCAATAAAAAAAGATATTGCATATATGCCTATAGAACTTAAAAAGAAACTTGAGGAAGAAAATATTATTTTATGAATTTAACGCAAAATTCATTCAAGATGATCATTGATTTTAAAATATTAGCTAGCTATTCTCAAAAACTAACCAAGAGAGTCTAAATCTCTTCTATGGTGAACTGTATTTCCTTCATCTTGTGGAACCATCTGTTCTCTCATTAAATCTTCAATAGTTGGAAAATCTTTTGCATTATCAAAATCTTTTGAATTTTTATTTTGAATTGCGAATAGTGATCTTTTTAAATTCATAATTAATTACCTAAAATTTTTGTAGGATTCTGATTACAGATCCCGGATTGTCATGTACGTAAGAGTTGAATTGTCTCGCTAGCATTAGGCAGTCATATGCATCACGAGCGTAGAAGCCAATTTCATGTGTATAATTTGATGAATCTTTGTAACTCAACACATATTTATTACAAGATTTGATCGGTGTTGAAGGCATTTAGTTCATGTCTGCTACTGTTTAGTTCTAACTAGCTATACCCATCAACCGACTAACAAAAATGTACGGTTTAAGGCACAAACATATACGGATAGAGGACCAACAATTAAATTAAAAAATTAATATAATCTTTTACTGAAATAAAAGTAAAGCAAGTCACTGCAAAGGCACTTGCTCAAAGAGGAAAAATAAGTAAAGAAGATATTAAAGATATTCTTGAAGAGAAAAAACAAGTGATCGCAAGAAGTGAAATTTTAGAATTTTTTGAAGCCAAATCAACTCAAGATGATATTGGAGGTTTAAATGTTTTAAAAGTTTGGCTTAATCAAAGATACAGGGCCTTTTCTAAAGAAGCTAGAGATTATGGATTACCTATCCCCAAGGGCGTTTTACTCGTCGGAGCACAAGGAACAGGGAAATCGCTCACCGCAAAATCAATTTCAAAGAGTTGGTCGATGCCGCTACTCAGGTTAGATGTTGGAAGACTGTTTTCTAGCCTCGTTGGTTCAAGTGAAGCAAGAACTAGAGAAACAATTTCAAGAGCTGAGGCCATGTCTCCTTGTATTCTGTGGATCGATGAAATTGACAAGGGCTTTGGCGGTGATGCTAGAAGCGATGGAGGAACAAGTCAGAGGGTTTTGGCAAGTTTACTAACTTGGATGGCTGAAAAAGAATCTGCTGTATTTGTTATCGCTACTGCTAATGCCATAGATAAGCTTCCTGCAGAATTATTAAGAAAAGGCAGATTTGATGAGATATTTTTTCTTGATCTACCAAATTCTGAAGAGAGATTAAATATTCTAGATTTACATTTAACAAAAAGAAGGCCTGACTATAATTTCCCTCTTTCCACAATTATTGACAGGACAGATGGATTTTCTGGAGCAGAACTTGAACAGGCAGTAATAGAAGGAATGCACATTTCATTTTCTGAAAACAGAGAACTAATGGAGAAAGATTTGATAAAGGCAGTTTCTGAACTTGTTCCCCTATCAAGAACAGCAAAAGAGCAAATTGATTTACTAAAAGAATGGTCATCCACAGGAAGGGCCCGCTCTGCATCGTGAATTAAATTTAATTTTTAAAATATTCCATAAGTCAGGAATCATTAATTAAGTTAATTTTTAATCAAAAAACCCAAATAATGAATCGAGATTAACTATCTTAATTAATGTAATAAAAAAAAAGAGTGTTAGATCAAAAATTAATAAGAGAAAACCCAACACTTGTTAAAGAGAATTTATCCTTAAGAGGAAAAGTTTACAAGATATCTCACATACACGAATTAACTATTAAGAAAAAAGAAATTGACTTAGAAATATCCAGTCTCCAATCTGAGAGTAAAAAATTAAGCAAATCAATCGGTCAAGTTATTGGAAAATCCCAAAATAATCATTCACAAGAATTAAATGATTTAAAGAAAAAGGGAAACGAATACAGAATTCAAATTTCTGAACTCGAAGAGAAAAAAAGAATATTAGACAAAGAAGTAGATGATGAGATATATAATTTGCCAAATTTTCCTAGCAAAGAGGCGCCTATTGGGAAAGATGAAAGTGATAATTTACAAATAAAAACTTGGGGGGATCCTCTAATAAAAGAGAATATTAAATCACACTGGGAGATAGGAGAAAGTCTTAATATTTTTGACTCTGTAAAATCAACAAAAATATCAAAAAGTCGTTTTATCACTCTTATAGGCAATGGTGCCAGATTAGAGAGGGCATTAATTAATTTTATGCTCGATATGCATACTAAAAATGGTTACTTGGAGTTAATGCCACCAGCTTTAGTAAATTCAGAAAGTCTTACCGGATCAGGTCAATTACCTAAATTTTCAAATGAAAGTTTTAAGTGTTCTAATGACGATTTATGGCTTTCTCCAACAGCTGAAGTTCCACTAACTGCTTTTCATAGAAACGAGCTTATTGATCCCAAGCTTTTACCTATTAAGTATGTTGCATATAGTCCATCTTTTAGGAGAGAAGCTGGAAGTTATGGAAGGGATACTAAAGGTTTAATAAGACTTCATCAATTTAATAAGGTTGAACTCTATTGGTTTTGTGATCCAAGTAAATCTTTAGAAGCCCATAAAAAGATTACTTCTGATGCTGAAAGCATTTTAAAAAAGCTCAACCTACCCTACAGAATAGTAGATATTTGTACAGGAGATTTAGGCTTTTCTTCTAGTAGAACTTTTGATCTTGAAGTTTGGCTTCCCAGTAGTAAAGGTTATAGAGAAATTTCAAGTTGCAGCAATTGCCTTGACTTTCAAGCACGTAGATCATCAATAAGATCAAAAATTGATAAGAAAAATACATATATACATACCTTAAATGGAAGTGGTCTTGCGATTGGGAGAACAATGGCAGCGATTCTTGAGAATGGCCAACAATCAGATGGTAGCGTTAAGATTCCAGATGCTCTGGTTCCATATTTTGGATCAAATTTTTTAAAAACTGCTTAATATAAAAAAATGAATGTTTTAACCTCAATAACAGTACTTGGATTCCTCATATTTTTTCATGAGATGGGGCATTTCCTTGCAGCTATTTTACAAGGTATTTATGTTGATGGATTTTCAATTGGCTTTGGGCCCTCAATTATTCAAAAAAAATTTAGAGATATTACTTATTCATTCAGAGCCTTTCCTCTTGGAGGCTTTGTATCCTTCCCTGATGAAGAACTAAATAATATTGACCCTAAAGATCCAAATCTTTTAAAAAATAGGCCAATAATTCAAAGAGTTATTGTAATTTCTGCTGGAGTATTTGCCAACTTGATACTTGCTTACTCAATCTTGATTATAAATGTAACTACTGTTGGTATTCCATTTGATCCAGAACCAGGCATTTTAGTTTTGGCTACTCAACCTGATAAAGCTGCCTCTCTTGCTGGTTTAGAACCAGGGGATAAAATATTAGAAATCGAAACTAGTACTTTAGGAGTTGGGGATCAAGCCGTTTCGACTTTAGTAAAAGAAATTCAAAATTCATCAGACGAACCAATTTCAATAAAAATTGAAAGGGATGGGAGTTTCAAAGATTTAACTTTGGTACCAAAAAAAATTGATGGAAAAGGAACAATAGGTGCTCAATTGCAACCGAATATAAGGAGAGAAACTAAAAAGACAAAAAACGTTTTCGAACTTTTTAAATATACCAATAATGAATTTTCATCACTTTTAGTAAAAACAATTCAAGGTTATAAAGGGTTAATAACAAATTTCTCCTCAACCGCTCAACAATTAAGTGGGCCAGTAAAAATTGTTGAAATCGGTGCACAATTATCTCAACAAGGTGGGACAGGCATATTATTATTTGCGGCTTTAATTTCTATTAATTTAGCAGTACTTAATTCATTACCTTTACCATTGTTAGATGGAGGACAACTTGTTTTTACTATAATTGAAGGTTTTAGGGGGAAACCTGTTCCAGTCAAGGTACAAATGGTTGTTACTCAGTCCAGTTTTTTTCTTTTAGTTGGACTAAGCGTTCTGCTTATTATCAGGGATACTAGTCAACTATTAATCGTGCAAAGATTATTAAACCAATAAATAAATTTTAAAAACTGTTCTCCAAGCTGTTAATATGGTAGATAGTTTTAAAAAATTCTGACTAAATGGCGAAAAAGTCCATGATTGCGAGAGAAGTTAAACGCAAAAAACTCGTTAAGAAATATGCTGCAAAAAGGAAAGCATTATTAGATGAATTTAATGCCGCAAAAGATCCAATGGAAAGATTAGAAATTCATAGAAAGATTCAAGGTCTACCAAGGAACTCTGCACCAAATAGAGTAAGAAATAGATGTTGGGCAACTGGTAAACCTAGAGGAGTATATAGAGATTTTGGTCTTTGCAGGAATCAGTTAAGACAAAGAGCTCATAACGGTGAACTTCCTGGAGTAGTTAAATCAAGTTGGTAGTATAAGTTTTTAACTTTAGTACTATATTTCTCAAGAAAAAATAATACTTTTCGAAATTAAACTCATTTTTAGGAAATTTTTAAAAATTTTTATAGCTTATCTAAATAATTTACTCAATATGTCCCTATTAAATGTAAGAATAAATTATGTATAGATTTATAATTTAAAAAGTGGAAGGAAAAAATAAGTCGATCACGTTTGACGGACGAGAGATACGACTAACTACAGGACTATATGCTCCTCAAGCAAGTGGATCAGTAATGATTGAGTGTGGTGATACCTCACTATTAGTTACAGCGACAAAAACTGCCAAAAAAGAATCATCAGACTTTCTACCTCTGATATGCGACTATGAAGAAAAACTTTATGCTGCAGGGAGAATTCCTGGTGGTTTTATGAGGAGAGAAGGTCGCCCACCAGAAAGAGCGACTTTAATTGCGAGATTAATTGATAGGCCAATGAGGCCACTTTTTCCCACATGGATGAGGGATGAGATTCAAATAGTCGCATCATGCCTTTCTCTAGATGAAAGAGTTCCAGCAGATGTTTTGGCTGTTACGGGGGCTTCAATAGCAACTTTAGTTGGAGAGATTCCATTTTATGGACCAATGGCTGCAGTAAGAGTTGGGCTTATAGGGGACGATTTCATCTTAAATCCTAGCTATAGAGAGATTGAGAAAGGTGATTTAGACATTGTTGTTGCAGGATCACCAGACGGTATCGTCATGATTGAAGCAGGTGCAAATCAATTATCAGAGCAAGATACAATCGAAGCTATAGATTTCGGATATGAGGCTGTTACTGAACTTATTAAATCGCAAGAAGATTTACTAAAAGAATTAGGAATAAAACAGATTAAGCCATCTGACCCTGAAGAAGATAAAACATTGCCCATTTATTTAGAGAAAAATTGTACAAAACCTATTGAGTTGGTTTTAAAGAAATTTGACCTTTCAAAGGAAGAGAGAGATCTCGAACTTGAAAAAATTAAAACTGAAACTCAAAGCAAAATTGATTCACTTAAAGATGACAATCAAGTAAAAGTTCTAACCTTAGAAAATGAAAAATTAATTCATTCCGACTTTAAAAAATTAACAAAAAAATTAATGAGGTCTCAAATCATAAATGATGGGAAAAGAGTTGATGGAAGGGATCTCGATGAAGTTAGAAAAATATCAGCCTCTGCGGGAATTCTTCCAAAAAGAGTTCATGGCTCTGCACTTTTTCAAAGAGGTCTAACTCAAGTCTTATCTACTACTACTCTTGGCACACCAAGCGATGCTCAAGAGATGGATGATTTAAATCCTAGTACTGAAAAAACGTATTTGCATCACTATAACTTTCCTCCTTATTCAGTTGGTGAAACTAGGCCTATGAGAACTCCTGGCAGAAGAGAAATCGGCCATGGAGCATTAGCTGAAAGAGCAATAATACCAGTGCTGCCTGGGAAAGAAACATTTCCTTATGTTTTAAGGGTAGTAAGTGAAGTTTTAAGTTCTAACGGATCAACTTCAATGGGTTCAGTATGTGGAAGCACGCTTTCATTATTAGATGCAGGAGTTCCTCTAAAAGCACCAGTGAGTGGTACTGCTATGGGCTTAATCAAAGAAGGGAAAGAAGTTCGAATTCTTACAGATATTCAAGGAATTGAAGACTTTCTCGGAGACATGGATTTTAAGGTTGCAGGTACGGATAAAGGAATTACTGCGTTACAAATGGATATGAAAATTACGGGTTTACCAGTCTCTATTATTTCTGATGCAATTAAAAAAGCTCGACCTGCAAGATTACATATCTTAGAAAAGATGCAAGCGGCAATAGATAAACCTCAAGAATCCCTGTCTCCGCACGCTCCAAGACTTTTAAGCTTTAGAATTGATCCTGAGCTTATAGGAACCGTAATTGGCCCTGGTGGAAGAACTATCAAAGGAATTACTGAGAGAACCAATACAAAAATAGATATAGAAGATGGAGGAATTGTAACTATTGCATCTCATGACGGAGCTGCTGCTGAAGAAGCTCAAAAAATAATTGAGGGATTAACACGCAAGGTTCATGAAGGTGAAATCTTCTCTGGTGTTGTAACCAGAATAATACCTATAGGTGCTTTCGTCGAAATACTGCCTGGTAAAGAAGGTATGGTTCACATTTCTCAATTGTCTGAAGCAAGGGTTGAAAGAGTAGAAGATGTCGTGAGGCAAGGAGATGAAGTAACCGTGAGAGTTAGAGAGATCGATAGCAGGGGAAGAATTAATCTCACCTTAAGGGGTGTCGGACAAAATAATGGAATGTCTTATCCCGAACCAACTCCAACTCCTGTTGCACCACTTAATTAAACATAATTAAAATACATTACATACTTTCAATAATTTCTTTTATTTCTAGACAAATATTTTTATGATTAGCTGCATTATTTGATGCAATTATTACACCCCCTTGTGCGAAATTTGATTTCCCATAAATTAGTTCTCTGCTGTCCAGTGTTGTGATTGCACCGCCAGCAGATCTTAAGATTGCCTCTGGTGCTGCAAAATCCCAATCTTTGGGTGAACTCTTTCCAGGAAGGCTGAAACAGATATAAATATCGCTATCACCTCTAGCTATCGAAGCGATCTTACAACCAATGCTCCCCATTGTTA
>CACLYZ010000006.1:0-56075 GCA_902611225.1 uncultured Prochlorococcus sp.
GCAAATCCTAGTTATATTAACCAGATCTCAGTAAGAGATCAGATTAGAAATATAAACGGGAAATTGAAAGTTTTTAAAATTATTTAAACATTTAATTTTTCCTGTATTTGCATCATAGTTTCTACAAAAGATGAATACCCAAGAACTTAAAGTCAACTACAAAAAGCTTTTAAACAAAGCTGCCAAAGCAAACGGCCGTAAAGAAACTGTTTCTTACTTAAATCGTGCTGCTAAAATTAAATCAAAGATCTATTCAAACACTAAAGTAAATTGCTTTAGGTGTAATGGAGCAGGTTTTCTAAGAATTACATTAGATGAGACTAAAACATGTCTATCTTGCTATCGGAAGGGTTTTTTAATTAAAGAAATTCAGCAGGTTTAAAAATTTTTGATTGTTCATGAAAGATCTCATTCAAGCTCACAAAAAATTGATTAAAACAGTTAAAGAACAAATGGGATTTTCTGATTATGGGATGTATTGGTTAGCTTTCCTGGAAGGGGGTCTAACTATATGGTTGCTGGATAGAATATTTTTCCACTGGTTAAAGTTTTAATTTTTATTTAAGTCAAAAAAATTTCTGCAGGTATTAAATAAATTAATTTATCGAAACCATTTGAAAAGTTGTAGGATGGTAAAAAACTAATATGCAATTACTGGGATTAATTCTTCTTCTAGCTAGTAGCTGGTATTTATGGAAATTAACATCAAACTTTCTTGATGAACCAACAAAAAAAGAACTGACTAATAGTTTAAATAACCTCAAAAATAAATTCTCTGAGGGGAAACAAAATTTCTCTAAAGCAAAAATAAGCGAAGCTTGGGAAAAATACAAAGAAGAAGGTGGTGCTTTATCTAATAAAGAAAAAAGCTAGTGGACTTTTTTATTATTACAAGTCTCACTAAAGATATTTCTAGAATTGATCTAATTGGTATTTTGTTTGGTCATTTAATTTTTGGTGTTGCATTGACAAAGCTTTTAGATTGGACGTGGTTAAAGAACCTTATGAGTGAAGAAGATAAAACAAGGATGCTTAAAAGTTATACATGGAAAGATTTATTAGTAGATGGAGCAATTGTCACGGTTGTTCTAGGAATAATCTTTTTGATAATTAGCATTTTTCTATAAATGAACGTAACTTACATCCTTTTAGTTTTTTTAATGATATCAATTGTGATTTTCACTCAAATAATCAATTCCTCCGATAAATCAAAATAAATGACCGAAGTAACTAGCAACTCCTCAACTGGATGGTACTTAATCGCTTTGGTAAGCACTTTATCTTTTTTAGCCTTAATTTACTTCGGCCAAAAAAGATAGAGTAAATTTTGAAAGACTATTTAAATGCATAAAAAAAGCTCTGCAACTTTACGAGATACAGAGCTTTTAGTTATTAAGTAACTGATTTATATAAATCTGTTGATTATAAAACCTTTTTTCTTAATCAAAGAAAAAGAGACCAATGAATGTGATGAAGATACTGAATTCACGGCCCCTTTAATAACCGCATTTTTCGGTAGATACGACAATGAATCACCTCCTTTACTAATGTTTTTTTAAAGATAACTAAAAGAATTAAACAAGGAAAGAAATTCGTTAAAAATTTAAAAGTTTTTTAACAAATTAACGATATAAATCTCTTAAAAATATATAGATTTTACCAAGGCAAAACTTCTCCGTTGGCATGCCAAAACGTACCTGAGTTATTTTTATTTAAAGAATCTATACGTTTTAAAAGGCCATTTGCTGATTCTTCAGGACTAATTCCATTTCTTGTAAAGCCAGTCATTCTTGTACTCACTAACCCAGGATGCAAAATAGCTACATAAATATCTTCTCTTGATAAATCTATAGAAAGTGATTTTGCTGCCATGGACAACGCGACTTTAGACATCCTGTAACCATAAGAACTTCCAGATGTATTATCTTCAATAGATCCCATTCTACTTGTGATAAAAGCAACCTTAGAAGATTTTTTTAAAAAATGTTTAAGTGAGTGAGTCATACATATTGGGCTCAATGCATTGACTTCAAATTGCTGCAAAATACTTTTCTTATCTAAGTTTTCGAAAGAATTAAATTCATAAATTCCTGCATTATGAATTAAGCAATCTAAATTAACTCCAGATAGTTTTTTACACAAATTTGTTATCGACTCATCAGAAGAAATTTCTATATTCTCTTCAATTCTCACTCCTAAGTCTCTAAGTTCTTTTGAAGCTTTCCTACACGTTGCAATTACATTATCTCCCCTCTTATGAATTTGCCTACATAGTTCTAATCCTATACCCCTATTTGATCCTGTAATTAGAAAAGTCGACATCTCTAAACTAAAAATAAAAAATTAATCTAAATCCAAATATAAAAGAAAACGAACTAGAAAAAGAAAAAATTTATAAAATTCCTTATTAGATCTTTTAAGGTTATGATAAGTTATGAAACTTAAAAGAATTAAAAAAAGAAAGCAAAGATATTTTTATCATCAAAATTTAATGTATGGAAATTTTCAATCAAGAATTTATACAAGAGATTATTAGGTTAACGTGGAGAAATCCTGCTTTCATGGCTATAGCTATTGCGTTAGTTTGGCTTATCCCACAATTATTTATCAGAAAAATAATGGCAAAAAAATATGAAAGAAGAAAAATAGAAATTCAGAAAAATAAAATTCAGAAGCTTTACCCAACTAATAATCCTAAATAAGATTTTTATTTATAAGTTGATCTAATGAATCAAAAAATACTTTTTGCATCTAAGTAAAATATGACCTACAAAATAATTAGAATTGATGGGAAAGATGACGAATTAACAGCTCAATGCTTTGTTAAATATTCAGATGCGTACGATTTGTTAGAGGAACTATATGGAGATTTATGTTGCTCAGATGCTGATTATGGAGACATAACCTATTACGATATTGTGGAAAATAATTTAAAAAATATTAATGGAGAATAAAAAATGGGCTCCCTCCCAAGAAGAAAATTTAGGGGTTATAACGAGTGTATATGAATTCATTAAAGAAGAACTTTCAGAACTTCAAAAAGAAACTGGATGTCCCGATTCATTTATTTATGATTTTATTGGGAAAATTCAGAATGAATGGCATCCTGAATCTTGCCACTCCATAGTTAGAAATAAAAAAAGGAAAAATTAGGAAATATTAAATCTTCAACTCAAATTTATAAAATTTCTCTAATATAATTTGAATTTAAAAAAATTAAATCATGATTATTAGAATACTAGGTATCGTACTTATCCTTGGTACGATTGCATATTATGGTTTAGTTTTAACTGGCCAAAGCAATATTTAGTTTTTCAACTTTTAAAATTTCTCATGAAATGGCCTCCTACTCTTTGTTGGACAGCACCAAAAACTATTAATGGTAATAGGCATTTTCAAGTTAAAGCTTATGGTGGTAAAAATGAAGATAGATGGGTTGATATTTTTCCTACCAAAAATAAAAAAGATATTAAAAGGATCCTATGGACAAAACTAAAATCAGAATGGACTTCTGGATGGTTAAGGCTCCCAAAAGATAAAGATTAATTTGTCTATGTAAACAAATATTATTAACCAGAAAACTGTAAAAAATAATACCTAATGCAAAAAAAATAACTTCTAGAATTTTCAAAATTCTGATTAATATGAAGCCAGAACCGAAGAAAAAACTCCCTAATAAAAAAGTTATAAGTTCAGCAAAATTTGAGGCTAAAGAACAATTCACAAAATCTGCATTAGAAAATTTAAAAACAGAAAATGAAAGGCTTGTTAATTCACTAAAAAAATCTGGGGAAATTAAAGAATCAAAAAGAAAATAGACTTACGGTATTAAAAAATTTTTATTATGATGTTAACTTATAGATTGAGAAATGATTGAAAAAATAACTCTAGCAAATTCTCATTTACCTCAACTTATTGGGTTCGTACTCATGTCGATTGGTTATACATTAGGCAATAAATTTTACCTTCCTGAAATAAAACAAAAGTAATAATTCATAGTTATTGAATATATCTTAAATAAATTTTATTAAATGTATATTCCTAGTAAAAATTTAATACATTATCTGATTTGACGAAACAAATTTTAAATCTTTCTGCAATACAATTAAGAAAATTTATAGGATACTATTAACACATTAATGTGACACTTTAGTCTTTAAAAGTGTTAAATCCAAAGAAAAAGTAAGAATTCATACTAATTTTTTTTAAATATGTTACATTAATTAATAATTGAAGTTAAGGTTTCCTCTGTCAATAAAGCAGAAATAAGGAAATGTTTAATACATACAAACAAATGTCATTTACTCTTTGGCTTACTAATTGATCACACATGAAATATAAAAATGGATGCTCTTACTAGTTTTATAGTTGTTATCATCGCAATCACTATTCAATTCTCTTTATACACCATCAAAAGGTTGCAGGAACCTTTAGAACCAAATTATTTGATAGATAAAAATTCGAAAAAAATAAAAAACTACATGGGTAAATTTTGGAAAAATGCCGAAATAACAAATGGGAGATTAGCTATGATTGGTTTTTTAGCTTTGATAATAAACTACGGTTTTTTTGGGTGGATAATACCTGGTTTTATTTAAAATATAAATACATTAAAGTTTTAAAGAAAATAAATATTTCGTTCAAAACAAACTCTCCTTTTAAAAAAAAAATTTTTATTATAAGTAAAAAAGCAATTGAGTAATTCTGATTTTGATAAAAATGGATTAGATAGCTATGGAATACATTGGCTTCAATATGCTGCTTTTGCTGTCTCTGGTTTTGCTATTTTTACAACCTGGGCATTTTTTTATGATGAAAGATTCCACAACTTTGTAATGAATATTTTTAGGATTATTAACTGCAGCGGGTTTAACTGTAATGGAGCATTTTAAAATTTTATGGCTAATCCAGATCAAAAAACAGCATTAATTGATAATGCTTATGAGGAAATTAAAAACATTTGTATAAATCTTCAAAAAGATACTGATGCTTCGAATTTGGAAATTAAAAGTTTACTAAAACTAATTATGAATGAATGGGCAGAAAAGGAGGAGCAAAAAACTGGTTTTGGATTCAGGTAAAGTTAATCACTTTCTGCAAGTGTCTTTAACATCAAATCATTTTAATATGAACAGATTTTTTATTTTAAGAATTTAATATTTATAATTTTATTTTTTTTAGAAAGAAATTAAAAAGGAATGAATATCAAAAAGAAGATTCATTCCATATTTAGCGTTAGTTTTGTCTAGATTTAAATTTTATAATCTAACTCCTCTGGTGGACTGTCAATCATTAGATCCCTCCTATTCAACAAGTTTAACTTAAGTCTTACTTATCAAGAAAGTAAATCAGTAAAAATGCTGATTTATTATTTTCTAAAATGTTTGAATTAAAGTAGCCAATTCTGGTGCATCTAATAAAAGTGCAAAAAAAGTAAGCACAACTAATAGAAATATTGAAAAGTAAAATTGAATCATAATTTTCAAATTACTTAAAAAGATTTTTTTAAGTTGTATAAAATAATGCTTTGTTTACATAATTAAATATCTGTACCTAGAAAAGGTTAATTGGATAATTATTAAGATCCTTCAGGAGAAAATATAGTCATATTTTTTTGCCAATATTCACAACCTTTAAGTAAATGATCACCCTGTGCTATACGTTTTTCGTATTTTGGACAGATCAAGATAGTAGCAAAAGTTTCTGTAGTGCTGTAGCGAAAGTGATTGCAAGTAATACAAATCTTTGTTCGTTTTCGTTTTAGGGTAGATTCTTTTAGATATTCCCATTTTGACGGATTTACCTTGATCATGATTACTGGAATTTATTAGTAACAATTTGCCAACCTCCTGAAATTAATTCATTCCATGTTTCACAAGCACACTCAATAGAATGAAGTCTTGAATTTTTAATTTGGGCTGGTTCACCTAATTCATTTGCATAGAAAAGATGAGTATATACTTTTAAGTTATTAGATACAGATTTCTTATAACTCTCAAAAAAAATTAATAAACCACTTTTTTTGTTAAACAACCAGCCAGTTGGGGGGTCAATAAGGCTGCCACGATAAAAATAAGTCCGAACATAAGCGACTCCTGAAGCCATGAAGATAATACAGTTGTACTATTAATATAAAAGTACTACTCGCAGACGTCAAGTATTCCTCTGGTAATTATTTAAATAATAAAATTACTTTCCAGAAATAATCAGCCATAAACTCCTTATTTGGTAATGGTGAATACAAGTAGCTCCTTGAAAAGGAAAATAACATTAAAGAGTATATTCGGAAAAATGCAATGTATCGAAATCCCTTCTATTTAGGATGGAACAAAGGTTGGTCTTTTTTATTTTTTTTAGAGGGTGGCATTGCAAAAATTGAAGCAAAAGGTTTTGGTATTTCTATTACAACAAAAGTTGAGAAAGGAGAATCACCCCTCGAATCTGCGGATAGATTAGTCTCGAAAGAGCAAAGGATTAGAAAATCAAGATATTATTCTTGGGTTAAATCTATTAATGAAAAAACAATAAATTAACCAATCCATAAATTTCTAAAGTAATTTATTGACAGTCAATTTAAAATAGAAAATAGTCATTTATTTTTCGTGTCCAATAAATTTTATGAATGGTGGAAAAACCATAGAAAAGTTGTAACCTATGGGGCTTTTATCATCTTGTTTGGTTTTTATTTATCTCCTGTTGTCAAAGAAGCAAAATACAAAAACCAATGTATTAAGTACTCTACTAAAGTAGCTTTAACTAAATTTAATAAGGACGATATAGGAGAAACTTTACTAGAAGAAACAGGTTTGAATATTGATGAACTAGCAAAGATTGAAGGTTATAAGAATTGCATTAATTAAAACGTTCGCAAAAATTACGCTGAGTTTTTAAATGATTAAAGGTATGTTTAAACTTATTTTATTAATATTATTATTTGGATTTATATCAATTAGTCCAAAAACAAGATATTTGGTTAGCATAACTCTAAAAGAAATCTCTTCATTTCTTTCATGGACTGTTAAATATGAAGATAGAGAAAAATGGATTATAGATAAACCAATTTGGATACCTGACCAAAAACTTAAGCCATCGTATTAAATGAAGAATTATTTAGAAGAACGAATTGAATGGTATGACGATAATTATAGAAATGGTAATGCTTTAATCTCTGATAAACAGTTCGACCAACTTGAAAAAAATTTATTAAGAACAAACCCTAATTGTGATTACTTTAAAAAGAAAAATAAACTAGTTTTACCTTCATTAGAAAAGGATTCAATAGATAAATTTTTGAAAGGATTATTAGTAGATACCAGATTATTAATTGAACCAAAAATTGATGGTTGCGCTGTTGCTTTGCAATATAGGGATGGAACCTTGGAGAAAGCAATTACAAGAAAAGGGGCAGATGTTACTAGTAAACTTATTAAAGTCCAAGACATTCCCAATAATCTCCCTTTACGAGGAGTTCTTCAAGTTAGAGGTGAATTATATGCACCCAACCAAAGTCCAAATATCTCCCAGAGAATCGCTTCTGGATTTCTAAGAGCTAAAGAAGGATTTTCTCAAAGTCTTAGCTTCTGCGCATTTCAAATACTTAATTCAACACTTAACCAATACGAGTCCAAAAAGAGTCTTTCAAAGCTTGGCTTCACGATCCCTCAGGATATTTCATGCAACTTTACGAGCCAAGTTGAAGTATTTAGAAAACAATGGCTAGAAGGTAAGCTTTTTAGTAAATATCCAACAGATGGAATAGTAGTAAAAATAAATTCAAGAAAATTACAATTGATTAGGGAAAAATCAAATTTAGATTATCCTTATTGGCAAGTGGCAATAAAACGTTAATGGAATTAATACACCAGATTTTTCCTACTTGGCATATTTACTTGGATATGTTTTTGATTGGCTTTGCAACTTACGGTTTTCTGAAAATTAAGAAAAAAATAAAAACTAAATAAAGTTTTTAAATCATCCGTGGTCCTCAAGCATGGATTTAAGTTGTTCGGTATCTAATTGTTCAAGATAATTTCTCATTGCCAACCAAGATCTTCTGCTTTCTAACTTCCCACTTTGTTTAAATAAATTTGCGGAAACTTGATCTATCAGTTCTTTATGAGTCATATTTATATTCTTCATCAAGTTCAATGACAACACCATTAAAAAATTCTGCTAATAATTTTGATGGGTCTTGCATAGATATCTTTCTATCTACTTTTGATAATTTCTTTTTGATTGGATTTAAGTTAGTCATACAGATTCAGGTAATTCAAGTTCTTCAAAAGTCCAGCCTTCTAATTGAAGGTCATGCCATTTATCCCAAGCATTATCCAAATACATTTGAGTGGATGATTTAATTGCCATTGGCTCACCAAGATCATTTGCATAATATGTATGAGCAAAAATTCTCATACTATTTCTTGGAGATTTTTTATTCCTTATAAATAAAATTAATCTGCTGCGGTCTGGGCTAAGCAACCAACCACTTGGGGACTCATTACGATAACCGTAAGAAAAATTAGTCCAAACATTAGCTCCTCCTAAAGTCATCAATTAATAATACATGTGTACTACTAATATAAATACATTAGAAATGGATCGTCAAGTATTTTGGCAACCAAATTATTTACACTCATCAAAAATAAATTCGATGAGTAAAAAATTATATGATCATTGACCTCGTTTAATCTGCTCAAGAGTTCCAAGCCACCAAAACCCGAATATCTTTGTGGCTCCATCAATAAATTCTTGAGTTGCCGGTTTGCCAGTTTTTCAAGAACAATCCAGCGCTTCAGAGGTCTTAAGACTTGGGAAGTTTTCCGATGCCTTTTAACTGGGAACTTAAAAATTTAATTATTAACTCACATCTCGGAATACGCACCCTCCAAATCAAAACTTTTTTAAAATAACTTTTAAATATACTTTTCTTCCTCCACCCCTCCTCCTACAACTGCTTATATTCTTTTCTTGCTTTTTCCTTATTTTTTCGTAAGTATGTGTATGTAGGCTCTAATTTGCTCTAAAAAACTTTCACATAGCGGTTGACGATTATGCAAATTCCAGACGAAATGTTGAAAGAAATCAGAGAAAGTGGATACGATCAAGAGCTTGTATTTACCCAAATAAGAAAGCTATTAGACAGCGATAAACCAATTAAAGAAAACGAATACAATCTAGAGCTTATAGACAATTACTTATTAGACAAAGATCCACAAAAACTATCAAAAAATGCTGCTGAGATAGTGATGGCAGCAGAGCTTATAGACAATTACTTATTAGATAAAAGATTTATGAGAGAGCTTGAAGATAGCGATGAATATGATGCTGCTTAATTAGATAAAGTACCTATTTTTTCTTGTTTATTTAAAGGTTATTCTTTTGAGCAAATAACATGATTAAAACAATGATGAAACTTGCTATCATTTTTTTACCAATTTTATTTGCAGTTGTTTGGGCTGCTTTTATAGGGTTAAGAATAAATAGAGTAGAAACAAGAGATGGAAAAAGAAAATTAATTAATTACTGAAAATAGCTATTGAATATAGAAGTTTTCTTCCAGCCCTCTTCTAATAATTTTTTATATTCTTCTCTAGCTGCTTCTACAGTTTCAACTCTTGAACCCTTCATTACTGGTTTACTACTGCTTTTATAAACACAGCCATAACTAACCATTATTGCATCTATTGAAGGAGATGGTTTGGAAATATCCTCAAATGGTTTAAATACTTTTATTCGATTTCTTTGCTTATTTATCAAAGTAAACTCTTCCATTAATGTTGTTAAAGATTGCTAAAAAGTTCCTGCATTTGGTACTTCAATTTGGTTCTGCACTCTGGTACTGCACCACAAATTATGAGAAATAAAATACCCACCAAAAGCCTGTCTAGCAAGCATTTTGATAGGTAATACCGGATCCCCGTCAGTTCTCTGCTGCATCGACCTGGAAATGCCAGAAGAGGATTCAAAGTGGGCTTTCGTTTCCGATTACAAGATCGGTTTACTACCGCATCACGACAGTCTCCTCATGTCGAAAGAGAGTCAGATCAGAGCACATAAAGAAGAACTTAACCAAAGATCCAGTAATCTAACTCTAACTTATTTTTTTATGCATTTGGAGATGGCCAAATGTCTCTCACCATTGTTAATAAAATTTGAGCTTCATCATATCTTTCTGAATGCGTTTTACCATTTAATAAAAATGTGATATGAGCCATTTTTCTTCCCAGAATTTCGCGAGATTTGCCATAACAATGAATATTAGAACCCTCAATTTCAGATAACATTTTAATTCTGGTTTCCATTGAGATTGGGAAATTCTTTTTTAACCCCAGTAGATTTATCATAATTGCACCTTCACAGTTCATTTTAATTTCAGGTGGGATTATCCCAGAAGAAATGCAAACATATTGATCAAACTGACTTGAAGTGCAAGCTTCAATAGAGAAATGAGCTGAGTTATGTGTTCTAGGAGCTATTTCATTAATTAAAAGACCATTATCTCCATAGAAGAATTCAATAGCTAAAACTCCAACGTAATTAAGTTCATTGACTATTGAAGAGAAAATATTAATTGCAAATAAGTTCAAATCATATTCATTTGTTCCAGGTGCAAGAACCCAATCACAAACATGGTTTGATTGGAACGTCTCAACTATTGGAAAGAATCTTATCTTACCGGTCCTATCTCTCGAACCAACAAGAGCCAGTTCTTTTTCATACTCTATCCATTCTTCTATTAACCATTCATCAGAATTATTCTCTGTTAAAAAAGAATCTAAATCTTCTTTTGTCTTTATTTTTTTGTTCCCTTTACCGTCATATCCACCTTTATTTGATTTTGCCATTAGAGGAAAAGTCCAATTTTTGATTTCCTCATCCGAGAGATTTTTAAAATCTTCAATACTTATCCATTTTGGACAGGGAATATTCATTTTATCTATTAATTTTTTTTGAGAAAACCTATCTACTAATGGCTTAATTGCATTAAGGCTTGGAACAAAAATATCTTTATTGCCAATTAAATTTAATTTATCAATTTTTATCCATTCATTTTCAAAAATTATTTTTTCACACTCATTAATTAATGATTTATTACCTCTTATCTTTAAAGGATCAGCTTCTATGACATGATCTGCTTTTGAACCAGCAGGATCATCAGATGATTTTGTTTGCACACATACTTCTAAATTTCTTTTTTTTGCTGCCTCGGTTAACATCAAAGCTAGTTGACCACCTCCAATTATTCCAAGGGAATAATTTTTCTTAATATCGTTTATATTTTTTTTAACACTCATAGCATGATTTTATTACCATTTCTAATTCTTAACAACTGAATTTGTAAGTATCTAGAGCTTAGATTTTGCTAGTATATAGATTACTTAATAACAAATATTTATAATTTTAACTAGGTAATCAATCGTGAATAAGAGAAAAATATTAGTCCCATTAGGTGATAAGTCATACGAAGTAACACTAGAAGCAGGGATACTGAATAATATCAGCGAAGAACTCCTAAGAATTGGAATAAAAAAGAATAGAAAAATACTTGTAATTTCAAATGAAGAAATATCAAATTTGTATGGAGAAAAATTTTTAAATAATTTAAAAGATAATAAATTTCAGGCCAAAATGTTCCTTATCAAGGCTGGAGAATCATATAAAAACTTAAAAACCTTAAGTGAAATATATGATGTAGCATTTGAATTTGGCTTAGATAGGAACTCAATAATTATTGCTCTTGGGGGAGGAATTGTTGGAGATGTAAGTGGTTTTGCAGCTGCAACTTGGCTGAGAGGTATCGAATATATTCAAATTCCAACAACATTATTATCAATGGTTGATTCATCTGTGGGAGGAAAAACAGGAGTAAATCATCCAAAGGGTAAGAATTTAATTGGAGCTTTCAATCAACCTAAAGCAGTATTTATTGATCCAGAAACTTTAAAAAGTTTGCCCAAAAGAGAATTTAGTGCAGGCATGGCCGAAGTAATAAAATACGGAGTAATAAGAGATAAAGAACTTTTCGAATACTTAGAAAATGAAAAAAACAAAAATGAACTTATAAATCTCAAAAATGAATATCTAATTAAAATAATTAATAGTTCAATAAAAACAAAGTCTCATATTGTTTCTCAAGACGAACATGAAAATGGTCTTAGAGCAATATTGAATTATGGTCATTCTTTTGGTCACGTTATTGAAAATTTATGTGGTTACGGCAAATTTCTACATGGTGAGGCAATATCAATTGGTATGAATATTGCGGGGAAAATAGCAATTGAGAAAGGGTTATGGTCTAAAGAAGAATTGGAGAGACAGCAAATTCTCTTAGAGAGTTATGATCTTCCTACAGAGATCCCCAAAATAAATAAAGAAGAGGTTCTTACAATACTTATGGGCGATAAAAAAGTTCGTGATGGCAAAATGAGATTTATATTACCTAAAGAAATTGGTGCAGTAGATATATATGATGACGTAGAGGATTCATTATTTTTAAAGTTTTTTTCTTAACGCAAACAGGTTGAATTTATATTTATTTCCTTCTCATTAAACTTATTAAAAACAAACCACTTAAAATCGCCTAAACAAACAGGATCAACGAGTCTAAGTAGTGCCTCTCTTCTTAAAAGAGCATTTGATAAATTCTCCTTAAATTCTTTCTGAATCCCATAAAGTCTCTCTGCCAATCCAAGTGCCAACAAAGCCTCTCCTTGTTTATTTATTCCATCAGTATTAAATCCAAGAGTCTCAGCATCATTAATTAAAGTTTCTATGCACACATGAGATGTTAAATCGCAATTTCCAGGAGAATCTAGGACATTATTCTTCATTTTTTGATTTTCATAAGAAACTATCGTCCCATCAGAATTCTTAGAGTTGTAGTATTTTTTTGCTTCTTTAGCGTAATCAATTATCAATAAAATACCATTATTGATTTTCCCATAAATAGCTTCTAACCATTTTGAGTTATCTACATGCCATTCTGTCGTCCATCCTTCAAGAGCATCTTCAGGCGGAATAGTTATTCCCAAATCACTTTTAGCAAGTTCAAAACTTTTTTCCAATTCACTTGTAATTGGCATTTCATCAAAAAATAATTTATGAGATTTTTTGTCTATAGAAACTGCTTGTCGAATTAATTTTCCCTTTGAGAAGGTTATTCTCTCTACTGGTAAAGCATCCAAAACCTCATTTGCTATAACTATTCCATTTATATTATTTTCCTCTACTTTATCCAAACCTTTCCATAAAATATCAATACCTAAGTTCAAAAATTCCTCCAATTTATTTTTTTGTTTTTCTACCATCCCTTGATTAGGTTCAATAATTACAAAAGAAACTCCTTCTAAAAAATTCTTGTTGTTTTCTAAAAAATATTTAATTAATCCACTCATAAAGCTTCCATCTCCAGCTCCAAATTCAGTTACAGCTAATTTTTGATTAGATAAAAAACTACTTTTGAACTGAATCAACCAATCTTCTATTTGTTTACCAACCAAAAAAGCAAAATCATCAGATAAAGATGGTGATGTGACAAAATCTCCTCGAACGCCTAACTCAGCTTTACCGCTGCCGTAATAACCATTAATAGGATCATTTAATGCAAAATTCATAAAGTCATAAAAACTTATAGTCCCACCCATTTTTATTATTTTTTTTACTAACCAATCTGGATTATTCGCGGGTAAGCTATTCATCGGCGAAAATATAAAGAGACAAAACTTATTTATGCCTTCAAAGATTAACTATTTATTAGGAATATTTCTATCTATATTAGTTTTAATTTCACATAAACCCGTTTTCGCTATAAATAATCCAAATCTCTTACCAGAAGAAAAAACACCAGTAATTGATTTAGCTAAAACATTAAGCCCTAATCAGAAAAAATCTTTAGAGGAAAAGCTCAATAATCTAGAAATTGAAAGTGGGTGGAAAATTAAATATTTATCTCAGTTTGAGAGTTCACCTGGTAGTGCAATAAAGGACTATTGGGATTTAGATGAGACAAGTTTGTTGATAGTTGCGGATCCTAGAGGGGGAAATTTACTGAACTTTAACGTTGGAGAGGCTTATTTTAATTTTATGCCAAGGTTATTTTGGGTTGAACTTCAAACAAGATTTGGCAACCAATATTATGTTAAAGATCACGGTGAGGATGGTGCAGTATTAGACGCAATTGATTCAGTAAAGATTTGCCTCGAAAGAGGAGGATGTCAAGTTGTCCCTGGCCTACCCAAAGAGCAATATGTATGGACTTTATGTACATCGATTCTTGGAGGTTTAGTAGCAGGTTTTGCATCTGCTCCAAGAAAAGAAGGTCAAGTCATATCAATTGGATTTTTAGCTCTTCTTTCTCCTTTATGGGGAATGTTATTTGGAATTTTTGGTTTGGCACCGATATTATCCAGAACAAATGATTTATTACCTTTATTTAAAAATGGTTTAGCTTTTACAGCCGCAGGAATTGCGGGTTATATCTTATCTCAAACATTATTTTCAAGATATGAAAAGCCCAAAAATACTTAAACTATGAACAAAAAAATCTAATTCTAAAAAAATTTATCTTCTTCACGAATTTCACCAGACTCTGAATACCATCGATGAGAAACATGACTTAATTCCTTTTTTTTCAAACTCAATCCATGAAAAGTTAATTAGTAATTTCCCATCTTCATCAGTTTTATACCTTGGCACCACAGCAGTGTTGAAATAAATTGTTCCCTTGCTATCAATTTTAAACATCTCTCTTAAACCAAGATTTCTTTTAAGCCGGTTGTGCATATGACCAAAAATCACAAGATCAACTTTTCTTCTCTTTTGTATTTGAGAAATAGCCACAGACAAATCTCTATCTCCCCAATCTAATGAGGGTAATTTCCAGTCTTTCCCACAAATGCTTTTTGGTTCTGAGCCTAAACCCGAGGGGCCAGCATGAGACATAATTATTAAAGGTATATCTTCCACAGTCTTTTCCGAACATTTGATAATTTTATTTATTGAATCTTGTTCGGTGATAGGACCATAAACACCTTTAACTTCTTTCGAAAGATAATAGCCGCCGCCAGAACTACATGGTCTAGCAGACAATAAATTTATTTGATTATTAAAAACTTTCAAATCCCATGCACAATATTTTTCACCAAGAACACGTATCTGCTTTGAGAGAGTTTCCCCTGTAGAATCTTTCCCTCTATCATGATTTCCTAAAATCACAAAAGTAGGAATTTTGATCTCATTGATTTTTTTAATTATTTTGACACTCCCATCAGAAATATCACCAACAAATAAAACAATATTTGGGTTGATAATAGATAAAACTTTCAAGTCTAATGCAGACCATTGACCATGACAGTCACCAACAATAGCAATTTTTAAATTTGTCAGAATTTTTTCTGTTTAAAGGCATATAATCTATTTAGAGATATTCTAAATCCTGACCAGTATAACTTCTACTGCAAAACAGAAATCAGTTCAAAATGAAGAGGATTTGATTTCTGAAATAAAGGAGCGTTGCAAAAAAGCTAATGCAATTATTCTTGCGCACTATTATCAAGCTCCAGAGATTCAGGAAATTGCAGATTTTATCGGGGATTCATTAGATCTATCTAGGAAAGCTGCAAATAATGATGCTGATATAATAATTTTTTGCGGTGTGCATTTTATGGCCGAAACCGCAAAAATACTTAGCCCTAATAAAACAGTTCTATTACCAGATATTGACGCAGGATGCTCATTAGCAGATGATTGTCCCACAGATAAATTTCAAAAGTTCAGGGAAGAAAATCCAGATCACTATGTCGTAAGTTATATAAACTGTACTGCAGAAGTAAAAGCTCAAAGTGATCTGATATGTACAAGCAGTAATGCAGTCTCATTAATTAAAAAGATACCTCAAGATAAAAAGATAATATTTGCACCAGATCAGAACCTTGGTAGATGGGTACAGAAAAATTCTGGAAGAGATCTTAAATTATGGCCTGGCAGCTGCATTGTTCATGAATCATTCAGTGAAGAAGCACTTCTAAAATTAAAATATCAAAATCCAGGATCAAAAGTAATTGCTCATCCTGAATGTAGTCAAAATTTACTAATTCTCTCAGACTTTATTGGATCAACAAGTAAGCTGCTTGATTTCGTAAGTAAAGATACATCTAAAACTTACATGGTATTAACTGAACCTGGAATAATCCACCAAATGAAGAAGAAAGAACCTAACAAAATTTTTATTGAAGTCCCCGACATAGAAGGTTGTAAATGTAACGAGTGTCCATATATGAAATTAAATACCTTAGAAAAAATTCTTGATTGTTTAAAAAATAATTCCCCGTCTATCGAACTTGACCCAGAAATAATAAGAAGAGCCTATGTACCGATAAAGAGAATGCTGGATATGAGTAATTAATTTAATGCAAATACCTGATCTTTTTTATTAATTTTTAAGAATGCATTAAGGTTTGTAGTGTTTGGATTAAATTCACTTATCTGATTATTTCTTTTAATTATATTTACTAGCTCTTTTTCTCCAGCTCTATATTGTTTATCTTTTCTTGTTCCAATCTCTCTTTGGAGAATAGGGTTTATATTCATATTTACTTCTATGTCTGGAATAATTCCAGATTTGTTTATGTCAGTGCCGTTCGGAGTTAAATACTTAGCGACCGTAACAGTTAGTCCTGAACCATCAACTAAAGTTCTCATGGATTGAACTAGACCTTTACCAAAGGTTTTCTTCCCAACTAATTTTCCTCTTTTATTATCTTTTATTGCACCAGAAACTATTTCACTAGCACTAGCAGAACCTTCATTAACCAAGACAACTAAGGGCTTTTTTGTTAGAGCTTGACCGTTTCCTTTTTTCGTTTCTTTTAAACCATCTTTACTTACTGTACTTACTATTACTCCTTTATTAATGAAGTGCCTTGAGATATCAATGCTTGATTCTAATAAACCTCCTGGATTACTTCTCAAGTCAAGAACATATCCTGCGACTTTTTTTGTTTCTAAATCCTTAATAGCATCTTTAGTTTCTTTTGATGCATTTGCATTAAATTGTTTAATTCTTACATAGCCAATTAATAATCCGTTTTTTGTTTGATTGACTTTACTTGATACAGATTTTATTTCAATTTTTTCTCTTGATAAAGTCTTAAAAAAGGATTGAGAACCTCTAAGAATTTCAAGCTTTACTTTAGTACCTCTTTCTCCTCTTATTAATTTCACGGCCTCCTCAATATTCATACCTTCAGTAGAAATATCATCTATAGATAAAATTTTATCTCTAGCTTTAATTCCAGCATCAAATGCAGGGGTGCCCTCTATAGGAGAAATAATTATTAAATTATCAGATTCTTTATCTTTAACTATTTGGATACCAACTCCAGTTAATTCACCAGAGGTATCAATTCTCATTTGATTAAATTCCTTAGGTTCTAAAAATCTTGTATAAGAATCATCTAAATTAGAAAGCATATCTCTAATCGCATCATAAGCTTCATTGCTGTCTGAATATTTTTTTGATAAAACTTCTTTTCTTAGATTAATCCAATTAGACTTTTGAAATTTGCCGTTTGAATCAAGAAAATCTCTATATACAATTTGCCAAACATGATCAATTACTTCTTTATAACTATTATTTAAAACTGTTGCCTCTGCGAAATTATTTAAAAATAGCCCAGAAAAGGATGTCGCAAACAGAAATATATATTTTTTTTTAGGCAATTTTCTTATCTTCAAATAATTCGATATTCATTATTATAAAAAGAATTTATTTATAATTCAAAAATTTGACAAATCCTTAAGGATCAATCCACTTCCCATCATCCTTAATAAGTTGAATTAAAGCATTAACCCCCTCATCTTCAGGTACTCTTTTTATCTCTTCTTTCCTTCTATATAAGGCAATAGTACCTTTACCTTTCCCAACATAGCCATAATCAGCATCTGCCATTTCTCCTGGCCCATTAACAATACATCCCATTATTGCTATATCTAGACCCGTTAAATGTGAGGTGGCATTCCTAACTTTATCTACAACTTCTTCTAGATTGAAAAGTGTTCTACCACAACTAGGGCAACTGATGTATTCAACCATTGTTTTTCTTAATCCTAAAGATTGCAAAATTGAATAGCATACTGGTATTTCCTTTTCTGGAGCTTCTGTTAAGGAAACCCTGATGGTATCTCCTAATCCCTCTGCCAAAAGCGTTCCAATTCCAGCAGTACTTTTAATCCTTCCATAATCACCATCACCAGCCTCGGTCACGCCCAAATGTAAGGGATAGTTATATCCTTCTGAGTCAAGCCTATCTGCAATCATTCTGTAAGCTGCCATCATGACCGGAGCCCTAGAAGCTTTCATAGAAATAATTATGTTATGAAAATCAAGTTCATCACAAATTTTGACGAACTCCATCGCAGATTCTGTCATTCCCAATGGCGTATCTCCATAAGTAAAAAGCATCCTCTCAGAAAGAGACCCATGATTAACTCCAATCCTTAGAGCTTTGTTTTCAGCCTTTAAAACTTCAACTAAAGGGGTAAATCTCTTAAGTATTGTTTGCTTAATAGTTTCAAATTCCTCATCTGTATATTCTGTTCTTGTAGGGTCTGATTTTTCAAAAACAAACAATCCAGGATTAATTCTCACTTTATCAACATGTTTTGCAACTTCCATTGCAATTTTCATACCATTATGGTGAACATCAGCCACCAAGGGGGTGTTGATATTATTTTCTAATAATTTTGTCTTTATATCTCCTACTGCTTTGGCATGTGCTAAGGAAGGGACAGTTAATCTTACTATTTCACAACCCACATCATGGAGTCTTTTGATAGCTAAGAAAGCATTTTCGACATCCATCGTATCTTCATTTATCATCGATTGAACTCTTACTGGATAATCACTTCCAATAGCTATATCACCCACCATTACTGTTCTAGTTATCCTTCTCTCAATATGAGTTGAATATCTTTTGGAGAGACTATTAACCTCTTTTGATTGAGTTAATGACATTAAAATTCTTGATATTCAAAAAGGATTTCACTAAATTATACGGCATATAGTTTACCTCTTACATTCTCTAGGTCTTTCAAAGTTAGATGGTAAGGTTTAGTGATTTCTTTTGAAGGAAATCTCAACAAATAAGATGGATGAAAAATTACCATAATTTCTCTCCCATCTTTTTTAATCCATTGACCTCTTAAATTACTTATAGGATCTTTAACTTCTAAAATAGCTCTCATAGCAGTAGAACCAGTAAGTAATATAAATTTTGGATCGACTAACTTTATTTGCTGTAATAACCAAGGTTTATGAATATTAATTTCTCTAGCAGTGGGTTTCCTATTATTTGGTGGACGACATTTAATTACATTACAAAAATAAACATCCTTCTTATAATCAATTCCAGCTTGTATTAATAATTCGTTTAATAACTTACCAGATTTACCTACATAAGGTTTTCCTTCTAAATCTTCCTGGGCTCCAGGTGCCTCACCAATTACTAACAAATCTGCAAATACACTTCCTCTCCCAATTACTAACCTTTTCACCGAAAATAAAACTTTTGATATTTTTATCTTAAGAACTCAAAACATGAAAATAAAATAGATTAAGAAAATGAACTAAATTAAACCATAGTGTGATAGTTTTATTTATTCTTAATTTATGCATTTGTCATTATTAAAAGTCATATTTGAAAAGTCATAAGTCAATGAGTCAAGTTAATTTATCTGATCGGGCACTTTCAATTGAGCCTTCTCTTACATTGCAGATAAGTGCTAAAGCAAATCAATTATCTGCAGAAGGAGTAGATATTTGCAATTTAAGTGCAGGTGAACCTGATTTTGATGCCCCAAAAGAAGTTATAGAGGCTACAAGTAAAGCTATATTTGATGGATTTACAAAGTACGGGCCCGCAGCGGGGAATTTAGATCTCCGAAAAGCAATTGCAAATAAACTTCAAATTCAAAACAATTTAAATTATGAATTTGAAAATGTAATGGTCACAAATGGTGCTAAGCAAGCAATATATAATCTTTTCCAAGTATTGTTAAATACTGGAGACGAAGTTATTATTCCTTCTCCATATTGGTTAAGTTATCCCCAGATGGTTAGATTGGCGGGTGGGAAGCCAATTTTTACAAATTCTTCTGCAGAAGATGGATTCAAAATAAATATAGAAGATTTGAAGTCTAAAATCTCTTCAAAAACTAAATTTATAATTATCAATTCTCCTAATAACCCTACTGGAAGAGTTATGTCAAAGGAAGAATTATTACAAATTGCCGATTTAGCTAGAGAAAATCCAAATATCAATATTCTTTCTGATGAGATTTACGAACTAATCCTTAAAAAAGAATTTAAACACTACAGTTTATCTTCATTAGCAAATGACTTAAAAGATAGAACTTTTATAATAAATGGTTTTGCGAAAGGATGGGCCATGACTGGCTGGAGGATAGGTTATTTAGTAGGTCCCAAAGATGTGATCAAAGCATCTTCAGCATTACAAAGTCAAAGTACAAGTAATGTTTGCTCTTTTGTTCAAAAAGGTGCTTTAGAGGCTTTAAAAATTAACAATGAGTTTTTCTCAATGATAAATAGCCATTATGATCAAAGAAGAAGAATTCTTTATGAGGGCCTTAATAATATAAATGGGATTTATATTGAAGAACCTAAAGGAGCATTTTACGCGTTTCCAAAATTACCCAACTCCTCAATTACTTCTGTTGATTTCTGCAATAAAGCTCTTCAAGATTACGGATTAGTTGTTGTACCTGGAAAAGCTTTTGGAGCTGATCAATGTATAAGAATATCTTGTGCAGCTTCAGAAATTAAAATAAAAGATGGACTACGGAGGGTTGAAAAAGCAATCTCTGAATACTATTAATTTAACTAAGTTATGTTTAATTTAAAGAATTTTCTACTAAGTTCATCTCTATTATTTTCTGTTTTTTCATCACCTGTATTTTCAAATCCCAAAGTTTTAAAAGTTGGAGCAATACCTGATCAAAACCAAGATGTTTTGGACAAAAGATTTAATTTATTTTCAAAAGAATTATCCAAACAACTTGATTTAGAAGTTAAATACATTCCTGTTATTAATTATGTTGCTGCAGTAACTGGATTTAGAATTAAAGATTTAGATTTAGTTTGGTTTGGAGGTTTATCAGGAGTTCAAGCAAGATTACAAACACCTAATTCAATTGTCATAGCTCAAAGAGATATCGATAAGGAATTTAAAAGTGTTTTTATAGTAAACAAAAATTTAGGACTTAACTCAATTTCAAACATTAAAGGACTTAAAAAACTAAAGAATTTAAGATTTACTTTTGGCTCTGAAAACTCAACTTCTGGAAGATTAATGCCACAATATTTTTTAAATCAAGCAGGGGTAGAAATTAAACATTTTAAAGGGGAAAAAGCAGGTTTTAGTGGGAGTCATGATGCCACTATAGCTTTAGTTAATAGTGGGGCATTTGATGCTGGAGCTTTAAATAAACAGGTTTGGGAAAACAATCTTAAAAATAATCCCAAAAGAACAAGTAATTTAGAATTATTCTGGATCACACCAGAATATGTTGACTATCATTGGGTAGCTCAAGGTGATCTTGAAAATAGATTCAGGGAAGGGTTTACAAAAGAACTTAAATCAGTAATTCTAAATTTAGATATAAAGCAAAAATCACATAAACAGATATTAGATATGTTCAATGCAAAAAGATTTATAAAGGCAGAATCAAAACAATATAAAAATATAGAGGAAATCGGGAGGAAATTAAATAAAATTAGATGAATAATACTGTCTTAGAATTAGAAAATATATCTTATAAATACAAAAATGATCTGATACTAAATAAAATAAATTTAAAAATAAATTCTGGGGAAAAAATTGCACTTTTAGGTAAAAGCGGTTCAGGAAAAACTACACTTATATCAGTACTTAATGGCACTATAAAGCCAACTCAAGGTGAGGTTAAACTATTCAATGAAAGTTTCGAGGAATTAGATAGAAAGCAGAAAAGTAAAATAACAACTATATGGCAAGATTTAAGATTAATAGAAGATCTCTCTGCAGAACAAAATGTTAATTGTGGACTACTAGCGGAAAACAATTTTTATTTCGCTTTTAGAAATTTGCTAAATATAAGTTCTTTTAAGAAGGCGCATAAATATATGAAATTATGTAGACTTCATAACTCTATTTACCACAAAAAAATCAGAAAACTATCTGGGGGGCAAAAACAAAGAGTGGCTATAGCTAGATCATTAATTCAAGAATCAAATATATTACTTGCAGATGAGCCTTTTAATAATCTAGATCCCAAATTGATAACAATAATTAAAAACCTTCTGCTAGAAAATGTAGATAAAAATAAAACAAAAAAATCCCCAAAGACGGCATTAGTTGCATTACATAGATTAGATTTGCTGAACGATTTCGATAAAGTTATAGGAATAAGGGATGGTAAAATTTTTTTCAATATCAAAAGAAATAACTTGAAGAAGATTCATTTAGATAAAATATATTAATTAGTTGAACAAATTAAAATTAAACTATACCTCATTATCTTTTCTACCAATTTTGGTATGTATACCTCTAGGGTATCAACTAATAAACAATATTCATTTTGGAGGATTTCTCTTATTCCAAGAATTCTTAATTTCTGCATTTAATCCCAAGATCGATAATGAAATTATTATTACCGTAATTAAGCGATTAAATGAAACTATTTTAATTGGTTTTTTTAGTTGGTTAGTAAGTATTATTTTTGGAGCAATTTTTGGAATAATCTCCTCAAATATTTTTTATAAAATCTTTAATATTCCAAATTTTTTCTACCGCATAATAAGGTTTTTTCTAACAATAATTAGATCTATACACGAAGTGGTTTGGGGAATACTATTAATGCAAATATATGGAATAAATTTTTCGATAGGAATAATAGCTATATGTATACCTTATATTGCTGTAAATTCAAAAGTTTTTGCTGAACAATTAGAAACTATTGACTACATAAGTTTTGAATCTATAAATCAAATAAATGCACCTAAATTTTCTTCTTTACTAACTTTAATATGGAATCCAATAATAAATACATTTAAAAACTTTGGTTTATATAGATTAGAGTGTTCAATAAGAAGTACGGTGATTCTAGGACTTTTTGGGATTGGAGGAATAGGTACCAGTATTTTTTTATCTTTCCAAACTTTGAATTTTAGAGAGTTATGGACTTATTTATGGTCCTTAGCAATTTTGATAATTCTTTCTGGATTAGTATTCAAAAAAATAAAATTTAACACTACAAATAAAATCCTATCTATTTTTTTTATTTCAGTTTTTTTCATAACAATTTTATTTTCTTTTTCATATTTTCTTTATTTTATTTTTAACAATAATTTTGATAATTTTAATTCCGCTAGTTCTCTATTTAAATCAAGCTCAGATTTAGGATTATTTGATTTCTTAAAACTTATATTAGAAACAATAATTTTAAGTCTTTTATCAACAGGAATCGCAATTAGTTTACCGCCATTAGTGATAGGAATTTTTAACAACAATACTTATAAAATTTTTATAAAATTTTTTGCATTTTTATTACGTTTAATACCTACCCCTGTAATACTTCTAACTCTATTAACTTTTAATAATCCTTCTGTATCTTTAGCAGCTTTAACATTAGGTCTCCACAACGCTGGTATTACTAGCAAATTACTTTTTACAAATCTAGAAAACCAAGACAAGAGAAATTATATTGCAATGAAATCTCTAGGAATCTCAAAAAAGACTAGTTGGCTATTAGGTTTATTTTCTCAACAAGCAAAAAGTTACTTAGCATATTGCGCTTATAGATCTGACATTATTATTAGAGAAACTGCAATAGTTGGGGTTATTGGAAGTGTTGGTCTAGGTTGGCAATTGCAAGAATCACTAAGTTCCTTCGCATGGCAAGAAGTTACATTAGTTTTGATAGCTTATAGCTCCATCGCAATAGTTGGCGAATTAATAAATGGTAAAATCAAAAATAGTTTAACTTGATTTTTAAAAATAATTTGTTAAATCAAGTAATTATTTTTTTCCGGTTATAGTGATTAGTTTACCAAAACAGCTAGTTGTAATTGGAGATAGCTCAGTTTATGGATGGGGAGATAATGAGGGTGGTGGATGGTGTGAGAGGCTTAGAAAAGATTGGTGCAATAACCACAATGGGCCAGTTATTTATCAACTTGGCGTTAGGGGAGATGGGATAGAAAAAGTTTCATCTAGATGGGAAAAAGAATGGTCATCTAGAGGAGAAACGAGAAGAAATAAACCTAAAGCAATACTACTAAATGTAGGTCTTAACGACACAGCCGCAATTGGTCAGAAAAATGGAAGACATCAATTAGATATAGATGGATTTGAATATGGATTAGGGAGGCTAATTAATGAAATGAACTCTCAAACAAATGTATTTGTTATTGGTCTTACACCAGTTGAAGAAAGCAAAATGCCGTTCGCAGGATGTCTATGGTTCTCAAACGATTTTTGTAATTCTTATGAAAGGAGAATGGAGGAAGTATGCCTCAATCAGAATGTCCCATTTCTTCCTACTTTTAGAGAAATGTACTCTGATAAAAGGAGTAAAAATTGGATTACGCATGATGGAATTCATCTAAATTCCGAAGGTCATTTCTGGCTTTTCCAAAGACTTAAAAGCTGGGAGATTCTCACAAAATGGAAGGAATCTTAGGTCTTTCCAAATATTATTAATTTAAAAAATATGAATATAAAATAAGCGCAAAGATAGCAAAAACAGAAGCAATACTTGTCTGAATAGCATTTACCAACTCATTACTTAATTTATATTTGTTTTGAAATTTAGCACCAATAATACTTTCGGAAAGTGTTGCCAAGAATCCAGAAACTACAACAACTATAAAATGATATTTTGTAGAAATAATTGATAGACGAAGCATTATAAAAGCCATAAATATTGATCCCAAAACACTAGCTAATGTTCCTTCTATACTTATTCCTCCTTCAGTTCCCCTATCCACCTTTTTAAGTGAAGTAATTAAGTATGTGTCTTTACCAAATCTTTTCCCAATTTCGCTACCAAAAGTATCCGCCAACTTTGCAGCAAAACTTGCAGCAAAACCTACTTTAAACATCACTACATTGGCAGCATTAAATTTGGTCATAATGGCTAGAAATAATCCTGTAGCTGCTGAGCCCCAGACATTCTCAGGACCTCTCCTCCCGCCTCTTTTTTCAGCAATTCCTTGTGCTTTTTTAAATTTAAAACCTATTTTGGTAACGAGGGATCCAAATAATAAATAAATTACAACTGACATCCATCCCTGCCAAGACAAACATCCCCACAAAATTGTGCCTAAGATGCCTGCACTTACCCAACCACTTTTCGTCATCAAAGGAATCCTGCAAAATATATAAATCAAAATAAAATTAATGCAAAAACCTATAAAAAATTGATTTCTAATTAAATCCATATTTATCTAATTCTTTAATTTCAAATCAATTCTCCACTGATTTAGGATTGATGATGCGTTAATACTAGCCGTCGAAGTTCTTAAGATAGTGTCGGAAAGTTTCACAAAGGTAATGTTATTTTTATTAAAAAAATCAATTTCTTTAGAGGACCAACCCCCTTCAGGGCCAATTACATTCCAAAATATACCCCCTTTTTTATTTTCAAATTCTTGTTGTTTTCTTAACCATTTATTTAAGTCATATGGTGTTTCTTCTCTCGTTATAGAAATTGAAACTCTTTCTTGATTATCTCTACTTTTTAGCCATTTAATAATATCCATACCATTTAAAATAGATGGTTTCCATAATCTCTCACTTTGCTCAACTGCTTCTTTGATAATTGAATTCCATCTCAAAAGCTTTCTTGAAAAATTTAAATTTTTGTTTACCTGTCTTTCTGAAAATAATGGCTGTATGTAATCGATTCCTATTTCAGTACACATTTTTAAAATATCCTCAAAACCACTTTTTGGTATAACAACAGCTATTCCTAATAAGTAAATTTCTTGTTCTTGAAATAAGTAAGGTTTTTTTAATTTAATTATTTCTAAACAATCATTTTTAACTTTTATAGCTTTCCATAATGAACCCTCGCCATTAGTTATAAATATTTCTTTACCATTTTTTATCCTCATTACTTTATTTAAATAATGAGCCTCTTCTTTAGAAAGTTCTAAATTATTGTTCTTAATATTTTCAATTCTTTCATGGGAAATAATTAATCTTGTTAAGTCTTCCATCTAAAACACTTAATCTTTGAAAACCAAATCTTCATGTTCTTCAATTGCCCAATCATTATTTTCACCCCCAATAATTAACTCTTCAATTTTTACATAATTATTTGATATCTCATTCAAAGAATTAATTAATATATCTATTGAAATGGAGTCTGAAGTTCCAAAATCAACCCAACATCTTCCCCAAAGATTTTGATATTCCATAATTCCTAAATTATGCATTAAGGCTGGAAGAGATGCATTTTTTTGATCGTTATCGTAGGACATCCAACTTAGATCGGAACCCTCTTCATGAGTTTGCAAATTTTCAGAATTAAATCCACCTAACCTTCCTAAAACGTACCAACTATCAAAAACACCATCTAAATAATTTTTTTCATCTTGAGTTGGCGATTCTGAAAACCTGATCCATATCCAACAATTAAAAGGATCAACTTCCCTAAAAATAATATTCATATTGACTAATAACTTTTTAGATCTACAGCTATTATAAGTAAGTTATTACTAGATTAAAATTCATACCTATAACTTAATTAATAATGCTTGACTTAAAAGAAATATCTTATCAACCCCAAACTGGTGAAAGAAAAATAATAGACAATTTAAATTTAAAAGTTCATGAAAATGAAATCATTTTGATTTGCGGCAATAGTGGTTCTGGGAAAACAACACTTCTCGAAATAATAAGCGGATTAACAAATCCGCAAAAGGGAAAAATTACTTGGAAGAATAAAATTTTGTCTTCTAGACAAAGAAGATGGTTTTGTGGAGTAGTATTCCAATTTCCTGAAAGATACTTCATAGGTACAACCATTGGTAAAGAATTGAAAATAGGCCATAAATCTCTAAGAGAAAAAAATATAGAAATAGTTTTAAATAAAGTTGGTTTGAAAAAAATTAATCTGACTCAACCACCAGAACAGCTAAGTGGCGGACAACAAAGGCGGTTAGCTGTAGCAGTTCAACTACTTAGAAACCCCTCAATTCTTTTACTTGATGAACCAACTGCTGGATTAGACTATTCAATGAGAAATGATGTGAAGAATTTAATTCTTGATTTAAAAAATAAAAATACAATTATTATTGTTACTCATGAACCTGCATTATTTGAGGGAATTCCTTCTAGGATATTATCCTTGGAAAAAGGGAAAATCAAAAGTTTTATGAAAGAAAATCATGCAGGATAGGATAGTTCGGGCTACTGCAGCCAATGGAGGAATAAGATTAGTTGCGGTCTTAACAACAGAATCTTCTTTAGTAGCAAAAAAAAGACACGGCCTTTCTTACTTAACCACCTGTATCTTAGGCAGAGCATTTAGTGCTTCACTGCTTTTAGCAAGCTCGATGAAAATAATGCATGGGAGAGTCACTTTAAGAGTTAGATCTGACGGACCTTTAAAGGGATTACTAGTTGATGCAGGTAGAGACGGGAAAGTTAGGGGTTATGTAGGGAATCCTAATTTAGAATTGGACCTAGTCAAAATAGATAATAATAAATATTCTTTTGATTTTACAAAAGCATTAGGTACAGGATATTTAAATGTAATTAGAGATAGTGGATTTGGAGAACCCTTTACAAGCACTGTTGAATTAGTAAATGGGAATATTGCTGAAGACTTAGCTTCATATTTATATCATTCAGAGCAAACTCCCTCTGCTGTATTTATTGGAGAAAAAATTCAAAATAAAAGTGTTATTTGTAGTGGTGGCTTATTAGCTCAAGTTTTACCTAAAAAAGATACTGACCCTCTGCTAGTCTCACTACTTGAAGAAAGATGCAAAGAAATTAATTCTTTCAGCGAAGATCTATTTAAGTCAAAAGATAATCTTCTTGAGTTAATTAGAAATATATTTCCCGATATTGACGATAAATCAATCTCTGAAAAAGCTCGTTCTCAAGAAGTTAGTTTTAAATGCAAGTGTTCCAAACAAAGAAGTTTAAATGCGATGAAAATGCTTGATAAGAGCGAGTTAGAAGACATCCTCAAGAAAGATGGCAAAGCAGAGTTGGTTTGTGAATTTTGTAAAAATAAATATCTTTTAAATTATGAAGAAATTAAATCTATGATAGAAAATCAATCATAAAAAAATTACGCCTAGCCATAAAATAACCATGGCCGGAATACTTTGAATTTTTTGTATTGATAAAGAGTTGTTTGATACTTCCTGAATGAAAGAATTATTTTCAAGCAATCCACCAAATATTAATCCTATCGAAAGAAAGGTAACACTCCAACCCAGAGAACCTATAAATCTTTTCCCTGATTTAATTTGAGTATAGGTAAGTATTAATGTTGAGATAGAGAGTAAAAGTCTATTATTAGAGTCTGGACTGATAAATAACAAAATTAAAAATAATAGCCCAACAGATATTTTTATTGAAAGATTATCAAATGAGGGGGAAGTTATTTTTGGCAAACTATACTGACTTGAATTGTTAGAGTTATTATTTAAATTTTTTATCTTAGAAAGAAGTGGGAAGTTATTATTGGTAAATTGATTAATTTGTTTTTCTTTTTTTGAGGCACTCACAGCTTCATAGCTTACATTTCCTGATTGCCTGGCTTTCAAACTACCCATGAGTAATTGATCAAAGGAAGATTCTATTTTCGCTTTTAAAATTAAGTCTTCACCAGCCTCTTTAACTTTAATATCTCTAGCCTTCTGAATATCCTCAAAAGCAGCACCTTCATTTACACCTAAAATTTCATAAGGTGTTTTTTCGTTATTATTTTTATTACTTTTTGAATCCAAAATTTTTTACCAATACTAACAGATTAACTAATTTTATAATCCATTAAGACTTTATAAAACAATTGGTTCGACTCCACTAACAACGGGCGCAACTTTGTTTAAATTTAATTGATTATTGTCTTCAACAAACTGATTTAGATTCCACTCATTTTTGAAAAGAACAACTGGCCTATTCCAACAATCTTTAACTATTTTACAGTTGAATATTCTGCCTAGTTTTTCAATGGCTGGCCATCCATCAGAAATCCATCTAGCCAATTGATATGGCATTGCTTCAAGATTTGCATCTACACCATATTCACTTTTTAATCTGTGAGTTACTACCTCCAGCTGCAATTGACCAACGGCTGCGAGTATAGGGTCTCTTTTACTCTCATCAAAGTCATAAAGAATCTGAACAGCTCCTTCTTCTCGAAGTTCATTAACACCCTTTCTAAAGTTTTTAAATGCTGAGGGATTTGGATTTCTTAGCCAGCTGAATATTTCAGGACTAAAGGATGGTATGCCCTCATATTCCAGATGAGCACCCGTATAAAGAGTGTCTCCAATAGAAAACATCCCTGGATTATTTAAACCAATAACATCTCCAGGATAGGCATCATCAACTACTTCTCTATCTTGCCCAAATATTTTTTGTGGTCTTGATAATCTAATTGTTTTCCCAGTTCTGGAATGTTTAACTGACATATCCTTTTCAAATTTGCCACTACAAACTCTTATAAAAGCAACCCTATCTCTATGCTTTGGATCCATATTTGCCTGAAGCTTAAAAACAAACCCACTAAATTCATCGCTTGCAGGTTCAATATCCCCTTTATTACTATTTCTTGAAGTTGGTTTTTGAGCCATTTTTAAAAAACTATCTAAAAATGGCCTTACGCCAAAATTTGTCATGGCAGATCCAAAGAAAACTGGGGTTAAAGAGCCATTAAAAACTTTTTCTTTTTCAAATTTAGATCCTGCCTCATCAAGAACCTCCAATTCTTCAAGTGAGTTTTCAAGTAAATCTCTCTCTACATATTTTGATAGCTCTTTATCTTCAAGACTTAATCTTTTCTCATTCGATTGTTTCCCTCTCACTGCTTTATCAAATAAAATCACCTCCCTCGAAAATCTATCAATAACCCCTCTAAATTCCTCGCCACTCCCAATTGGCCAGTTTATAGGTAGGGTATTTAATCCAAGTTCTGATTCAATTTCATCAAGTAAAGAAAATGGCTCTCTTCCTGGTCTATCCATTTTATTTATGAAAGTAAATATTGGTATTTTTCGCATCTTGCAAACTTCAAACAATTTTCTAGTTTGAGGTTCTAGTCCTTTAGCCGCATCTTCCAACATAACTGCATTATCAGCAGCAGCTAATGTTCTATAAGTATCTTCGGAGAAATCTTGGTGTCCTGGTGTATCTAATAGATTAATTACAGATCTTTCATATTCAAATTGCAATACAGTTGATGTAATAGAAATACCTCTTTGTTTCTCAAGTTCCATCCAGTCTGAGGTGGCTTTTCTCTGATTACCCCTAGCTTTTACTGCTCCTGCCTGTTGAATAGCACCTCCATACAAAAGAAGCTTCTCGGTAAGAGTCGTTTTCCCAGCATCTGGATGTGAAATAATAGCAAAATTTCTTCTTTTATTTACCGCATCCAGTATTTCTTTATTATTTAGAATTTTAGTACCTAAGCTCATTTATATAATATAAGGGCCTTTCACTTAGTTCTTAAACATTACCATAGACTATTAAATAATTTTCACCTTCCTCAAACACATCTAAAGAGGATAGATCATTATCTAAGATGAAATTTTTTAACTCTTTAAAAGTATAAGAAGCTCTTAAAGAGGCATAATAATCATTAGTTAAAATCTCATTATATTTAGTTGAACATTGTGCTTTGAGTGCTAAAGCAGACTTTTCATCTAATGGCCTTTTTAAGTCCTTGTGAAAATTTACAGTAGTATTACTAGATAAAATTCTTATTGTGTTGAAGAAATCTTCAAGATTGGTAATGTGATGAATCAAACTGTTGCTTACAAGTAAACTAATTCTTTTTTTAGATAAAAAATTATTTGATTTAATGTCTTTGATGTCAGAACAAATGTAGCGTAAATTTTTTAATTTTCTTTGATTATTTGAAATACTTTTATTATATTCTGCTCTCAAAATCATCTCTTTAGAACCATCTATTCCTACGACTGCAGTATTAGGCCATTTTATTGCTAACTTCTCAGAAATATTTCCTGGGCCACATCCTAAATCAACTATTAAATCTTTTTCACCTAAAGAAATATTTTTTTTCAAAAGATATTGATTTATTTGATTAATTAGATGAACTTCCCCTTCTGAAAAATCAGCTTCGTCATAAGAAATGACCTGCTCTTTTTCTTCCATTAATTCAGGTTCGGGGACTCTTTCCATATCCTTTCTTGAAACAAAGATTTCATATTAAACATAATTCTACACAAACCGTTAAATAGTGGTAAGAATAGTTGCAGACGCCACAGGTAGAGTTATTCTTCCAGTACGGGTTATTTACATACGTTTTTTTTTATCGTGACTGTTGCACCAAATAAAGCTTCTTCAGAGAGCAATTCCAATAATCTTAAAAAAGATGATTTTCCAAAAACTGCGCCAGCTGCTTACCCAGTTTTTTTCAGATCTTATAGTAGAAAAACTTCATCTGGCAAGAGGGAGAACTGGAGCGAAGTAGGCGAAAGGAATTTATCGGGATTAAAAGAATTAGGAAAACTTTCTGAAGAAGAATTAATCCTAATGAGAGAGATGCAAAGTAACCAAAAAGCTCAACCTTCAGGAAGATGGTTATGGATAGGCGGAACCCCTTGGATTAATAAGAACCAAAATTTTTCAGGAGCATACAACTGCACCTCAACAAACTTAATTGATTGGGAAGCCTTCGCATTAATGATGGACTTAGCAATGATGGGATGTGGAACAGGTGCAATAATTGAGCCTCATTTTATAAATAATCTACCTACGGTAATTAACAAAATAAACATTAAATCAGTCAGTGAAGTTGGAATAACTCCTAAAGATCAAAGAGAAGAAAAGTCATCATTAGAAATTAAAGGAAAAGATCTTCATATCAAAGTTGGAGATAGCAGAAGAGGATGGGTAGATAGCTATAAATATCTTCTTGAGGCATCAAGTAACGAGAGTCTTGAAAGAGAAATTGATGTTTATATTGATTTGGAAGATATTAGGCCTGCGGGAGAATCATTAAAAGGTTTTGGTGGTATGGCAAATCCTATCAAATTGAAAGATCTTTACTCTAGAGTCGCATCACTTCTTGGAAAGGCAATTGGTAGGAAATTAAATACAGTAGAGTGTTGTTTATTAATTGATGAAGCTGCAGTAACCATAGTTGCTGGGAATATAAGAAGAAGTGCTGGAATGAGACAATTTGCTTCAGATGATAAGGAAGCCGCATCAGCAAAAGAAAATTTATGGAGTCAAGATGAGAATGGTAATTGGAGAATAGATCCTGAAAAAGATGCCCTCAGAATGGCCAATCATACTAGGGTTTACCATACAAAACCCACTTACCAAACTGTTTTGGATGCAGTAACAAAACAATTCCATTCAGGTGAGGGAGCCATTCAATTTGCACCAGAAGCAATCGCAAGGTCAAATGCAGATATTCTCAAAGATGATGAATTGAGAAAGGAATTTATTGAAATCTACTCAGAACAAGGCAAGGATGAAGCGAGAAATTGGATAAATAGTAGTTATGGTCCTTTTTCAGAAGAAGAGTTAGACCATAGGATGAGCCGATATGGACTTAACCCTTGTGGGGAGATCTTGGGAAATGATTTCCATTGCAATTTGGCTGAAGTTCATTTAAATCAGATTGATCCAGGAAATTTTGAAGAGCAAAAAAAAGCTTTTAAAGCAGCCGCTCTTTCTGTAGCATGCTTACTTAATCATGAATTTGAAGTTGAGCGTTACAGAAAAAGTAGGGAATATGATCCTATCGTAGGAGTAAGTTTCACTGGATTATTTGATTTTTGTGTCCATGCCTTTGGGACGCCATGGTTGAAATGGTGGGAGGCAGGAAGGCCAAATAGCGAAGAAGGGAAGGCCTTCAAAGAAAAGGAAGCTAAATTCTTAGATTCTTGGAGAAAAATAGTAAAAGAAACTGTATGGGAATATTGTGATAAGCATAATCTAAGGAGACCAAATAGATGCACAACAGTTCAGCCAGCTGGAACTAAAAGTCTTCTTACTGGAGCAGCTCCAGGTTGGCATCCTCCAAAGGCTCAAAGATTCATAAGAAGAATAACTTTCAGGAAAAATGACCCAATCGCTTTAGCTTGCATGGATTATGGTTACTCAGTTGTTCCATCTCAATCTGATAAAGATGAAAATGGTTGCTTGCTCGATAATCCATTTGATCCAAGATGTACAGAATGGTTAGTTGAAATCCCTACAGAAGTTAGTTGGGCAAATATAGACGGCGCAGACCAAATAGACATCAATAATTTCTCAGCATTAGCTCAATTTGATTTTTACATGCAAGTGCAGAAATTTTATACAGAGCATAATACGTCTGCAACCGTAGAATTTAGAGAAAATGAAATCGAGGATTTAGCCAAGGCTATTCATAATGCAATAGAAAATAATGAGGGATATATTTCAGCAGCATTGCTGGCTAGATTTAGTGCTAACGCTACTTTCCCGAGATTACCCTTTGAACCAATAAGTAAAGAGAAATATATATCTTTGCAGAATAAAGTAATAGAAAGGAAAGTAAATAACGATTTCTTTGACGCTCTTAATAAATATGATGTTGGAGAACTATCTGAAGCAGGACCAGCAGGTTGTGATTCGGATAAGTGCTTGCTTCCTCTTGCTAAACCAAAAGATTAAATTTTGAATAATTTGTAAATAAAAAATATAAATTAGTTTTTAAAAATTTAATTTATGGCTACCTCTTAAATAGGGATATAAATTATTTATGACATTAAGCTTAAATATTGGGAACTTGTTTAATGATTCCTCCAGTCATGCATTGGTGGATGAGCTAAGAAAAAGAACATCAGAAGAGGAAATCTTAGATTTTGAGGAAAAATTTAACTCCAAAAACGAAAAAAATCTACACATATATATATGTAGATTTCTAAAAAATAGAACAATATCCAGAGGGGTAGCCTCTAGATGGTTAATAACCATAATTGAAAACAAAGAATCAAAAATTGATGCTTTGCAAAAATAAAATATTTAAGTCAGCCCTGATAGTTTCCATAGAGCAATTCCAAAAATTGAAAATCCCATAATAAAAGTAAAAGCCAAAGCATTTACCAATTGGACCTTATCATTCATTCTGTTTGCGAATGGTAATAATTGAGCAAATAATGGAGTCTCTTCAACTATTGCAGATTTTTTTACTGTAGGTTTTTTGCTTCTAGAAAACATAAAACAAATTTTATAATCTTAAGAATTTTACATTTAAAAGTTCATTAAATAAAAAATACTTCTCAAAAACGAACAAAATGTAACCTGTGAGAAATTAAGCCAGGATTATGATAAATATTTTTATCAGAAACCTAATCTATCATTAATATATTAAGTTTATTTATTAAAAACCTAGACAAATAATTTTAATGGGTGTTATTATAAATTTGTAGCAACCGCTACCAAAACGTTCAACTTGCGTATAGCAAGCCGCAAATCGACTTAAGCCATGGAACGGGGACTTAAGCGAAACCGGAGCTAAAAAAATGACTCTAATTTACAGAGGACAAAAGTACGTCCAGAACAAAGAAGCAGCTAAAAAGCAGCACAATGAACTAACTTATAGAGGAAAAGCTTACACAAGCTAATTTATTTAACCATTAATAAAAAAAGCCACTTTCAGTGGCTTTTTTATTATCCATTCTTAGACTAAACAATAACTTAATACTTCTCACAAGCCTTAAAATAATATGATTCAATTGCATTTATATATTAGATAACAATGGCAGACCAAAAACCTTTATTTAAAGCACCATATGACATAAAAGATGTTAGTGCTCTTTTCGCCATAGTTGCCTTCGTTTTAATAATCGCTGCCATAGTTGGGAACAACTTATTTGGTTTATTTCAACAAAATGTCAACTTTGGGTGATTTTTTTTGTGGCCTAAATTTTTGGACTAAATGTGACCAATAATTGACTGTTATAACGACTTAACCCGTCATTTTTAAATAAAATTCCTCTCTCAGACAAGTTTCTTGAAATAAATTTTTAATCTTTGAATTTATAGACTATGACTAATTTCTTATGTTATAGTTTTTAAGTTCAACAAAACTGAATAGCCTCTGGAGGGGTGGTCGAGTGGTTTAAGGCTCTAGTCTTGAAAACAATAAGTTTTAGAAAAAAGTGAAATTCATAAATTCTTGAAAAGTATTGATATGACTCTTATCTTACTAAGACAAAAATAATACTAATAAATCAACTCGAGACAGTTGTGACCAGTTTGTGACCACTAAATTTATTTATTTTATTAATTACAATATTTTTTTCTAACTTTCATATTTGTTCCTCCTGGTCTTCCAGGTTGAGGGGGTAACCATACTCCCGCTACAGATATTTCAGGTTTAAAAAAGACTGATCCCAAATTCTCTTTACAACTATTGTTAACCCATTGATATTTACTCGTATCGAAAGGTTGAGCAGCGGATCTATCTCCTTTCTTTGATCTTGAGAAAAAACCATAAATAACTGTCTCATCATTTTTTATAACTGAGGTATTGTAATAAGCCTCACCATCATCTCTATCATATTGAAGAATCCATTCTCCATCTAGATTAGATGGGTCTCCAGTAGGTTCAGGTATATCCCATAAGTAAGCTGTTGCATCTGTATAACCCCAGTCTTTTTTTGCAGCCGTCCGTTTGCAAAAGAAATAGGCTACGCTTTCAATCCCTGACCCTTGAGGAATAGCTGCCCAATCAGGACCTGCGCCCCAAACACCTTTAGGCCTGAAATAAAAATCCTTATTTTTGCAATTTATATCAAGGTTGCCAATATACTGCAAATTATTTTCATAAGTAAATTTGCCTCTAACTCTAAAAGAATTCTCATTTAACTCTTCATAACTTTTAAATTGAACCCAACCAACTGCGATTCTATTTTCGTTAAATCCAATAGGAAACCATGTATCGAATTCCTTTGGAGTTTTGGTTTCTGATTTACCTTTACATCTTGGTTTGTTTTTGTACACTGGTGATGAACAATTTATTTCAACTGCCTCTAAATAATTATTAGGGAAAAAACCAAAAAATATTACCAAGAAAGCTTTTACTAAAAATTTCATATTTACTCAAATATTTTCAAATAATAGATTATTTAAAAATGTTTTTCAATATAATTTCTACAATCTTTTCCTTGAAATAAAAGAAAATAAGAAGACCAATTTGTGACCACTTTTAGTCGATACTATGTCGAGAATTCTCAGGACTTTCAAAAATTTAAAGATTTTTTTATTTAAATTTTTTCATTTTTTGATATTAAACACTTCAGCTTTGATAAGCCCTCTGCTAATATTATTGGGCTAGCTTAATATTTACTATCACCTGGAGGGGTGGTCGAGTGGTTTAAGGCTCTAGTCTTGAAAACTAGCGTGTCTGCAAGGGCACCGTGGGTTCGAATCCCACCCCCTCCGTACTACACAACTGACTTCTAAAGAGACAACTCCTTTTAGGAGTTTTTTTATTTTCTTGAAAATAGATTAGTTCCTTAGAATTCCCCTCAGTTACCGTATATTGGAGAACAAAAACGGTCATATTTCGGTCATAATATTTAAAACGATCATAAGCGTTCATATCTGAATAGAGTAGTTAAATTTTTGACAATCGATCTACAATAAAGTGCAATTAGCTCCTTTTAAATTGAAATTTTTTCTAACAATAATAATTTCTATTTTTATTTTTCCTCAATATTTATTATCTAGCCAATTTGGTTTAAATATGGGTGAAACAAAGAAAGATATATCTAATAAAGGTGTTTCTCTCAAAGATGATGGAAATTATTGGTATACGACAGAGGAGCTTCCAAAAGGTAACTCCAAATTAACTAAATATGATTTATTAATTACTCCAAAATCAGGACTTTGTAGGATAATAAGCCATACGGATATTTTGTATTCAAATTCCTTTGGAGATCAACTAATAAACGAATTTGAATTTTTTGAAAAAGCTTTAACAAAAAAATATGGTACTAATAAAAAATATGATTTTGTTAAAAGAAACAGTATCTGGAATGATTCACAATATTGGATGATGGGATTATTAAAAGAAGAAAGATACCTTGAAGCTTATTGGACTAATGACGTTGGCTCAAATCTTCCTCAAAAAAATATTAAAAATATATCAGTAAGAACATTCGCTACTAGTACTGAAGAGGGATATATCTCTTTAAATTATGAGTTTTTAAATATAGATGCATGTAGTATTGAATATAAAGAGTCTCAAACAGATAACATATAATAATTAAATGAAACGCTTACTACTTGCAAAATCCTGTTGATATTTATTAAATTAATCTCTTTAAAAAACGGGTATATTTCGGTCATATTTGTTCCTTAGATGCTATCTAATCAACTGCTATCACTTAATATATTATAGTCTTGAAAACTAGCGTGTCTACAAGGGCACCGTGGGTTCGAATCCCACCCCCTCCGTTCAAATAGAAAGAACCGAATAATATAAACGCCCTTTTGAAACGTTCTTGTTAGTATAATTTTATTTAGATTATGAGTAAAGGATTTGCGACAGATAATTTAATAACCAGAAAGTCGAAAAAAAAAGTTATTTCAAATGAACCGCAAGGCAGATTAATATCTTGGTCTCCTTGGCCACCTGCTAATTTTCAAACCCGATATCCTGCTTTCCCTTTTGTTCTTACAATATTGATTATAGTAATAGGGCAATGGTATCTTTCTTTACTCAGGTGACCCGAAACTGATTTTTTATTTAAATTAGGATGAATTAAGTTTGAGAATTTATTTTGTTTTTTTCAATTTTATTATTTGCCCACTTTCAAGCGGCAATCATCCCAATATTTTTAGGTATTAGATCGATCAATAAATTCAAACATATAAGTAAGAACAAATTGATACCTTTCGGCTTTATTTTTTTAGGATTGGCATCGATTTCTGAAATGATAGATCATACTCAAACGTCTTGGATTTATGTAGATCACTCCTCTTTATTTAATTGGTTATTTTATTCTTTCCTATCTTTAGGTCTAACATGTTTATCAATATCAGTTATAAAAAATAAGTTTATTCAAAAAACTAATTTTTGCATTTCTTTATGTTCAATAATCTCATATTTTTTATTTGATAAAACTATTGCTCTTCTTTTTCAAGTAATAATAAGTATCCTGCTAATTATAAATTGGCAAAGAGTTTTTAAAGATTGGCTTTTTATTCTTTACCCAATATTTGGTATTTTTTTTACGACTTTCTTTGGCTCAAGGCTCTCAATTAGTGGCGATCAATTTTGGCATGTTTTAATAGGCCCATCTGGAACAATTAGCGTTCTTACCTTTTATTTAGTATTAAAGAGATCGTACAAAAAATTTACTTAAGATTCTTATGAAAATATTTGTATTTGTAAGTTTTATAGTGTGCTTAGTCACAATAATATCTCCAGTTGAAATCTTTGCTGATACAGCACTTGATGTTTACATGAATGATTTTTATTCTAAATCGAATGAAGCTAGCCAGATTCTTAAAGAAATCGAAAATAGTTTAAAGGAGGGATCAAGAAAAAAAGTATGCTCTAGGCAAAGAGAGGCAGCAAGATTAGGTCTACTAGCTAATAAATCATTAATTAAAGCCTTTGAAATAGAGGGAGCAAATCCGCCAATGCAAGCGATAAAGGCAAGTCAACAAAGATGGGAATCTATTCTGAATGAGTGCTGAAGAAAATCAGTAAATCCATAAATCTTTTTAAATTTGCATTCTTACAGATTTACTAATTAAGGGAATTTCAGGTTCAACTCCATAAATACATTGAGAAATCGAATAAATAAAAATACATAGTGTAAATATAAAAATTATTGAGGCTAATTCAACTATGGGAAATATTCTCAAGAGATAAGAAATTATTATTAAAGCAATATCAATTAATAAAGCTTGGCATGCGTTATATCTAACGAAATAGGGAACATTTGGATTTCTTACTATTCCAGCAAATAAAATTATAAATAATAAAAAACTACCAAAAGGCAAAGATTTTTCAATTATTGCTATCGGAAAAGTTAGTAATAACAGTATTTTTAAAAAAGAATATTTATAGAACAAAAAATATCCAAAAGGTATTGATGCCTTTAATGGCAAAGTATACAAAAATACTGATGAGAGTCTTTGGAATATCTGATTCAATATATTATTGAAATTTCGTATTTGTATTTTAACCTAATTTTTTGAACATAATAAAAAGACTTACTTTCGAAAAAATCAACTTTGGCAGATGGTTATTAAATATTAGATAATTGATTCAGGTTCATAATTCAAAATGCGTATCCTACATACAATGTTGAGGGTTGGAGATTTAGATAAATCCATTGATTTCTACGTCAATAGATTAGGAATGAATTTATTGCGAAAAAAGGATTACCCTCATGGAAAATTCACTTTGGCATTTGTTGGTTATGGCTCAGAAAAAGAAAACTCAGTAATTGAATTAACTTATAACTGGGACAAAAAGTCTGAAGACTATGAGCTTGGAGATAAATATGGTCATATAGCTATTGGAGTAAAAGATATTCATCTAATTTGCCAAGGATTAGAAAAAAATGGTTGCAAAATAACAACCAAACCTAAAACAATGAAAAACAGTACTACTGTCTTGGCTTTTATTGAGGATCCTGATGGTTATAAAATTGAACTTATTGAAAGAGATTAAAAGCTCAGAAGTTTTTAATTAAATAAACAAATAACTAAAATTTAAAAAGATTGAATTATCAAATATATCGTTTTCAATTAGCTAAAAAATACCTCTAAGATCACTTTGGATTGATTCTGCAGTTTCAATTATTGTAAAAGATTATTTCTAAGACGAGGAATTCTTAAAAATAAATTTTATTTTTAAACAATCTATATTAATTCTATTTAGAATAAATAGACAATCTATATAGATTTATATATCATAGAATTATCTTATAAAGCTTATGCCTAGTAATTGGTCAAAAATAAGAGATGAATGGCTTGATAGAACCGCGGTTGCGAAAGATGATGCTAAATGGGCATTAGAAGCTTTAATTAATTCTGAAGAAGAGTTATTTGAAATAGAACAAAAAATAAAAAATAAAGAGGACGCTATAAGCCAAGTAAAATTTTTGAAGAAAAAGGTTAAAGAAACTATTTCCTCTAAAGAAATTAGTCTCGATAATATTGCATTAAATACTTCAAATTCAAACAAAGTACAGATCTCAGTACCATCAAACCTGACTTATCTTTTGAAAGTTTGGGCAGCAGCAGAAGGAAGAGATCTATCAAGTGTTGCTTTTCAATGTTTAGAAACTGGTATAAGGGAAATGAAAAGCAAAGGTTCAATACCTTCAATAGCAGTAAATAGATATGACTCGGCCTGTCAAAAGAGGATTGCACTAGCAGAAGTAAACAATCTTTTGGAGAAATACGAATTAGCTCAGGATGAAATCAAATAATTATGAATAACAGAAAAATCATTAAAGGATACAAAACATTCATATCATCAAGATTTAATGTAGATACTTCTTTAGATAAATCTAAAGATGGAATAATTTATACTCTTTATTCTGATGCATTTAATTCACTTAAAGTTGGTTTTGCTGAAAATGATAAGGTACTAGAAAAAAAATTATCAAGTGAAGCATTGATATTATTGGATATGAAAAAAGGCAAAAAGAAAGATCTATGTTTATTAATAACCACTCTAAATGAACTTGGCATCAAATATTCAGACAATTTTTATTTCAAATACTCAGGTTCTTTAATGAAACATTTATCCACTTTAGGTTGGCCTGTTGGAAGATCACTTTATAAACAAAGAAAGATTAAAAAAGAACTTGTGTGTGCATAAATTTAAATGTAATCGCATTCTAAAGTTTCTCTGGTTTCTCTATTTGTAATTGGATTAGTTCCAGTAGCACTTTCACAAAATTTCCTAATAATATCTTTTGGCAAAAAAACATTTGTGAAGTCTGCGCCTTGGATTTTTACATTTTCAAACTGTGTGCTATAAGCAAAGGAATCCTCTAAGTTAGTATTTGATAAATCTGTTCCATCTAAAATAGCCGAGTCTAAAGTTACTTCTCTTAAATTGGAGTTACTTAAATTAGTATCTTTCAATTTTGCTCCATAAAGAGTAGCATTTTGAAGCTCACAATCTGATAAATTTGCATCTTGTAAATCAGTCAAATAGAAAGTTGCCCCTTTTAAGTCAGAGCCAGAAAAATCAACTCCTATTAAGGATTGTTTACCATAATCCAATGCAGCGAAGCTGCTAGAAGGGAGAGTTAAAACAATCATTAAAACAGTTAAAATTATCAATCTCATTTTTTAAGTTGTATTTCAATAAATTCTAACTTCTTAAGCTGAAATCTAAAAATTTATTATTTACTGAATGCTATATTTATTGAAATAACAAATCACGAACTAGGTTTTGGATATAAGTCCTTATGATGCAATTGTTGTTGGTTCTGGAGCTACTGGAGGAATAGCAGCACTTACACTCGCAGAGCAGGGGATAAAAGTTTTAGTTATAGAAGCAGGGCCTCAAGTTAAAAGGCATGAAGCTAGTAATAATGAGCCTAAAAGTACATTAAAAAGATTATCTGGAGTTTTAACAAAAAAACATGCAAATCAATGCCAACATCCAGGTTATTGGAAAAATAATCCTGACTTATATTCAAATGAATTGAAGCATCCTTATGACTTCCCCCCAAAAAAGCCATTTCTTTGGAGCCAAGGTAAACAATTTGGGGGGAGATCATTAACTTGGGGAGGTATAACGTTAAGACTTTCCTCAGAAGATTTTCAACCCGCTAAAAAAGACGGATTCGGACCAAACTGGCCTATTTCATACGATGAACTATCCCCTCACTATGATTTCATTGAAAATTTCTGTGGCATCTATGGACGAAAAGATGACATTAAAGAAGTTCCAAACGGTAAATATAGTGGTGAAATTCCTCTTACAGAGAACGAAAATGTTTTTGGCAGCAAAGTTAAATCAAAATTAAACTATCCATTTATCCAATCAAGAGGATTTGACCGTAATTCATCCGTAAAAGAAAAAAATTGGCCCAAGTCCTCTAGCGTAGGAAGCTCTTTAAAAAAAGCTTTAGATACTGGAAATGTACAAATAATCTCTAATTACCTAGTGGAGTCTTTTGAGATTAATAAGATAACAGAGCTTGCCTCAAAACTAACGATTGTAAACCTAGAAAATGGACACAAAGAAGTATTGGATTGTGATTTAATTCTTCTTTGCGCATCAACAATTTCAACACTAAGAATACTACTGAACTCAGAATACAAAACAAATTCCGCAGGGTTTAAAGATAATTCTGGAAAATTAGGAAAATACCTAATGGATCACATATCTATCTGTAGATTTTTTTCAGTCCCAAAAGCAAAAAACTCAGATAAATCACTAGATAATCCTCCCGATCTTTCTGGAGCAGGCAGCTTCTTTATTCCTTTTGGTTCAAATTTACCAGAAATTGACGACATAAATTTCCATAGAGGTTATGGAATCTGGGGGGCAATTGATAGATTAGGCATACCTAAATTTTTACAAAAAGACGCAAACAAATCCATTGGCTTTCTTATCGCCCATGGTGAAGTCCTTCCTAGAGAGAAAAACTCAGTTTCTCTCTCAAGAAAAACAGATGAATGGGGAATACCAATTCCCTACATTGAATTCGAATGGAGCGAGAATGAGTTAAATATGACAAAACATATGGAAAAAACAATACAAAAATCAGTCAAAGCTGCAAATGGGAGAATAAAAAATATTGATGAACTAATGAATATTCCATTAGGGAGTTTATTTACAAAAAATTTGATGGCACTTTCAGATAGTCCTCCTCCTCCTGGATATTATATTCATGAGGTAGGGGGAGCACCAATGGGGTTAAATGAAGAAAACAGCGTAGTTGATAAATTTAACAGATTATGGAAATGTAAGAATGTACTGGTACTAGATGGAGCATGCTGGCCCACATCATCTTGGCAAAGCCCTACACTTACAATGATGGCCTTGAGTAGAAGAGCCTGTTTAAATATTAAAAAGACTTAGAGGGTGTAAATAATTGATTTAAATAAATTTCTGAGACAGAATTATCTGTACAACCGTTTTGAACGAGAAAAGTAGCTAATGCTGAATTTATAAGCTTATATTGATCCCAAGTCGGGTTACTTAATACGAAATCTTTCATAGTGTTATAAAGAGTTTCTGAAAGCTCTGTTTCTAATGAGACTTTTTTTGAAGAGCACTCTACGAGTTTTTTATCAGTTAAATTTGTTGGGTTGATTTGATCCATGAATTTATTTTTCTACATCAATAATAATGATATTTTTCTCTAAAAATATCAAGAAAAATCTTCTGGTAAACTTTTCAAATTATCAAATAAGACTCATGTTATAAGTGGGTTTTTAAAAAACTTCTTTTTCAAATAAGGAAATTGAATAGATCCTAAAAAAAAGTCAACAATAATGTTGAAGTCCTGTTTTTTTTGAAAAATACTGCCATTTCTAATCCAGTGTGGATTTGAACGTGGAAAACAATCTGCAAATTGTGGAAAATCTAGCTCAAAATACTTTCACGATTTTATATTAAGAATACTTATATATACTGAGTCTATTAAGACTAGCTCGAGAAAGAGACAGGTGATTCATTGATATCAACGGATTTTCTTAAGATTTAGTCTTTATTAGGCAAGCGAAGCGTGACAGGTCCTAAAGGGTGTTTTGAATTTGGATAAATACTATGGTGATGGTGATGGTGATTATGTTCATGTTGATGAGCTTCTACATGTTCATGTTCTAAGTAATCACCTCCTCCTGTGTCTGATTTTTCTTGATTATGAGTTGGTATTTGATTTTGTATTTCACAAGCACCATTACATTCAGGATCACATAAATCACAGCTGATACCCAAGCCCTCTACATGGTCATGATGACTTTCTTGGACCATTCCAACTTCTTTTTCAAAGCCAAATAAATTTGATCTATATTTACAAGTTGAGCAATTCATAAAATTATTACCTTCGTTATTAAGAATCTCTTCAATCCTTTCTACAAAAGTGTCGACCACATAAGACTGTGACGAAAGATATTTTGCATGTATAAATGAAATATTTGGATTATTAATCGCAACTAAATCACTTTGCCTTTTTATTCTTGTAACAAGGACACCTGAGAAAAGGAAATAAGGGAAAACAATTATATTTTTATAACCAAGTCTCACAACATTTTTCAGGCCAGGTTCAACAAGAGGGAAAGTTACTCCAGAAAAAACTGTTTCCCCCCACCCTAAACCAATACCCTCTACTATCATTCTCGTAATTTTTGAAACATTGGAATTCGCATCTGGGTCAGAAGAGCCTCTACCCACAACAACTAATAATGATTCTTCAGGTTTGAGATTATTATTTTGTTTAAATACATCTTTTACTCTTTCACAAGCTGCACTAATCATTAAATTATTAATACCTAATTCTCTTCCATAAATTATTTCAAGTCCTGTTTTACTTGAATAATTCATAAGCAGGCTAGGTATATCATTTTTTACATGGCCAGCAGCGAAAAGCATTGCAGGTATTGCAATTACTTTTTTTATAGAAAGATCTTTTAACTTGTCTAAAGCATCAACAATCGAAGGTTTAGCAAATTCCAAGAAACCATATTCAACTAAAAAGTTTGGATATCTTTTTTGGATGAAATTAGTTAATTCTTGAAATTCAGTAATGGCTAGTTTATTTCTACTCCCATGTCCACAAATAAGTATAGCGACTTGATTATTTAACTTAAAATCTAAATTATCCAAATTCAAATTATTACTTATACCATAATAGTAAAGAACAATATCATGTAGTGAAAAATAATAATAACTTGCTTGAAGTTCCAAATATCAACTCAAAGGATGCAAAATTAAAGAAATTAATTTATGACGTGGATGAATCCTTATTTAATGAGGATAACTATTCTTACAAAAAATTCGAGCACCTTTGCGTGTGTAGTGGAGGTACAACTTCTAGCTGTGCAAAAAATGGTTTTACAACTCTTGATCTAAGAAAAAATCACAGCAAAATTCATCTAAATAGAAAAACTAATTTAGTAACAATTGGAGGTGGTGTAATAATGGGGGATCTATTAAATCATTTGCAAAAATATAATCGAAGTTTTCCAATCGGGCTTTCTAAACTTCCTGGAGCAGGCTATATACTTACTGGTGGTGTAAGCCCGCTCAGTAGAACCTACGGATTAGCAATTGATAATATTGAATCAATAAAAGGTTTCTTGGGTAATGGCACATTTATTTCTTTAAAAAAAAATCAAATAAATACAGAAGAACAATTAATTTGGGAAGGAATTAAAGGCGCAGCACCCTTCTTTTCAATTATTACCGAAATAGAACTTAAGACTATCCAATCTAATTCAATTAAGGTTATTGAAGGATTTGTAAATCTAAATGAACTTACAGAAATAATAAAACTATCAGAGGAATTTCCAGAAAATATTAGTCTTCAATGGATTTATGCCCAAAAAATTTACATATATATTTTTGCTGAACTCAAAGATAATTTAGAGGATAAAAGAACAGAAGAATACCTTACGCTTTTAGACAAATTCCCTACTCTAGAAAAACAATTTTATGAAAGCTTTAACAAAATAAATTTCTTCCCTAAGGAATTGAATTTATATGAGCTGAATGCAAATAATCATTCTGAGGTAATTAGTCTTCTTGGAGAAGATTTAAAAAATGATATCCCAATTTTCATAAAATGTTTGGATGAAATAATGAATAATAAACCTAATAATTCCTGTTACATTGCTTCTCAACAATTAGGTTGCAAAACTAAAAAGTTAAATCATGGCTCAAGCTTTTTTGTTCATAGAAAAAGCACTTGGAAACCTTGGATATATGCATCATGGAAAAAAAATGATCTTCAAGAAAAAGAAGTCGCTTTGGAATGGATTTATAAATCGTGGAGCAAGCTAAAAAAGTTTTATCCAAATATTCACCTAGCCCAATTGCATAATCATTTGAAATCTCATGATGAAGAAATAACTTTAGCCTTTGGAGATAGAATGAATGAATTAAAAACTTTAAAGAATATTTTTGACCCACAAGGTATTTTGCCTCCTTTATGAGGTAACTTCTTAATTAAAAAGAAACTTAAAATGTCAAATTTCTCAAGATATTTATCTAAAAATTGGTTAGATGATCCAAAGTCAAATATTCTCTCAGGCTTAGTTGTTGCTTTTGCAATGATCCCAGAAGCAATTGCTTTTTCAGGTATAGCTGGTGTAGATCCTAAAGTTGGCCTTTTTGGTTCATTTTGCTTATCTATAACAATTGCGATTGTTGGAGGAAGAAGGGGGATGATTACTTCAGCTACAGGTTCAACAGCTCTTTTGATGACTGGACTTGTTGCTTATGGAGAATCACAAGCTCCTGGATTAGGAGTCCCATATCTAATTGCAGCTGGAATATTAACTGGAATTTTCCAAATTCTTTGGGGATATTTAAGACTTGCCTACCAAATGCGATTCGTACCAACGGGAGTATTAAGTGGGTTTGTAAATGCTCTGGCGCTTTTAATATTTCAGGCACAACTACCTCAGTTAGGAATAGGTGTTAAAGAATCAAAAGGATTAATCGAACAAACTTTGAGTCAGTATCCAGTTAACTCTCAGATCCCAGTTGTTTGGATTCTTGTAATCCTAGGATTAATAATTATCTATGGGCTTCCAAAAATCACAAAAGTAGTCCCATCTCAACTTATCGCGATAGTAGTAATTACTCTCATAAGCATATTTTTGAATCTAGATGTCCCAACAGTTAGCGATTTGGGTAAATTACCTGATGGATTACCAAGTATTTCTCTTCCTTTTGGATCAATAGAAAATGGGAAAGTACCTTTTAGTCTTGAAACATTAGGAATTATTTTACCGACTTCACTTGCAATATCTCTCGTGGGTTTAATGGAAACCTTTTTAACTCAAGACATTTTAGATGATGTAACTGATACAAGTTCTAACAAAAATAAAGAAGCAAGAGGACAGGGAATCGCAAATATTGTGGCATCCTTATTTGGTGGAATGGCAGGATGTGCTTTAGTTGGGCAATCTGTAATGAATACTGAAAATGGTGGTAAATCTAGATTGTCAACCCTCTCCTCAGGTATATCTCTACTAATTATGATCATCCTCTTGAAGTCTTGGATTGGAGCAATACCAATGGCTGCTTTAGTAGCAATCATGATAACGATCGCGATAAGTACAGCAGATATAAATGGATTAAAAAATATTAGAAAGATACCTAAAAGTGATACTGCAGTAATGCTTATGACTTTTTCGGTTACAATGCTTACAAAACCTCATAATCTTGCACTTGGAGTTATTGCTGGAGTTGCATTAGCTGCAATCCTTTTTAGCAGAAAAGTCGCAAAAGTTATAACTGTCTCAAGAGCGAAAGAAAGTAATTTGACTACCTACAAAGTAAAAGGACAATTATTTTTTGTAAGTAAAATTTATTTCTTACAAGGATTTGATATTCATGAACATCCAGAAAATATTGTAATTGATATGTCTTTAGCCCATATTTGGGATCAAAGTGGCGTTGTTGCTCTTGAGCAAATTATTAGAAAGTTCCAGAATGGTGGTTCTAAAGTTGAAATTGTAGGCTTAAATAAAGAAAGTCTTAACTTATTTGAAAGACTAGGTGGTATGGAAAGCGCTCATTAAAAAAATTAATTAAGACTAACTTGTTGATAACAGAACCAAAGCCATTGTTGAAAAAGCAAATTCCTATGAGACCTCCAAGCGGTTTTTGAACTATTTGGATCAAAATTTTTGGGAGGAGGAACATCTCCCTTTTCTTTGTCTCTTTCAATTTCACTAATAATTCTATGCACCGTATATTCAGGGTGACCTAAATGCATAAGTTGTTTTTGATCATTAGATTCAAATATTGTATATCCGACGTTTTCTCCATAGGCCAGCAAATTCAATTTTCCTTCTTTTTGGGCCTTCTCCATCTCCAAATCTGGTAAACCTGCAAATCTACTTTGAGGACAAATAAATTCATCATCTTGTGTACCCATCAAAGGATGGCCAGGAACAAGACTTTTTAATGGGAATACCCCAAATAATTTCCTATCAAAAACTTTCTTATCGACCCCTGCCAAATAAGCTAGCGCAAAGCCAGCCCAACATAATCCAAGAGTACTCGCACAAGAAGTTCTAGCTTCATTTACAATTTCCACAAATTCATCCCAATACTTAACATCTTCAAAGGCTAAGTGCTCAATAGGTGCTCCAGTAATAATGATTCCATCTAATGGTTCTGGATTATTTGCTTCTTCCCAAGTTATATATAGATTATTTAGATGATTAAGATCCCATGTTTTATAAGAGTGAGTTTTGAGCTTTATCCAAACTGGCTCTATTTGAAGAGGAGATAAACCAAGTGGATGTAGTAAGTTAAATTCATACTGCTTGCCAAGAGGCATGATATTCAAAATACCAATCCTAAGAGGACGTATATCCTGTCTTTTTGCCAATTCTGGTTCGATCCAAGATATATGATTCTTCTCAACATCACTAATCTTGTGATAGTTACTAGGAATTATTAAAGCCAATAAATCTTCTTTCCTATGTGATTTGTGAAAGTGCTTGTTCGAAATCTGCTTTTATATCATCAATATGTTCGATTCCGACAGAAACTCGCACCATCGTGGGAGTTACACCTGCAGATAATTGTTCTTCTTCAGATAATTGCTGATGGGTTGTTGAAGCCGGATGAATTACTAAAGTTTTTGAATCACCCACATTAGCAAGGTGACTTGCTAATTTTAATGAGTCAATAAACTTTACTGCATTTTCATAACCTCCATTAAGTGAGAACATAAGCATGCAACCCATTCCCCTTCCAGTAGTGTATTTTTTGGCACTTGAATAATATGGATCAGATTCTAGTCCAGGATAATTAACACTACTTACATTAGGATTAGAATCTAACCATTTTGCTAATTCAAGAGCATTAGAAGTTTGTCTTTCTATCCTTAAACTTAGAGTTTCCAAACCCTGCAATAACAAGAACGAATTAAAAGGACTTTGGGCTGATCCCCAGTCTCTTAAGCATTCAAGTCTTGCTCTTAACGCAAAAGCTATGTTTCTATTATCGGGTACCCCCAAAGATTTGCAAATATCACTACCAAAACCAAAAGCACCCCAATGAACGAGCCCATGATAAGCAGCGCTTGGCTCACTCATTAGTGGGAATTTACCATTACCCCAATCAAAGGTTCCGGCATCAACAATAACCCCACCGATACTTGTTCCATGTCCCCCGATCCATTTCGTTGCACTTTCCACAACAACATCGGCCCCAAAATCAATTGGTCTTATTAAAGCTCCGCCAGCACCAAGTGTATTATCAACTATTAAAGGTATTCCATTTTCCTTTGCCAAAGCAGATAGTCCCTCAAAATCTGGAATGTTGAAACGAGGATTTCCCATTGATTCGACATATATTGCTTTGGTTTTATCGTCAATTTTATTTCTAAAACTATCGATACTATCACCATCAGCAAATTTAACTTCTATACCTAATCTTGGAAATTGTACTTTAAATTGATTGTAGGTCCCACCATAAAGAAAAGATGTAGAGACAAAATTATCCCCTGCCGTCATGCAGTTTACGATTGCCAAGAATTGAGCAGCTTGACCTGAAGATGTTGCGAGTGCTGCCATACCTCCCTCCAAAGCTGCCATTCTTTTTTCGAATACATCTGTGGTTGGGTTCATAAGGCGAGTATAAATATTTCCAAATTCTTTTAATCCAAAAAGATTCGCGCCATGCTCGGCATTATCAAAGACATAGGAACTAGTTTGATAGATGGGTACTGCTCTAGAATTTGTAGTTGGATCAGGCACTTGGCCTGCATGTAATTGAAGAGTCTCGAACTTTTGGTTGCTCAAAATTTTTAAATAATCCTATTATCTATTTAACTTAAAAAAGTCAAAAAAAAAAACAAAAAAAAGATAAATATTTATAAATCCTTTTTTAAAGAAGGGTAATTATCATTCATATATAAATTTAAATCCTCTCTTATCGTAGACCTTAGTTTCTCAATATTTGAAGAATCAATTATTGGAAAAGTGTTATTAGCCTCAGGATCTTTTTCAGTTATTGATTTCCAATTCTTACCGACATCTTTCTCAGAGTTTTTTAGAACTTCATCAAAATTGAAACACTTATCGTTATTTTCAGCATCAAATTCACTAAAAGCTTTATTTATGAGCTCTTTTCTATTTTCGAATAGATTCTTGGCTTTTAAAGTATCGGGAAGACCCATAACTGGTTGTAATTCCTTAAGAAGTTTAATTTCTTCTTCAATTAATAAAGTCCAAACACCAAATTTATTTTTTGGAAGATTTGAATTACTAAAAATATTAATTTCATCAAGATAAAAATTTAACCATAAATAATATGATTTTTCTTCAATAGTTTTTTTAACAGATATCTTTTTATTTTGGATCTTTGGGAGTAGCTTTTCTGCTTTCTTTAAAAACTGTCTGTCTTCTCTTTCTAAATTTATTAATCCCCATCTTTGACTGTAATCCCATAAATCTTCGTATCTTGTCAAGTCTTCTTGATTCCAACCAAGAGCTTTCAGTTCATGAGAACGATGTGATAATTCCTTTTTCAAAAAAATTTTTTAAAACCATAATAATTCTAACCCCGCAATCAAGATTAGTAAATAAAAGAAGAACTTAGCTTTTAAGAAAATTAAATAAACAATTAATTATTAAAATAATTATTGATAATTTTCAATACATTGATATAGCTAAGATTTATTTTTGAAATTTGATTACTATATTCATTCTTTTTAATGTCATTTTCCTTTTTTTTAATAAACAATTTATCGTAAAGGTTTTCAATATCATTAAAAAGATAATCTCCTCTTAATTTTTCATTTAGTTCTAAAGATAATTCAGATTTCACAGATTCTTGGCAAAAATTAGTAATCTCTTCTGAACTAATCAAAACCTTATAAATTTCTTTTTTTTCTTCTGAATTAGCATTAAAACATAAATAAATAAGATTAATCATTGAACAATTATTATTTTTGATTTTGAATTCTTTATAAATGTCTGGCCAAAATTTTAAAGATTTTAGACCTTCTAAACCTCCTTGACTGAGAGAGTATTTATTACACCAATTTACAAATTCTGAGACATCTTTTGGACATCTATTGAGTTGCAAAAGCATATCTGATAAAACTTGTCCTGCCTGGAAATTCCTTGTTGGTTTTCCTTCAGTTGGTAGAGTCATACTCCCTAAGACATCCGCCTTAACAGCATTTAATTGAGAAAAAGTATAATCCCCTTTTTCGAAAAATTTATCATTAATTTTTTCCTTTGCACTAATTATTTCCTCACCATAACCAAGTTCCTTTAATGAAAGATATTTATTGTTTAATTTTTTTTCTTTTCTAACTTGTAATGATACTGATGCGGCCTGATCCAAACATTGTGTTAACAAAATCGTATTGATGGTAGGTAGCATTCCTGGCTTATCGGAATGAAAGTTATTTACAAAACCTGCAAATATGGATGAGATATTTTTTATTGATTTAATGTATTGACATTCAATATTATGGACTCCAGGAGAAACTTGGATTTTCGGTGACAATTGATTCAAAATTCGAGCTCCTATTAAAGCAGTTAGGGCATCAGGATGGCAGAAATTCGCAGTAAAACTATCATTAGGATTTCGTAATGCTCCGTGACGATGAAATCCTGTAAAAAAAGCTAAATTTGGATATTTATTACAAAGAATAAAGGGGTTTTTGTTTTTATTATCAATGCAAAAAGAACCAACGAGACAGCCAAGAACCACATTTTCTCTTTTTAAAGTTTTTCTAAGTTTTAAAGCATTTTTAACATCATCTTGTATGTGGTTACTGTTTGAAGCAAGAATAACAATTTGACATTTTAAGAGAAGATCTTTTAGATCAAAAGACTTTCTTATTCCCTCTGAAGAATAATGTCCCATTCTCTTAATCTTTTCAATAGTCTCATTATCCATATCAGAAAGAACATCATTTGAGAAAGCGCCTAACAAATCTCTATCTTCCCTAGGAGCCAAGAGAATATTATTTGATTTTCCATGCATAGCACAGTTATATGCTAATGATGCAGGATATAAACCAACACTGTAGAATCCAACTTTGCTGTTCTCTAAATCTTCAATCAATGAATAAAAATATTTTTCATCATTTATATTTTCTATAAAATTATTTTTCATTTTTGGAAATTCTTGATAATTTTTTTAATTTCTAACCCTAACAACATTTTTCTACATTAAAGCAATTCTTGACCATAGCAAATTATTTATTGTAAATATTGAATTTTTTAATTTATAATTTCTCTGAGATATAGAAATTAAATTAAAAGAGAAATAATTATAAATATGGAATATATGGCAAGTAATTCAAAGGTACAAAAACAATTAATTTCTTCTAAAAATATCTTAATTATTCAAGACATTGACGGAGTTTGTATACCTTTAGTCAAAGATCCAATGACTAGAGAATTAGAATCAAAATATATCTATGCAGTAAAAGAATTTGCAGAGGAATTCTTCGTATTAACTTGCGGGGAACATGAAGGTCCAAGAGGGGTTAACAGAATAATAGAAAGAAGCTTAAGAAGCACTACTGAGCCAAAAAACAAAGAACTATATTTAAGAGGTTTAGCAGCCTGTGGAGTAGAGTATCAAGACAACAATGGTGAAATAAGTTTTGAAGGAGTCTCAGAAAAAGAACTAAATTTTTTATCTAAAGTACCTAGTTTAATAAGACCAAAGTTTAATTTTATAGTTAAGAATATTTTTCCTGAACTTAGCCAAGAAGATATCAATTCTCACGCAGTAAAATCAATATGCGAAACACGCTTTTCGCCAACGATTAATTTCAATAGTCTATTTGATTTAGTTCATGAAGATTCTGATAAAAGAAAGCTTATTCAAATTAGTTTTGAAAAAATGATGAATGAAATCATTTTAAAAGCTGAATCCGAAGGCCTCAAAAACTCATTTTTCCTTCATATTTCACCAAATTTAGGGAATAAAAATGGTAGAGAAACAATTAAACTTTCTTCTCAAGATGATATCGGATCAACAGATATACAATTACTTATTAAAGGAGCAGTTAAAGATTCTGGAGTTTTATTTCTTTTAAATAAATTTATTGAGGATAAAACTGGTAAAGCTCCTTTTGGAAGAAATTTTAATTTTAGAAACTCTCCAAATTCTGTTACGGAAAAAATTGATTTATGCAAAAGAACTATTAAAAAAGAAGATATGCCTTTGATTGTAGGAGTTGGTGACACAGTCACATCAGAAAAAAATAATGATGAAAAAAGTTATTCAAGAGGAGGAAGTGACAGGTCTTTTTTAGAACTAATACAAATATTAGGTAATGAATTTGGGATTAAGAATAACGTAATTTTTGTAGATAGTAGTTCTGGTGAAGTTGAAAGACCCTCTACAAAAAAAACTGGTTTAATAGGGATCAGTGATGTTCATGACAATTTAAAATTTGACATAGTTTTTAAAAATGGTCCCAAAGAATACATAAGTTGGTTTATTGAACTTGCTAATGAGAGATCAAACTTTAGAAAAAATAGTTGACTTTTTTATTTTCGAATGACAATTTATAAATAATAGATTCATGAAAGAAAAATTCCCCTCAATATATAAAGAGCCTATAGAAACATTGCAAATTAACATAGGTTATAAATGCAATCAGGCTTGTAAGCATTGTCATGTTAATTCGAGTCCCTTAAGGACTGAAAAGATGTCCAATGAAATGATATTTCTTATTCCAAAGATAATTGAAAAATACAAAATCAAGACTTTAGATATTACAGGCGGTGCTCCAGAACTTCACCCTAAATTTAAAACCTTAATAACCAGCTTGAACACAAAACAAGTTGATATTATTGATAGGTGCAATTTGACAATTTTTTTTGAAGAAGGTTATGAAGATCTTCCTCAATTTCTCGCAAAAAATAAAGTGATAGTTACTGCTTCGTTACCGTGTTATGAAAAAAATAATGTTGATTTTCAAAGGGGTTTTGGCGTTTTTGAAAAAAGTATTAATGCCATAAAAATTCTTAATGATTTAGGCTATGGAAAGAAAGAAAATGGATTACAATTAAATCTTGTTTACAATCCTGTAAGCCCAATTCTTCCTCCTTCTCAGGGAATACTGGAGAAGGATTATAAAAAAATTCTATTAGAAAAATACAATATCGTTTTTAATAATTTATACACAATAACTAATATGCCAATAAATAGATATGAAGAATCTCTTAGAAAAGAAGGAAAACTAAATACTTATTACAAATTACTAAAAGAAAATTTTAATGAAAAAAATTTAGAAAATTTAATGTGTAAAAAGACAATTAGCGTAAATTGGCTAGGAGAAATTTATGATTGTGACTTTAACCAACAGATAAATTTCCGAGAGAATAAAGGACCAAAGACACTTTTTGATCTGTTGGATGAATCATTTACTTTTGACTACGGGGTAGCTGTAAAAGAACATTGTTTTGCTTGCACTGCAGGTGCAGGGTCAAGTTGTGGAGGGTCTTTAAGTTAAAACCTACTAAATGCAATTAGGACAAATTGCTCTTACATTTAAAGAGGATTCAATTAGTTTAAAACCATTAACTTTTGCTGCAACTTTGCCTGCCTCTAAAACCTCATCATTTTCGAATTCTTCTGTTCTTCCACACCTAATGCAAATCAAATGATGATGATCCGGTGTGTCGTTACTAAGCAATTCATATCTGTGTCCACCCTCGCTGAGTTCTAATTCATGAAGCAAACCCATTTGCACTAAAAGTCTTAAAGTTCTGTAAATTGTTGCTAATGAAACTTTGGAGCTTGTTTTAACTAACTTTTCATGAACCTCTTCAGCACTAAGATGCTTTCCAGAGCCAATATTTTCAAATAAATTAAGAATCTTTAACCTCTGAGGAGTTAATCTCTTCCCATCTTTATGTAATCCATCACCAAGAGGAGATGTGATTACTTTGTATTGAGAAGATAATGACAAAATTAACACCTGGCTATTCTCAATAATAACTCTAGATGAGAGTAAAACAACTTGTTTATTTAAAATGTTTACTAAAGTTCTTCAAAATATTATGTTAAATATATCTTTATATGTAAATGATGAATGATCAAGAAATCTCTTCTGATAAATTATCATCAAAAGTAAACGCCTTGATAATTATTGATATTCAGGAAAAAATAATAAGCCCAATTTTTAATAAGGATTCAATAATCAAAAACATTAAAAAGCTAATAAATGCTTACCAAATTTTAGAAGAAAACATATTTATATCTGAACAAAACCCACTCAAATTGGGAGTAACGATGCCTGAATTATCACCAATAGCAGAATTTAGAAAATTTGAAAAAATGGAATTCAGCCTAGCTAAATTAGAAGATTTTTTGAAAGAACTTAAAGATAAGAAAATTACTAATTTGATAGTTTGTGGGATCGAAACGCATATTTGTATTCAACAAACAGTCTTAGATTGTTTACAAAAAGGATTTGAAGTTATTCTCATATCAGATTCCATGGGAAGTCGAAATAGGGTAGATCATGAAATAGCATTACAAAGAATGACTCAGAGTGGGGCGATCTTAACAACAACTGAATCAATAATTTTTGAATTATGCAAAACTGCGGATAGAGAAGAATTTAAAGAAATTAGAAACATAATAATGAGTTAAATGAAAAATAA
>CACLYZ010000007.1:0-55189 GCA_902611225.1 uncultured Prochlorococcus sp.
AAAAAATAGACTTTCATTCAAAAATACATATGGTGCCGCCAAGATAAGTTTGGAAGGAGTCGAGAAAATTAATAAAAAAATTAACGATAAAGTAAAAGTTGAATTGTTAAATTACCAAAAAAATAAACTAGAGTCACAACTAAAAACAGGAGATTATAAAGTTACTCTTTTTGGAGCAGGTTCCTCAGGAAAAACATCTATAGCAAGATCTTTATTGAAAAATATTGTCGGACAAACATCAGCAAAAATAGGTACAACAAAACAAATTATTAGCTATAAAATTCGTATCCCAATCTTAAAAAGAAACATTGATATAGTTGATACACCTGGTTTATTTGAACCATCTAAATTAGGAGAAGATAGAGAAAAAGCAACAATTATACAAGCATCAAATTCTGACTTAATTCTTTTTGTGTTAGATCAGGACATAAATAAATACGAAAACTATTTAATCAAAGAATTATTAAAATTGAGGAAAAAAATAATAATTGTTCTAAATAAATGCGATTTGAGGTCTAGAGGTGAAAATAATCTCATCAAAGAAAATATAATTTCTATAACATCCGCTAGAAAAAATAAAATTTCTGTTATTCAAACAATTGCAGTCGCTCAACAATCTCCCTATATAAAATCAGATGCTTTAAATTTAGTTCCAGAGGTAGGAAGTTTATTTAGAGAAATAATTGAAACTCTCGATAATAATGGTGAAGAGTTATTGGCGGATAATATTCTTTTTCGCTCAAATAAATTAGGTATTAAAAGCAAAAATTTTGTACAAGAACAAAGATATTTAATGTCAAATAAAGTGATTAATAAATATATGTGGATTACAGGAGGAGTAATACTAGTTAATCCACTACCCGCTATTGATTTCCTTACTACTACCTCCGTAAACCTTCAAATGATAATGGAATTATCAAAAATATATGAAATAAAACTAACAAAAAAAGATGCAAAGGATTTGTCTACTTCATTGCTAAGCGTACTGGCTAAACAAGGAATACTAAAAGGGGGTCTAGCCATTCTTTCTCCTGCTTTAGCTACAAGCTTGACTAAAATAATATTATCTAAATCTATACAATCAGTTACAGCAGGCTGGTTAATAAGAATAGTTGGCCTAAGTTTGATTGAATATTTTAAAAATGGGCAAGATTGGGGAGATGGAGGAATTCAAGAAGTAGTAGATAGGATCTATAGAATAAGTAAAAGAGAAGATATTTTAAATAACTTCGTAAAAGAAGCTATTTCAAAAATTGAAATGAAAAAATACTTTAAATCAAATAAAAGTTTGCCTCCATTTACTAATTAAAATTGGATAATTGATCATTTAGATAAGTTCTGAAATCAAAGATAGTTATTAAGAGTAAATAAGCAATACAAATAGTTATAGAGATAAACCCTGTTACTATTGCAATAATTTTTGGTCGTCCAGTATTCATTAGTTAAGCATCTAAAAGTCTCAAAAGTTCTTCAATATGAGATTCTTTTGTATTGTAATTTCCCATGACAACCCTTAAAAAATATTTTCCTTTAAATTTTGGTCTAGAAAGCATAAAATTATTGTTAATTAGTTCATTAACTTTAGTTTTAGTCCAGGCATCAGAGTCTTTTGGCTCAAGTTTCTTTGGTAAGAATGAAACAATATGAAGAGGACCTGAATATATATCAAACTTATTTTTACTAATATTTTTTACAAAAAAATCTTTTCTTTTAATTGATGACCTTAATATATTTTCTATTCCATTGAGACCTAAAAAACGTAACCCAAGCCATAATTTGATAATCTCTGCAGGTCTAGAACCCTGTATTCCTATTTCACCTCTATTTATAATATTTTCTTTAGATGATATATATGGTAGGCCAGTATTAAAAGTATTTTCCAAAGTACTCATATTTGAAACTAATAACAAAGATGATGTCTTTGTAATGCCAATAATTTTTTGTGGATTTATCGTTATGGAATTAGCTTGATTAATATTATTTAGACCTTCTATTGGAATAGAAGTTGTAGCAAAAATCCCTCCAATTGAACCATCAATATGTAACCATATGTTTCTTTGTTTACAGATTTCACCTATTTCGTTAATAGGATCAATAGCTCCTCTTACAGTTGTCCCAAGGGTAGCAACAATAGCAAATATTTTTTTATTTTCTATTGAACATTTATCTAAAGAGTTTCTGAGATCGTTTATATCCATTCGACCTAGATTATCAGTTTTAATTCTGACAAGATTCGTAGTATCAAGACCCATAACTCTTATACATTTAACGAAGGAAGAATGAGCATCTTCACTAACAAGTAAAACAGAATTAGGATTCGTACCTAATCCAGCATTATGTCTTGCTGCAATAAGTGCATTCAAATTACTTAATGTACCTCCGCTAGCAGCTATACCTCCAGAGAAATCATTAAACCCTATTTTCATTGCAAACCATTTGCATAATGATTCTTCAAGCAAAGTTACACTTGGTGATAACTCGTAAGCGAGGAGATTATTATTTAAACCAGCAGCAATTAAATCTCCCAAAATAGAGAAAATTAAAGGTGGAGGATCAAGGTGTGCTAAAGAGCCAGGATGAACGGGATTAAATGAATTATTCAAAAGAGATTCAATCTCAGAAAACAAATCTTCTTCGGAGTTACCATCTTCCGAAGGCATAATACACTTGAAACTCTCATCAAAAGGTAGAGGACCATTTTTATCAGCTTTAGAGAACCAGTCACAAAGAGTTTGACTTGTCCTATTCAGAAGAGTAATCAATTTGTCATTAGTCCCTAAATATGAGGGGAAATATATATCTTTATTATTAATTAAATCTTCAGCCATCAGATAAGATATCTATTAATAATTCTATTCTCAATATTGGTAAATGAGATATATTTTTGAAAATGGAAATAGTAATGAAGATAAAACAAAAAAAACAAATAATTCAAAATACACTTCGTGGATGAATTCGATATTAAGAAGATCAAAAGAAATTGGAAAAGTTGATCTACCAATCTGTTCAATAATTTTAGATGAGAGAGGAAGATGTATCGGGCGAGGGGTTAACAGGAGGAATATAAATAAAGACCCATTAGGTCATGCTGAGATAATGGCACTTAGGCAGGCATCTCTAATAAAAAATGATTGGAGATTTAATGAATGTACTATTATCACAAATTTAGAACCTTGTACTATGTGTTCCTCTGCTCTTATTCAAGCGCGGATGGGTAAAGTTATTTTCGGGGCTTACGATAAGAAAAGAGGTGGCTTGGGTGGCTCAATTGACCTATCAAAACATGAAAGTGCTCATCACAAAATGGAAATAATTGGAGGTATCCTAGAAGATGAATGCAGTCAAAATTTACAGGTTTGGTTCAAAAAGTTGAGGACTCAAAAATAGAAAATTTCTTTAGCTCAGTATCAAATAGGTTTAATAATCTGTCAACATTCTCATCACATGAATTAAAACCCATTAACCCTACACGCCAGACCTTACCGGATAATTCTCCAAGTCCATTTCCTATCTCAATTCCAAAATTTGTTAAGAGATGATTTCTAAAACCTTCCCCATCAACTGCTGGAGGTATTTTAACTGTGGTTAAAGTTGGCAATCTATAATTCTCTGATACATGTAATTCCATTCCAAGACTTTCTAAACCATTCCACAGTTTCCTTGCATTAGTGTTATGTCTATTCCAAACATTTTCTAAACCCTCATTCGCAATTAATCGTAAACCTTCACGAATAGCAAAATTCATGTTTACTGGAGCAGTATGATGGTAAACACGATCAGAACCCCAATATTTATTTAATAGAGATAAATCTAAATACCAGTTAGGTACTTTTGTTTTTCTTGAACTTAGTTTTTCTTCAGCTCTTTTATTCATTGTAAAAGGACTTAATCCTGGGGGACAACTTAATCCCTTTTGACTACAACTGTATGCTAGATCAATTTTCCATTCGTCTATCCATAATTCTAAAGCGCCAAGTGAAGTAACTGCATCAACTAAAAACAAGCAGTTATTTTTTCTACATATATCCCCAATACCATCAAGAGGTTGTAAAACGCCACTTGATGTTTCAGCATGGACAATAGCAAAAATAGCTGGTTTTTTTGTCTCTATTTCATACTTAATTTCGTCATAAGTAAAAGCCTCTCCCCATGGTTTTTCAATAACGGAAACTTGAGCTTTATATCTAGTTGCAATATCAACTAATCTATCTCCAAAATATCCTTTTTTAGCAATAAGAATTTTTTCGCCCTCTTCAATAAAATTAGCTATTGAGGCTTCCATAGCTGCACTACCAGTGCCACTCATTGGGAGTGTAAGACGATTATTGCACTGCCAGGTATACCTTAAAAGTTGCTGTACGTCAGACATCAATGAGATATATGCTTCATCTAAATGACCGATAGGATTCAAAGAAAGAGCACTTAAGACTTCCGGATGTGCATTTGAAGGACCAGGTCCTAATAAAAGTCTAGAGGGAACATAAGTCTTTGAGAAATGAGACAAATTCTCTTTATTTAAACTGGGAATAAGTTTTGCTTCTGTCAAAGCATTACATTCAATTACTTTTAAATTAGACTAATATCGTCTCTTAAGCGATATTTTTTTATAGAAATTAATTCAATTTAAATAATTAAGTAAATAATTATTAAAGTTATGACTTGAAACACTGAAAGAAGACGTCAAGTGTTGAAAAAAGTTACGTTTGATACATAATAAGAATCATCAAGTAATTAATTTCATAGAAGGTATCTCAAAAGTTATGTCTAAGTCTCCACAAGATGTTTTAAGTCAAATTAAAGATGAAGGAATTGAGCTGATCGATTTAAAATTTACTGACATCCATGGTAAATGGCAACATTTAACTCTTACATCAGACATGATAGAAGAGGATTCATTTACAGAAGGTCTAGCATTTGATGGTTCATCAATAAGAGGTTGGAAAGCAATTAATGCCTCTGATATGTCAATGGTTCCTGATGCAAGTACAGCATGGATAGATCCTTTTTATAAACATAAAACTCTAAGTATGATTTGCTCTATCCAAGAGCCTAGAAGTGGTGACCCTTATGATAGATGCCCAAGATCTTTAGCTCAAAAGGCTTTAAAATACTTAGAATCTACTGGGATTGCTGATACAGCATTTTTTGGACCAGAACCAGAATTCTTCTTATTTGATGACGTTAGATACGACTCTAAAGAAGGTTCTTGCTTTTACAGTGTTGATACAATTGAAGCTCCATGGAACACAGGGAGAATTGAAGAAGGAGGAAATTTAGGATACAAGATCCAATACAAAGAAGGTTATTTCCCAGTTTCTCCAAATGATACTGCGCAAGACATCAGATCTGAAATGCTACTTTTAATGGGTGAATTAGGCATACCCACAGAAAAGCATCACCATGAAGTTGCTGGTGCAGGTCAACATGAACTTGGAATGAAATTCGATTCATTAATAAATTCTGCAGATAACGTAATGACGTATAAATACGTTGTCAGGAATGTTGCTAAAAAATATGGGAAAACTGCAACGTTTATGCCCAAGCCTGTATTTAACGATAATGGGACTGGAATGCATGTTCACCAAAGTTTATGGAAGAGTGGTCAGCCACTATTTTTTGGTGAAGGGGCATATGCAAATTTATCTCAAACAGCAAGATGGTACATCGGAGGCATACTTAAACATGCACCATCATTCTTAGCATTTACTAACCCAACTACAAATAGTTATAAACGATTGGTTCCAGGATTCGAAGCACCTGTAAATCTAGTTTATTCTGAGGGTAATAGATCAGCTGCAGTAAGAATACCTTTAACAGGTCCAAGCCCTAAAGCAAAAAGATTAGAATTCAGATCAGGTGACGCACTTGCAAATCCTTACTTAGCATTTTCTGTAATGATGCTTGCTGGTATTGATGGAATTAAAAATCAAATTGATCCTGGTGATGGAGTAGATGTAGATTTATTTGAACTTCCAGCTGATGAACTTGCAAAAATTGATACAGTGCCTTCATCTCTAAATGACTCACTTAATGCACTAAAAGCGGATAAGGATTATCTATTAGCTGGCGGAGTGTTTACTGAAGATTTTATTGATAACTTTATCGATCTAAAATACGAAGAGGTACAACAATTAAGACAAAGACCTCATCCACATGAATTCTTCATGTATTACGATGCATAATTAAAAAAACAAATTAGTTTAAAATAATCAATTTGAGAAATATCACAAAATATTCTCAAATTGATTTTTTTTTTGTTGGAATATAGATATATAAATTGAAAAATGGCTAGGGAATCTATTTCAAAAATTGCATATAAAACGCTACAACAAAGTAAAAGCATTGCAGGTTTTGCTCACAAGCAGATCAGTTCAAGATTAATGAATTTTATTCTTCCAGATTCGAAGCTTGAAAATTTTGATATCGATAAGAATCTTCTAATTCAAATCCAAAATTCAATGGATATCTTAAGAGAAGAAGATTGGAATGATGCAGAAAAAAATATATATCCAAAAAAATTATTGTTTGACGAGCCATGGCTTAGATATTTAACTCAATATCCTAAAATTTGGCTCGACATGCCTAACACATGGGATAGACGCAGAAAACAAAACTTTGATGATCTTCCAAAATCAATTGATAAAGATAATTATCCTCAATATTACTTGAGAAATTTTCATCATCAAACTGATGGTTATTTATCAGATTTTTCAGCCAGCATTTATGACCTACAAGTAGAGATTCTTTTCAATGGAAGCGCTGACTCAATGAGAAGAAGAATTATTAAGCCAATAAAAGAAGGTCTGGAAATTTTTAGTGATAGAAAAAAAAGTTCTATAAAAATACTTGATGTGGCTACAGGATCAGGAAGAACATTAAAACAATTAAGAGCCGCATTTCCTAAAGAAAAAATTACAGGAATAGACTTATCTGATTCATACCTAAAAGAGGCAAGTAGATATATTTCAGATTTAGATGGGGATTTAATTCAGTTAATAAAAGGTAATGCTGAAGAATTACCTTTTGAAAATGATAGTTTTCAATGCATTTCTTGTGTTTACTTATTTCATGAATTACCTAGAACAGTTAGAGCTAAAGTATTAAATGAATTTTTTAGAGTTCTTGAACCTGGTGGGAAATTAGTACTAGCTGATTCAATTCAAATAAGTGATTCACCTGACTTTACATCCGTAATGGAAAACTTCTATAAATCTTTTCATGAGCCTTTTTACTGTGATTACATAAAAGAGGATATAAATTCTAAAATGGAGGAAGTAGGGTTTAAAGATGTAAAATCAAATTCCTTTTTCATGACCAAAGTATGGTCTGCTGTAAAGTAAATAAAAAATTCTATGACCTATTGGGATAAAGATACTATTCAGCTTGTTCAAAGGCTTAATGACAAATTAAAGATTGATCATTCTAAATGGCATAAAGATAAAGGAAATAAATATAAACGATCCGCAGAACTAATTTCGGCTGGATTATGTCATTTAATTATTTCTACTAATGATAAGGAAACTATCGAATATATAGAAGAAAGTATTAAATGGTTAAAAGAAATCAACGTAGATCAACCTTGCCCTAGTAAAAATCACCTTTTTAAAGCCAATTGAAGCCTATTACCTTTACTACTCCATCTAATATCATCAAAACATTCATTAATAATATATAGGCCACGACCATTTACACTACTTATTTTTTTTGGTAATTTGTAGTTTCTTTTTTTTATTTCTAAACCATTACCTTGATCTTGAATTTGCCAAACACACCAATTAGGAGTAATTATTCTTCTTACTCTAATATTTTTTTTAGGATCTAATTTATTTCCATGCTTTACTGCGTTAACTAGAGCTTCATGTAAACCAAGTTTTATAAGATAGCTTGACTGAGAATTTTTAATAGGTTCTAATAATTGATCGACAAATTCATTTAACTGTAATGATGATTCGAATTCGTAGTTTGACCAGTTAATCTTTGGTCTTTTAAAAAATTTTTTTAAAATATTTTTGCCCCGAAATAAGGACATAATAATATTTTGATACTGTCTTAATTTTAACTTATTAAATACCTCAATTTAAAGAATATTATTATGTCTCTCTGCAATAGCAGGATGCCGTAGGATGGAGTCCATAAGTCTTACTCCTCTTAATTGATTTATAAGAGGCATATGTCCATCAGGAGCATCTAATGACCAGCAAAAAGATCCAGGATATCTAGTCCATAAGCCCTCTTTTTTCCAACCTATTTTCGGCCACATTAATTCATATTTTTTCCCTACTGATTTTAATATTTTTGCCTGTATTGAGAATCCAAATCTACCAGTAGAATAAATAATCCATAATCTATCTATTGTTTCTAGATCTTTACCTGACATATTTTTAACTTCACTATAGAAAACATATCCACGTTTTTCAGCTAATTTTCCAGCTAATTTTCGTAAATAGGAACTTGTTAATCTATCTGCCTCTTCAAATTTTTGCTCAACCAACATCAATTGCAAATCTGCATAATTAATATCAATATCTGAATATGTATTAAACCAATTATTAAATTTAGAGTTTTCAAAGAATTCAGGCTTAAATTTTTTTAAAACTTGCAATATCCAACCAGCGGCCCAGTCTTCTCCTTCACTATCAAAGATATCAAAGAGTGAAGGACCAAGATTAAAAATATTTTCGACTTCAGATTCTATTTGATTTAAAGAGTTTATTCTTTTTCTTTGATTGGATTCTACAAATTTTTTTATCAGATCTAATGTAGCATTATTATAGTTATCTTGTTCTTTGTTATTCATTTTAAAAAATCAATCAAAAAAATAAAAACTATCCATGTATTTCAAAAGAAAAGAACTAGAGAAATTTAGAAGTTTTAAAGGACCACTTATAGATGTTAGAAGCCCGAGTGAATATTATAAAGGACACCTGCCTAATTCTATTAACATTCCACTATTTGATAATGAAGAGAGATCTATAATTGGCACGATTTATAAAAAAGAAGGAAGAAAAAAAGCTGTAATAGAGGGATTAAAATTTTTTGAAAAAAAAATGGAATTACTACTTGATAATTTATTTATGAATATTGAGTCTTATAAAACTGTTCCTAATAAAAATAATGAATTTTTCATCAGAATATATTGCTCTAGAGGAGGAATGCGTTCACAAAGCATTGCTTGGCTACTAGAAAAATATAAATTAAATCCAATAACACTTAAGGGAGGATACAAAATATATAGAAGATGGGTATTAGATAGTTTCTCAAAAAATTTGAATATAATAGTTATTGGTGGAAAAACAGGAACAGGGAAGACAAGATTATTATCATTACTAGAGAAATATAAATATCAAACTATTGATCTTGAAGGATTTGCTTGTCATAGAGGAAGTACATTTGGAGGTTTAGGAATGAAAGAACAACCTTCAAATGAACAATTTGAAAATAAAATTGCAGAAAAATTAAATTCTTTTAAATTTTCTAATAATATTTTTGTAGAAGCTGAAAGTGCAAATATAGGAAAATGTAAAATTCCTCATGAATTCTTCAATCAGATGAAACATGCTAGGAGAATTGAAATTTTAAGAAGCGAATCTAACAGGTTAGATGAGTTGATAGATACTTATAGTGTTTTTAAGAAAGAGGAACTCCAAGAATCTGTATTAAGGATAAAAAAAAGATTAGGACCGCAAAGAACAAAAATAGCTCTGGAATCAATTAACAATGAAAAATGGGACTTAGTTTGTAGATCAGTTCTAGACTATTACGATAAATGTTATGAATTTGAAAAGGTTGGCAAAACAAATATAAGGATTTTAGATTTAACCGATAAAAAATATGATGAAAGTATTTTAGAGTTAATAAATAATGTTTTATAAATTAATTACAAACGAATGTAAAAAATATTTCCTAAGATAAAAAATTATTATTCAAATATTATGACAGCAAATAAAACTGCAAAAATACAATTTTATGAGGGAACTGATGAACCAGTAGTGCCAGAGATAAGACTTACTAGGAGTAAGGATGGTACCACGGGCCAAGCGTTATTTCTGTTCGAAAAACCTCAGGCATTATCTTCAATTACAGACGGTGAAATTACAGGTATGCGTATGATTGATTCTGAAGGGGAAATAATAACTAGGGAAGTTAAAGTAAAGTTTGTTGATGGAGACCCAATATTTTTAGAAGCAGTATACATTTGGAAGAACACATCTGACTTTGATAGGTTTATGAGATTTGCAAATAGTTATGCCAAATCAAATGGATTAGGATATTCTGAGAAGAAGTAGAATATTTTGAAAATTGAATAGTTCATCATATTTCAAGTTAGTAGTAATTTTAATCACTTCGTTAATAGTATGGACTCTAAGAGATTTTCTTCTCTTAATAATTTGCTCCTTGGTAATTTCAAATATTGTATGTAATTTATGTAATCAAATACAAAAGGGGTTGAAAATCCCCCGATCTCTTTCATTATTCCTTGTCTTAACTGTTATATCAGTAATAGTATTTACTATTTTTATTCTTGTATTACCTCCGTTTATAAATGAATTTAATGAAATACTAGTTGATATTCCAAATGGTTTATCAAAAATAAATATTTTGATTAATACAAATTTGAACAAATTTAATAATCTTTTTTATGGTGAACAATCAGAAAATGTTATAGACATTTTCAGTCTTATAAATAATGTAGTAACCATTCCAGATGCCTCAACTATTGCAAAAGCAATACAAGAAAGTTTTAAGAATTTAATAAATATAGCGGGGAATCTTGGTTCAGGTCTTTTGAAATTAATATTCGTATTAGCAGTAAGTTTAATGATTTCTATTGAACCAAAACAATATAAAGAAAATATACTTCTATTAATTCCAAAAAATTATCGAAATAAATTTAGAAATATTCTGGATAAATGCAATACTGCATTAGCAAATTGGACCTTTTCTATGGTCATAAGCTCATTATCAGTAGGTCTATTATCATTAATAGTTTTGTCTATATTAGATGTCAAATATGTTGTCTCAAATGCGCTAATAGCAATGGTTCTTAATATTGTTCCAAATATAGGTCCAGTTATTAGTGGTATATTTCCAATCTCAATTGCACTACTAGATAATTTTTGGAAACCACTGGCTGTTTTAGGAGCATATATAATCATACAAAATATCGAAAGCTATATAATAATGCCATCTATAATGAAGAAAAAAGCAAACTTACTTCCTGGTTTAACATTAATATCACAATTTGGATTTACCTTTATTTTTGGTCCATTAGGCTTAATACTTTCTCTCCCACTAGCTGTAGTAATACAGGTTTTAATCAAAGAATCATTTAAAGATATTTAAAAACTACTTAATTAATTTTTTATATAAATATGGGTAGGAAAAAAGTATAAAAAAAGCTAAGGGATGTTTACCAATAGCAAAATATAATGAACTAAAAGTAAAATGATCAATTAATATTCTTAGTTCAGTAGAAAGATCTATTAAAACTAAAGAAAATAAAATTATCAAATAGTAATTCAATTTCATAAAATTAGAAGCTTAAGTTCAGTCTTTAAGCAACAAGGATGGAGCCAATAAAATACTTGAATAACTTCCAACTATAATTCCTAATGATAAAGCCAAGGAAAACCAAAATAGCGAGTAAGATCCAAACAAAATTATGCTTAATAAAGGTATAAGGGTTGTAATACTGGTAAACGTTGTCCTCCTAAAAGATTCCTTTACTGATAATTGAATAGTTTCGTTATAGCCTTCTTTACTTGATTTTAAATTCTCACGAATTCTATCAAAAATAACAACAGTATCATTTACAGAATAACCAGCAATAGTTAGCAAGGACACAGCAAATAAACTATTTACCTCGACAGAAAATATAATTCCCAGCCAGGAGAATAAACCGAAAACAATTAATAAATCATGGAATAAAGCTAGTAATGCAAATAGCGCATATTTTTTATCAAATCTAATAGTTATATATAAAGATATTGCAAATAAAGATACTAACAATGAAGTAACACAATTAATAAGTAATCTTTTCCCAAGCTTTGGACCTATTAATCTTGAATTCTTACTCTTATAATTCAGAGGTCCAACAATACTATCAAGATTAGAAATAAGATTATTTGATTCTTCGATACTTAAATAAGGTGTTCTTATTGAAATTAATTTATTATTATTTTGGAATTGTAATTTGATATTATTTAAAACTTTTTTATTATTAGAGATCTCTCTTAAATTTTCTAAAACTGTATCAGGGGAAAAATTAGAACATTCCACCTCACAAACTCTCTCTATTCTTGTTTCATTTCCCCCAACAAAATCCATCCCTAAATTTATGGGTTTCTTATAAGAAGTATTAAAAGTAGAATATAAAATTCCTAAAAGACTCAACAAAATAAGAACAGTTGAAAAACCAATTATCCTCCTTTTATTTTTTATTAATTCGAGATTGTATTTCATGGGAAAATTAGAAATAAAAATTTAATTTGAAAAATTATTCCTGGGTAGATAGAGATTTTTTTGTCTTAAAGATTGATATGTTGTAAAAAATCGCAAAATAGTTTTAGAACAATTTAATGAGGTAAACAAGCTTATTAAGACTCCAATACCTAACGTTGCAGCGAATCCTTTAACAAAATTTGTTCCTAATAAAAACAAAACAAAACAACTTAGAAGAGTTGTAATATGTCCATCAACTATGGATGAATTAGCTCTCTGAAAACCACTATCAATTGATCTTGTGAGAGTATTACCAACATTTAATTCTTCTCTAATTCTCTCAAATATTAGAATATTTGCATCAACAGCCATACCAATGCTAAGTATAAGCCCAGAGATTCCAGGTAAAGTTAATGTTACAGGAATTAAAGAATATAGGGCTAAGTTAAAGAAACCATAAAGTACTAAAGAAAGAACTGAAACAAAACCTAAAATTCTATAATTGAAAATCATAAAAATACCAACAAAAATTAACCCACTAATAGCTGCATAAAGACTTTTTAAAATATTTTTGGATCCCAACAGAGCCCCTATTGTGTTACTTTCTACTATTTCAATTGGCAATGGCAATGAGCCTCCTTTAAGTTGAACTTCTAATTCTCTAGCATTTTCAGCACTAAAATTTCCGCTTATTGTTGCTGATCCACCCGTAATCCCAGTACTAGCGAACTGATTACCAACACTGGCTTCACTTATTGATTCACCATCTAGAATGATAGCCAATAGTTGATTAGTGCCAGCAATTGACTTTGTAATTTCTGCAAATTTTTCACCTCCTGAATTACTAAAAGTTAATAAAACTTCCCAATTACTATTTGTTTGTTCTTGTCTCCTTCCTGCGTTAATAAGATCCTTACCAGATAAATCTGTTTTAATAAATAAATTTGTAATTTCTTTTTCAACATATTTTTTGATTTCAATTAACTTCCCATATAAATCATTACTAGTAGATGAGTGATTCAATTCTTGCTCTATATCTTTAAGATCATCTTGAATAACTTTTAAGTTATTATCATTTTGACTTTTTTCTGCAAAGGAATATTGTTCAATTAATTCTTTAATACTCAATCTCTGTAGTTGAAGGGTTTTTAAATCTGTATATGTTCCTTCTTTTTGGGTTCTAAATTCTAATAAAGCAGTCTTACCTAATACTCTTGAAGCAACTAATGGATTTTGTTCACCTGGTAATTCTAAAATTAATTGATCTCCTCCGAGTGTTTGCAAATTAGACTCAGAAACTCCTAAATTGTTAACGCGCCTATCTATAACCGAATTAACTGCTTCAAGTTCATCCCTTGTTACCTTACCTTCCTCTTTAATAATTTGTAGTGTAAGTTGAGAACCCCCTTGTAAATCCAATCCCAACTGTAAGGGATAATTTATTAATAGATAAACAGATAAAGTAAGTAGAAATATAATAAAAAAAAGCCAACCTTGCCTTCTTTTCATTGTCTATATACTCCCACTAATTAAATCTTCAACTTTTTCAACTATTTGATGTGGTTGGATTATTGTTAAATTCTCAAGATTTCCATTATAAGGAGTTGGAATATCCTGACTAGATAATCTAATTGGTCGGGCATCAAGATCATCAAAACACTCTTCTGTTATCAAGGCAATTAATTCTGCACCAATACCTCCAGTCTTCATACATTCTTCAACAATAACTACTTTATTTGTTTTTCTTATTGAATTTGAGATAGTTTCCATATCAAATGGTTTTAAACTTATTAAATCTATTAACTCAACATCTATTCCTTTTTTTTCTAATTCTTCAACCGCTTTAAGGCAGTGATGTCTCATTCTTGAATAAGTCAATAATGTAATATCTTTCCCTTCTTTTACAACGTCAGCCTGATCTAAAGCGCAAGTATAATCACCCTCAGGTAATTCTTCAGACAAATTATATAGAAGAACATGTTCGAAAAATAGAACCGGATTATCATCTCTTATAGCTGCTTTCATTAAACCTTTAGCATTTGTGGGTGTACTACATGCAACAATCTTTATGCCTGGAACTGCATGAAAATATGCTTCAAGTCTTTGACTGTGCTCAGCACCAAGTTGACGACCAACACCTCCAGGTCCTCGAACTACTGCTGGTATTTTATAATTACCGCCACTTGTATATCTAAGCATACCCATATTATTTGATATCTGATTAAAAGCTAAAAGCAAAAAACCCATATTCATTCCTTCTACTATTGGTCTTAAGCCAGTCATTGCTGCACCCACAGCCATACCCGTAAAAGAATTCTCTGCAATTGGAGTATCTAAGACTCTTAACTCTCCATATTTTTCATATAAATCCTTAGTTACCTTATAAGATCCTCCATATTGACCAACATCTTCCCCCATAACACAAACATTTACATCATTTGCCATTTCTTCATCAATTGCCTCTTTCAAAGCATTAAATAATAATGTTCCAGCCACAATTAATTACCTAATTAATCACATATATAATCCTACCACTTTGAATAATTCAACCTCCTTCAGCAAAGGTTATGAGTAGTAATATTGATAAAATCATTCCAGGTGACAACAAAAGGACTAAAAGGCCTAAGTCATGTAAAGACATTAAAAGAAAGTGTTTTCTTAATAATATTGGCAATTCAATTTTTCTTCAGAAAAAAACTGCGAATAAATACAATAAAAAGACCTATACCTATAAAAGCAAAAGAGAAAGTTAGCAAAAAAGATAATCCAATTATTAAGGTATTAATACTAGAAGAAATATTTTGGACTATTTCAGAAGAATTAGATGGTTTATGTACTGAAAAATAAATTGCAATTTTATTACTTAAAAAATAAAAAAATATAAATAATAAAAAACTTGTTAATGATCCTACAATAAAATTTAACGGTCCTTTTTCGGGAATGTTTTTTTCAATATTCTCATTACTATTATCAGCCACAATAAAATTTTGTATAAAAAATTTAAATGAATGTTATTCCCTTTTCAAGGAAAGTGCAAACCCATGAATCGTAACCTTTATTTCTAAATAGTTTATAATTTGCGGATAATTCTTTTTTAGCAATCTCTATATCTTTAAAGAGTGCAAAGCATGTAGGTCCTGATCCACTCATTGAAAATGTGAGACAATTTTCTAATTTAGAAAGTAAATATAATGCCTGCTTTACAGAATCATTTTCATTTTCAACAACTAACTGCAAATCATTTTTAATAGATAAATGTTGATTATTAAAATTTAAGTTATTTAAACCATTATCTCTTAAATTTTTTCTTATGTTTTCAATCATTTCTCTATCAGTAAGATATTGATCACAAAATTTATTACTATATTTTTTATAAGTTTCAGCTGTAGATACTGATACATTTCTATTTTTTAAAAGAATTACGCCATATTCAAAGTTTGAATCTAATTTCTCCAAAATTTCTCCTCTTCCAAAACATAATTGAACACCACCATTTATAAAAAAGGGAATATCAGATCCTAAAGTTGATGCTAATGAACATAATATTTCTTGATCTAAGTTCAAATTCCATAACTTATTAAGACCAATTAATGTTGCTGCTGCATTACTGGATCCACCAGCTAATCCTGCGCCAATTGGAATATTTTTTCTTAAAAATATATTCGCACCGTAATCTGTATTTGATTTTTTCCTTAATAGATTTGCCGATTTAACAATTAAATTATCATCAGATAAGCTTAAATCATTACAATCAGACTCAAGTTTAATTAAACCTTCATTATTAATTTCAAATTCTAAATAATCAGAAAGATCGATATTTTGCATAATCATTGCTAACTCATGAAATCCATCCTCTCTTTTACCAATAACTTCAAGGTGCAAATTTATTTTGGCAGGAGATTTTATATTAATTTTCGTTTTAGCTAAATCTTGCATATACTTAAATTTTTATTTTTTAATTTTAATACAATTTTCTGCAAGCTTAATCCATTGGTCAATTGAAATATCTTGTGGTCTTAAATTAAAACAAACTTTTGAAGATTCAGATAATTCAATTATCTCTTCATTTGAAAGTATTGAATTAAGGGTATTTCTAAGCATTTTTCTTCTTGAATTAAATGAAATTCGAAGAAGTTTATCTATATATTTTTCAAGACTAATATCTAATCTTAAATCATTTTTAATTGGTTCGAAAACTACTAACGAAGAAAAAACTTTTGGAGGCGGACTAAATGATGAAGGCGGCACATCACATATTCTTTTTATTTTTGATAAAAGTTGCATTCTTATACTAAGCGCGCCAGCATTGGGACTACCTTCTTTTGACAAAATCCTATCTACGACGTCTTTCTGCATCAAAAATATTATTTTTTCGTAATTATAGTTTCTTATAATGCCCAATCGACCTACGAAAATATCTAATATTGGGCCAGTTATATTGTAAGGAATATTTGCAATCACTTTTGTAATCTTGTTATTAATTGAATCTAAATTTACAGAAAGAATATCTCCCTGCTGAAGTGAAAACTTATCATTATTATTGAATTTATCATTTAATAAATTTATTAAATCTTTATCTAATTCAATTGCATGTAATTTTTTAATTTCTGAATCTAACAACTTAGATGTTAAAGCTCCTTTACCAGGACCAATTTCTAAAATAAAGTCATTTTCATTAAGAACAGCTATTTCTTTAATTTTTTCTAATATTTTTTTATTTACCAACCAGTGTTGTCCAAATCTTTTTTTTTGATGATAGTTTTTAGAATTCATCTAAAAGATAAATAATATGTTTAAATTAAATATGAATTTATTTAATACTTTATATCATGAGCTTATCAAAAAAAAATTTAGATAAACTCAATAAATTTAAAAAAAAGAAAAATTTAAATAACGAAATTAAAAATATTAATAATTACACAAATACAACTAATAATAATAATTTAATCACCAATCCACTTAATTCAGAAGATCCCAATAAAATTTTTTATTCTTTAATTGATAATTCAGAATCTTTAGAAGAGACTTCTAACATTAATAATTCACTAAGAGAAAGTGAGATTAATCAAATTAATATGAATTCTAAAAAACCTAATTTATCCATGAAATTAACAACCGAAGAGGAACTATATGATGAATTTAATTATCTTCTTGATGAATAATTAGTTTTAATATTTACTTATGCTTCAGAGTAATAGATTAGCAATTTATGCTATCGGCAAAATAAAGAAACTTTGGATTAGAGATGGAATTAATCAATACAAAAAAAGAATGCCTGAACTTGTCATTAATGAGTTAAAGACTTTTAATTTAAATAATCTTAGATCCAATAATAATATTATTATCTGCCTAAGTGAAGAAGGGAAACAGTTTAATTCAGTTGAACTATGTTCCTTACTCTTGAATTTTAAAAATAAAAAAATTAATTTCTTAATCGGTGATACTGATGGAGTTAGTTCAGATATAAAAGAAAAATCAGATCTTGTACTAAGCCTATCTCCTTTAACTTTCCCTCATGAATTAGCTAGATTAATCCTAATTGAGCAAATCTATAGAGCTATTTCTATATCTAACAACTCTCCTTATCATCGTTCTTAAAAAGATTAGATTCAATCTAAAATTAATCTATAAAAGTTTAATAACTAACTATTTTTTGATTTTTGCTATATAGTACATATATACTATTAATTTAACCTTGGATTCTTTTGATTCAGCTACTAAAAAATTTAAAATCCCCTTATTAACTGATTCGGTATCAGCAGGTTTTCCTTCTCCTGCAGATGACTATACAGAAGAAAATATTGATTTAAACGAACATTTAATATCTAATCCGTTTAGCACTTTTTTTCTTAGAGTTAAAGGTGACTCAATGATAAATGCAGGAATTAAAGATAAAGATTTAATAATAGTAGACAAGAGCTTAACAGCCAGGCCAGGGAATATCATCATTGCAATGATAGACGGAGAATTTACAATAAAAAGATTATCTATAAAAAATAATGAATTATATTTAAAAGCAGAAAATCATAATTATCCTGATTTTAGATTTAAAAACCATATTGATGTACAGATATGGGGAGTTGTTATTTATTCAATACATAGCTATTTATGAGAATTTCAAATATTGATGCAATAGCTCTTATAGATGCTAATAATTTTTACGCGTCATGTGAACAAAATATTAATCCTCATTTGAGAAATAAACCAGTAGTAATTTTATCTAATAATGACGGATGTATCATTGCAAGAAGCCCTGAAGCGCGAGCTTTAAAAATTAAAATGGGAACTCCATATTTTAAGGTCAAAGAAAGGCTAAATAAATTAGATGTGGCAGTCTTAAGCTCAAACTACTCGCTTTATGGGGATATGAGCAGAAGACTAATGAATTTACTGAAAAATTACTGTGAACAGATAGAAATTTATTCTATTGACGAAGCATTCGTCTCGATTTCTAGACCTAATGATGAAAATCTATATCCTTGGGCAAGAAGCATAAGATCATTAATATATCAGAATCTAGGAATTACCATAACAGTAGGAATAGGAGAAAATAAAGTAAGAGCAAAAATTGCTAATAAACTAGCTAAAAATATTGATTATTCAGCTGGAATATTTGATTTAGCTAGAACCGAAAATGAGAATAATTATTTGAAAAGGATTAGTATAGATAAGATATGGGGAGTCGGGAAACAAACCTCTAATTGGTTGCAAAGTAAAGGTATTAAAAATGCGAGAGAACTAAGAGATATGGAAGAAAATAAAATCATTAAGAAATTAGGCATCGTAGGGAAAAGACTGCAATTAGAACTGAAAGGCCATAGATGCCTACCCATAGAAAAAAACAAGAAATCAAAAAAAGAAATTCAGGTGAGCAGGAGTTTCGGCAAGCCTATTACAAAATTAGAAGACTTAACTCAAGCACTGGCAACTCACGCAATAAAAGCCTCTGAAAAAATGAGAAGTCAGAATTTGCAATCATCTGGTATTAGAGTATTTGCCAGAACCAGTAAATATTCAAGTCAAAATTATCAAAGAAGTGCTCATAGAAAACTTACGAATGCAACAGATGACACAAATAAAATTTTAAAAATAGTAGTTGAATTATCTGAAGAAATTTATAATCCTGAATATAAATTTTCAAAAGCTGGTGTTTTAATGCAGGATTTAACTAATAGCGAATATTTACAGCAATCATTTATCAATTACAAATCTGAGAAAGACTTAAAAAAATCAGCAAATCTTATGAGAACGATTGATTTATTAAATAAAAGATTTAATAACAATGCAATTACATGGGCCATTACAAAAAATCCACAAAGTTGGAAGATGAATAAGAATTTCTTAAGTCGCTCATCTACAACTGATATAGAACAAATCCCAACTATAGTGAAGTAAACTAAATAGCATGGAATTTATATTATTTTTGAGCAAATTAGATAAAGAGATTCTTAACTTATTAATTAAAGCAAACTACATAGTTGAAGAAAATAAAATTGAATGTCTATTAAACAAAGAAATAAAAGGGCTACATAATTTTAAAGAAAATAAAATAATAATATGTACTGAAAATGCAAAAAGGAAAACAAATTATAGAAATAAGAATCAACAACCAAATAAAGATAACTTCAAAACAGAAAGGGCGATAAGAAAAGCATTAAGACATGAAGCTACTCATGCCATACAAAAATGTAATGACAATAAAACAATGGGGGATATAAAAAAATTAGAAAGCAAATTGCATCAAAGTAAAAGAAAAGCATTAGAGTTCTCTAGTTCAAATTTTTCTGGGACTTATGCGAAAGAAGTGGAAGCTTATGTTCTTGAAGATAAACCCAAAAAAGTTAAAAACTTGATTAAAAAATACTGCCTATAAATTAAAAATTTTTATATTAACTAGCGATGAAATTACCACAACGTTGTTTATCTAAAAAATTAATATGTTGCCTTTCTAAGTAATATAATTCCTGAAATTTGATGGCATCTGAGTTTAAATCCTTAAAAAGATCATCTATCTCTTTATTATTATTTGAAGAACCTGAAGAAGGATTATCAATTAAAATAGATATACAATTTTCTAAAGTTTTTAATCTTTGAGATCCCCAAGATTCGATTAAGTGTCTACATCTTTTAAGAGAATTATATTTCTCAAGAAGTGATAATGTTCCTAATAAATTGTCTTTAGGATTACTCAGCAATGTTAAAAACAACTCATTTGGATTAATAAAAATATTAATTTTATTTGATGATTCTGGATTATTGAGAGCTAAGTAATCAGGCAGAAGTGAAATTAAGTTAACAGAAGAAAAATCTTTTTGAAGATTTTGACTATTTGATTGTTTTAAATCATTTAAGTAGTTTAAACCTAAATTATTTTGTTCAATTTTTGAAATAGCTTCCCATAAACTTTGCATATAACTAGTATTAAAACCATTAATTTCTCTTTTGAGAAATTCATCACGAATAAATAGCCTAAGATCTGGACAATGTAAGTAATAAAAAATTATTTCCGATTCATTTTTCTCACGTCGGGAAATTTCATTTGGTTGTTCAAATTTTTTTGATCTACCATGCCAACGAAATCCCTTTACTTGATTTCTTAAATCTTGTTCAAACTGTATTGCTAACCTAGCTTGTCCCTTACTTAATTTTTCGGAAACTTTTTGTAGATAATGAGTTCTGATAGATGATTGTGGTAATTTACTTAACAATTTTACCAATGACGAAATAACACTCTGGAAAATTTCAGACTTAGTTAAATCTTTATCTTTAAAGATCTGATCAATTTCCCAATCAATCCAAAAGGATGAATTATCAATTAAATTAAAATAATCTTCAGGAGTATGACTATTTAAATATTCGTCAGGATCTTTAAAATCAATTAGTTGAAGTATCTTAAGATTAATTTGATCATGAATAGATAGACTCTCGACTTCTTTAATTACTCTTTTTGTAGCTAAAATACCTGCATTATCAGAGTCAAAATTCAAAATTATATTTTTATTATCTGTACATCTACATAGTTGAGAAATTTGATACTTATTTAATGCGGTACCGAGAGAAGCCACAGAATTAGTAATACCCTTTGAATGAAGAGAAATAACATCAAAGTAGCCTTCAACAATAATAGCTTTGTCTCTTTTTCTAATATCACTAGAAGCTTTTTCGAAGGCAAACAACATTTTTCCCTTTTCAAATATCTCTGATTCAGGAGAATTAAGATATTTAGGTTCCTGACCATCAAGAGATCTTCCTCCAAAGGCAACTACTCTTCCCTGCATATCATGTATTGGAACAATTAATCTATTTCTAAAACGATCATAAATCTTGTCAGAATTATCTTTAGAAATTGCAAGGCCTGAAGCTAATATTAAATTAATGGGGAATTTTTCTACCTTGGAAAGATAATTAAATAAATCGTTCCATGAATTTGGAGCAAAACCTAATTCAAAGTTATCAATAATCTTGTTACTCAAGTTTCTCTTAGATGTTAAATATTTCATTGCTTCAAAACCAAGAGAATTATTTAATTGAGACTTAAACCAATTTTTAGTGACTCTTAATATTTTATAAAGCTCTTCCTTTCTAGATAGTTGTTTTTTATAAGCTTCTACTTGGGGCCCCTCAAGATTCTCAACATTAATATTATTTTTTTTAGCGAGTGAAAGTACAACATCTGAAAAATTTGCACGAGTAAATTCCATTAAAAATTTAATAGAGTTTCCACCTGCACCACAAGAAAAACAGTAATAGAATTGTTTAGTTGGTGATACTGTCATAGATGGCTTAGTATCATCATGAAAAGGACAAATCCCAACAAATTCCTTGCCTTTCTTCTTAAGAACAATATGTTCAGATATAACGTCAACGATATCTGCTTTTTCCTTAATCTCTTGAATAGTTCTTGGGTGTATAGAATGAACCATTGAGATTTTTTTTCAAAAACAAATAATGATTTATTTGTTATAGGTCAAAATCAAATAAGAATCTACTTAATTTCACAAAAAAATTATTTTTTAAAATGATAAACATCGCAGAATTAGAAAAAAAATTTAATTCGTTGAATAAGTTTAATTTGGTATTTGCTTCATTCTTCTTTAGTTTGATGACTTTATGCGTAAAAAATATTGATAAAAGGATACCTATTTATGAATTAGTTTTATTCAGATCATTGTTAAGTTTAATTATTACATTATTCATAATTAATCTAAAAAATATAAATCCTTGGGGCAACAATAGACCATTACTTATCTTAAGAGGTGTTTTAGGAACTTTAGCTTTAGTTTGCATTTTTTATGCGATAAGAAATATGCCCCTTAGTGTATCTACTGTCATTCAGTACACATACCCTATCTTTATATCTATATTCGCTGGTATATTTATAGACGAAAAAATAACTCGTAATATAATTTTTGCTTTAATTATTGGCTGGATTGGAATATTAGTAATATTAAATCCAAGTCAATTATCTAACATAAACGTTGAAATTGAAAATGTTTCGATTTCGATCGCATTTCTCGGGGCAATCTGCACTGCATTAGCTTACGTTACTGTTAAAAAACTTTCATTTACTGAAGATGTTTATGTAATTATTGAATATTTTCCACTTGTTTCTTCTATAGCTTTATTGCCAATTGTATTAATGAACTGGGTTACTCCAACTTGGAATGAATTAGTTTGGATAATTGGCATTGGCTTATTTACTCAATTAGGTCAGACTTTCTTAACTGTAGGATTAAAAAATTTACCTGCTTCTGAAGCTTCAACAATTAACTATTTGCAAGTTTTTTTCGGGTCAATTTGGGGGATTTTGTTTTTTAGTGAAATAATAAATATAAATTTTTTATTCGGAGCTTCACTAGTATTATTAGGAACTATTATATCTACTACCAAAATAATCAAAAGGACATAGAATATAGTTATTAAAATAAAAAAAAAGTGAAATTTTTCTATTTAGCTTTATTATTTTGTTTTTCTCCTATTGTTCAAGTTAATGCAACGACCCCAAAGTCAGTAACTTGTACAAGAACTGAATACAGAGAGGAATACATTCCTGGAACCAAAACAAATCCAGGCTACGTGAAAAGTTATGAGGTGGACGTTGTAATACCTTGTGGAGGTCAAAGTACAGCTGAAAAAATAGATGATAATGACTGTAGTGAAGGTTCTGTTATAGGTGGACTTCTTGGTGCTGGAATAGCACTATCTTCCTCTAGAGGGAAAGATAGATTTTGGGCAGTACCTGCTGGCGGAACTGCAGGAGCTCTAATTGGTTGTCAGGTGGATGGTGGTTAATTGATTAGTTGGATAAATGGAGAATTGGTTGAGTCATGGCAAACTAATCAAAAATTTTTTGTTTTAATAAATTGTCAAGGATTAGGATACGAAATACAAATACTAGAATCCTTTTTTCTCAAATTAAAAACAAATCAGATATCTAATAAAAAAATTACTCTTTGGTTAAAACATATTAAAAAAGAAGATTCAGATTTATTATTTGGCTTTACATCAAGGGAACAAAAGAATTTCTTTATTGAAATTTTAAGTATCCGAGGTGTTGGATCTCAAATCGGTATGGGGATATTAAATAAATTCTCTATTGGTGAAGTTATCAATGCAATAAAGACACAAAACAAAAAATTAATTTGTTCCGTACCAGGTATAGGTCAAAAAATGAGTGATCGGTTAATTTTAGAATTAAAAAATAAATTTAAAAGTGAAATAAAATTTGAAGAAGAAAAAGCAAAAGATGAATTTGAGATTAAGGATCCAGAAATTAATAAAATGATCGAAGATCTTCAATTAACTCTTCAATCATTAAATTACAAAAATAAAGAAATCAAGACTATTTTGCCTATTATTATTAATGAAGTAGATTTCCTTGCAAAAAAAGAAAATAATTTATCATTTGAAAATTTATTGAAATTAGCTATGAATTATCTAGATAAGGAAAGTAGTAATATAGCTAACTGACGTAGTATCATAGATTAAAAGAAATAAAATTTATGTCATTAGACACAGCTGAAAAACAGAAGATGATTGAGACTCATCAGGTACATCCAACTGATACAGGTTCAGCCGAAGTTCAAGTAGCACTTCTTTCAAAAAGAATATCGAAATTAAGTGACCACCTCCAAGGAAACATTCATGATTTCGCTTCAAGGCAAGGATTATTAAAAATGATTGGTAAAAGGAAAAGATTACTTTCTTTCATAAAAGACAAAAACGTTCAGAGATATCAAGAGCTAGTAAAGAAAATTGGAATCAGAGGATGATTTCAATTAATGAAAAAAAAGCAATCTAAAAAAAAGACACAATTTAAAAAGAAAAAAAATTATTCTGAGAAAACTGTGTTTGCTAATCTAGAAAAAGCATCAAGTACTGCAAGCACCCCAAAAAGATCATCAACTGGGATACCCAAATATGTTGCTGATAGAATGGCAAGAAGAATATTTTTTACAGCAGGAATTCCCACTATATTAGGGATGTCGGTTTTCGTAGTTAGTTATATTATAGTAACGAGAAATATTGCTGAAATACCTCCTTCATCAACAATAGCAATCTCAGCATTGTTTTTTTTGTTAGGTCTAGCAGGATTGAGTTTCGGAATATTATCAGCTAGTTGGGATAAAGAACCTGGAACTTTTTTTGGTATTGAAAATATTCCAATGAACATACAACGCGCAAAAGATGCCTTCAAACCTGCAACACAAAATTTCGAGGATAAAAGTTAATCTAGGAAACTAAAGATTTCAAATTAACTTGGAATGAATTTTCTTCTAATAATTTACATGCTCCTTGTATATCTCCAATACAGAATTGATCGCCAAATTTAACGTAAGTAACACTATGCTCATTTCTTACTGCAGCTAAAACTGGAATCTTGATTCCACATCTATCTTTATCTGGTTTAAATTTAGTTAAACAGTTTCTTAAAGTATTTTGTACTCTTACATCAGATGCTTGAGAACTTTCAAGATTAATAATAAGCAATTTAAGGTTATCTATTTCTCTGCAATCATCAATTATTAATTGAGTGTTATCACTTTTTTTATCTATTGTTCCCCAAAACAATAATCTAGTATCAGTCAAAAGAAATTCGGATAATCTGACATAGGTTTTTGGAAAAACTATTGCTTCACAACTTCCAGAAAGATCTTCAAGCTGAACTATAGCCATCCTATCTCCTTTTCTTGTTGTAATTTGCTTTAAATCAGGGATCATTCCAACTAAAGATACTTTGGTTCTATCTTTTGTTTCTTCTAACTGCGAAATGCTTATGGGTGATACAAGCTTTGCGGGTTTAGTTAAGTGCTTTAGAGGATGGTCAGATAAGTAAAAGCCTAGTAGCTGCTTTTCTAACTTTAATTTTTCAATAAGTGAATAATCATCAACCTTAGCTAATTGTGAATCTGAAAAAGCAACATTAGAAAATTCTTCTTTAGAGTCAAATAGATTTCCTTGCCCTGATAATCTATCACGATTTCTTGAAGAGGCCCACTCAATAACATGTTCAAGATCTGCCAATAACTGAGCTCTATTATTATCATTTGAAAACTCATCTAATGCCCCACAATGAATTAAGGATTCAAGACTTCTTTTGTTAAGAACATTAGAAGGCAAACGGTCGCACAAATCTGATAATGAATTAAAGGTTCCAAAACTATTTCGGTTTTCAATTATATTTCTTATTGCAGAATCTCCTAAATTCTTAATTGCAGATAACCCGAATAAAATCTGATTATTCTTAATAGTGAAATCAACACCAGAAAAATTAATGCTCGGTGAAATAACATCTATCCCCATGGAATAACAATTAGAAATATATCTTTGCATCTTGTCGCTAGAGCCAGAATTTACGCTTAAAAGGGCTGCCATATATGCAACAGGAAAATGGGCTTTCAAAAATGCAGTTTGATAAGTTACGGCACCATAAGCAGTTGAGTGGCTTTTGTTAAAACAATATTCTGCAAATAAAACCATTTGATCAAAAAGATCATTAGCTAATTTTTCATTTACACCTTTCTTCATGGAACCGTCTACAAAAATATTCCTATGTTTTACCATTTCAGAAACTTTCTTTTTCCCCATTGCTCTTCGAAGTAAATCAGCATCACCCAGAGAATAACCGGCTAGGTCTTGAGCTATTTTCATGATTTGTTCTTGGTAAACCATAATTCCATAAGTTTCAGTGAGAATTGACTTAATAAAAGGATGAGGGAAATCAACCTTTTCGTTCCCATTTTTTCTATTTATGAATTTAGGTATAAGGCCTGCATCAAGAGGACCAGGTCTATAAAGAGCCAATATGGACGAAATATCCTCTAGAGAGCTAGGTTTGAAATCCCTAACGACCTGTTTCATACCGGAAGATTCAAGTTGAAAAATACCTTCAAGATCTCCTCTCCCGATAAGATCAAAGGTTTTACCATCATTATGTGGTAACTCATCGATGTTTATTTTCCTTCCAGTAGATTGATTAATTAGAGAAACTGTTTTTTCAATCATTGTCAGATTCTTAAGACCCAAGAAATCCATTTTCAATAATCCAAGTGATTCGATATCGTCCATAGAATATTGGGTTATTATTTGCCCTTCATTATTTCTTTGAAGAGGTACAAGTTCGTCAAGAGGATCTGATGCGATAACAACTCCAGCAGCATGAACTCCATATGTTTTATTAGTTCCTTCAATTCTCAAAGCCAAATCAACCCATTTTTTCACCCTATTATCATTAATATATTTTTCTCTAAAATCTTGGCTAGGAGAATTCTTGTCAATCATTTCATTTAATTTATAAGGTTTCCCTCTTACAACCGGTATTAACTTAGCCAATTTGTCTGCTTCTCCATACGGTATATCTAAAACCCTTGCAACATCTTTTAAAACCGCCTTAGAGGTCATCTTATTGAAAGTAATTATTTGCGCAACTTTATCCTCTCCATAACGATTAGTAACATAATCTATAACTTCATTTCTCCTATCAATACAAAAGTCGGTATCAATATCTGGCATTGACTTTCTTGCTGGATTTAAAAATCTCTCAAACAACAATCCATGCTCAACAGGATCTATATTTGTAATTTGAAGTGCATAAGCTACTAATGAGCCTGCTGCAGAGCCTCTACCTGGTCCTACAGGGATAGAGTTATCTCTAGCAAATTTGATGTAGTCCCAAACAACCAAAAAATAATCTGGGAAGCCCATATCTTTAATAATTTTTAATTCGGAAGATAGTCTTTTTTTATAGTTCTCATCAACTTCTGTTAGATCATTTTTTTTGAGTCTTTTTAAAAGGCCTTTATTAGATAATTTTGTAAGGAAAGAAAATGAATCTGTATCTTCGTTAAGAGGGAATTTTGGCATTCTATAATTACCAAACAAATCAAATTCTTCAACTTTCTGAGAAATTTCTACTGTATTGTTAACTGCCTCAATAATTGATTCATCATCAATATGATCTTTAAAAAGTTCAAGCATTTCACTTTCACTTTTAATATATTCTGTACCGGTATATCTCAATCTTTTTTCATCACTTATTAGTTTTCCTGTTAATACACAAAGCAAAGCGTCATGTGCTTCAACATCCATACTTGATAAGTAGTGTGCGTCGTTGGTCGCGATGACTTTTATTTGATGCTTCTTCCCAATTTTTATTAATTCAACGTTAACAATTCTATCCTCAATAGAGCCGTGATCTTGTATTTCTAGATAAAAGTCATCAGCAAATAATTTTTTATACCAAATAGCTATATCTTCTGCTACGTCTAATCTACCTTTTAAAATAGCCTGAGGAATCTCTCCACCAAGACAAGCTGTAGAAACTATCAAACCATCACTATATTTGCTTAAAAGATATTTATCAATACAGGGTCTAGAAAAAATGCCTCGACCTCTCATCCCATTTAGGTGACTAATTGTTGTTAACTTCACTAAATTCTTATATCCAGTATAATTTTTCGCCAACACCACCAAATGATATCTTTTTTCTTTTTTTGGTTGAGGATCATCAATAGAACCATTAATCACATACATTTCATTACCAATAATTGGTTTTATACCTTTCTCTTTACACTTCTTGACCAAATCAAGAACACCATACATAACTCCATGATCAGTAAGAGCTATCGATTCCATTCCAAGATCACAAGCTCTATCAACAATTTTTGAAATTTGACTGGCACCATCAAGCAAGCTGTAGTCACTATGATTATGAAGCGGAACGAAAGCCATATTCAAATAATTTATATCTATAAGATAGAGAAAATTTCTAAAAGATCTATACTTTGTGATTACAAATTAATTATTAATACAAATTTAAAATAAAGGTCTGTTCTTAATTACCTGAGCATCAATTTCAAAGATATTTGCGGCATTCAATATTCTATCTTCTTCTAATACATTGCCTATTAATTGAATTCCGATAGGTAATCCTTTATTATCGAAACCACAAGGAATACTAATTGCTGGGAGGCCTGCTAAATTAGCAGGAACAGTTAATAGATCAGACAAATACATTGAAAGTGGATCATTGACAAAATCTCCTTTTAAAAAAGCAGTAGTTGGGCAAGTTGGAGTTAATAAAACATCTACTTTCTTAAAAGCATTATCAAAATCTTTTCTTATTAGTGTTCTAACTTTTTGTGCCTTCTTGTAGTAGGCATCACTGTATCCAGCAGACAAAGCATAAGTACCTATCAAAATTCTTCTTTGTACCTCATCTCCAAAACCTTCAGCTCTACTTTTTGAAGTCATGTCTATAAGATTTGTACCTTCATTCGATCTGTAGCCATATTTAACTCCATCATATCTAGCTAAATTTGCGGAGGCTTCAGATGGTGCAATAACATAATATGTCGCAATTCCATCGTTAAATCTAGGACATTCAACTTCGATAATTTCAGCTCCTAGTGCTTGAAATCTATCAACTCCAGAAAGAACGGATTCCTTAACTTCTGGATTAAGCCCTGGGTGTTCAAAACATTCTTTAATGATTCCAATTTTTAAACCCTTTATAGATTTATTTAAGTCAGTCAAATAATTTGGTACAGGCTTGTCAAGACATGTTGAGTCAAAGGGGTCTTTACCAGATATTGAATAAAGAATTTCGGCGGCATCTGAGACGGTATTAGTAATTGGGCCAATTTGATCAAGAGAGCTAGCAAATGCTACAAGTCCCCATCTGCTAACTCTGCCATAAGTGGGTTTAAGGCCTACCACGCCACAAAAAGAAGCTGGTTGCCTTATTGATCCTCCTGTATCAGAACCTATAGCCGCCGCACAAAATCCAGCTGCAACTGAAGCAGCACTTCCACCTGAACTGCCTCCTGGGACTCTATTAATATCCCAAGGATTTGAAGTTACTCCAAATGAAGAAGTTTCCGTTGAACTACCCATTGCAAATTCGTCTAAATTTGTTTTTCCTAAACAAATTCCCCCTGAAGACCATAATTTACTCGAAGCGGTGGATTCATAAGGCGCAACAAAGCTTTTGAGCATTTTACTTGCACAAGTTGTTGCAACTCCTTTGGTGCATATATTATCCTTTATTGCTATTGGGATCCCCGCTAGAGGAGGCAGTTTTTCTTTATTTTGAATTAATTTATCAATGTTCTTTGCTTGCTCAATAGCATTTTCTTTTGTGATACAAATATATGAGTTAATTTCATGATCTTTTTGATCAATTTTTGCAAAGATATCTTCAACTAATTCCTTAACAGAAACATTATTACTGGCAATTTCTTTTCTTAAAGAATTAAAATTCATATCTTATTTATTTCTTAAAATCAAAGTTATCAAACAGTTAATGGTTCTTCTTTTTTGCAACGCACTAAACTGTGTTTAATATTTTTAGACCCTTCTTCAGAAAGATCCTTGATAAAAGAAGTCATATTTTCTTTCAAACTACGTTTAGTAATAAATGGTCCGAACCAGTAGATACTACTAGGTTGATCTGTCTCAATTTTAGCCCACCAAGCTAAACCGAGTTTGTTTCCAAAGTTTCTAATCAATTTTATTGGTCTGTTAGACCATCAATTCTTGTTAAATTCTATACAATTTTGTAGTGAAAATTCAATAAATTTTTATTAATTATAAAAATGTATTGAAACAACAACATTTTAGTGGTCTTAAAAAATGTGATTAGAAACAAAAAAAATTATTTACTTGTCAAGTGAAATAAGGATATGGCAGCCGCCACGGAGGCATTTAAACTTGAAGTCTTACCTTTAAGATAAATACTTAATATAAAATCGCATTTTTTTTGAGTAAGCAAAGAAATACCTTTATCTTCAGAGCCAACTACAACTACCAAAGGTGCTTTTTCTTGAAAATTTGAGATAGATATTTGGCCATTTCCAGATAAGCCAACAATAAGAAACCCATATTTCTTAAGTTCATCAAGTGCTTTATTTAGGTTAACAACTCTACTTACATGAAGATGTTCTAAGGCTCCTGCAGCTACCTTGGCGACTGTTCCAGTCAATCCTGCAGACCTTCTCTGAGGAATAATTAAACCTTTGCAATCAAATGCTTCCGCTGTCCTTATAATCGCACCAACATTATGAGGATCAGTTATACCGTCTAATGCGACAATTATAGGATTTGGACAATTGTGTTTAGACAAATCAATTAATTGTTCTAGCGATATTGTTTTAGAGCATGCCAACTGCAATGCCACGCCTTGATGTGAAGCACCATATGTCAATTGCGAAAGCCTTTTCCAAGAAACTTCTTCAATAAGAACTCCTTTTGATTTAAGATTCTTAAGCAAAATATAGAATTTGTCTGAAGAAAAAATTTCCGAAGTGCACCAAATCCTATTAATGGCTCTATCGCTACTAAGAGCCTCATAAACCGAATGTTTACCCCATATCCAATCCTCGAAATTTCTCTTATTAATAAACTCTTGATGCATATAAGAATTTTTATTGGGAAATTCTGTTTGTGATTTAAAAGTTGGATTTCTTCTTTTTAATGAAGAAAAAGTATTATTTTCATCATTTTTTTTTAAATTTTCAACTTTCTTATTTTTAGCGGAACTGTTCAAAAATCTATCATTTTTTTCTGAACGATTTGTATTTTTTGAGTAATAACCTAAATCTGAATTTTTTTTGTATTTTTTATTATTTTTTCCTTGAAATTTATTTGAGAAGTTTTTCATAGATTCAATTCATTTTTAATTCTAAATATTCAAAAAGGGTTGATAATCTTTTAGGATCTTTTAAAAATAGCCAGCCAATAAGAGTTTCAAAACCAGTTGCTCTAGAATATATGGTGGGGTCTGAAGAATTTGGATATCTCTTTGTTTTATTTCTAGCACGCCTAATTAGATCCATTTCATTTGAATTTAATAAATGTTCAATTTGACTTAATGATTTAGACTGAGATTTTGCTTTTACTTCGTTTACTACAGATAAATGGAGATCTTTAGATTTTAAAGGGAAATGAACATGCCTTAGTCTTTGGTGGAGCTCCCATACCGAATCACCAAGCCAAGCAAGTTGAATAACACCTATATCCTCGGGAGATCCATATGGAACCAAGTTTTGAATCCAATAATTCAATTCTTTAAATAAATTAATGCATCTTCAAGGCTTGACTTCAAGTTAAGAAAATCCCCTAGACGAACAAGTTTAATTGTTTGGGCCACTCTCAAATTGCCAACGACAGAGAACCCAAGTTTCGATTTTTTGCATTCTTTTGCAGTTTGAACAAGTGCTCCAAGACCCGAGGAATCTAAAAAATCTATTTTTGTAAGATCAATAACGAATGGAAGATCATTGTTTAAGTTATTAGTAACAAAAGTCTTAAATTGTTTTTCTGAGAAAGCATCAAGTTGGCCTTTAAAAGTAAAAACCATAATGTTTGTTTTAACCTCAAGGTTTCCTCTTAAAGAAACGGTTAACTTCTGGAAATCTTCTATGATCTAATTCCTCCAAAAATTAATATATCAAATGTAATTATCAAATCAAAAGAAAACAATATGTCAACATCTTTCTAACATTAGAGAAACAAATTTTTTAAATAAATAATCTGAATCATGTGGGCCAGGTCCTGCTTCTGGATGATATTGAACACTAAATATAGGCTTATTATAAACCTCTAGGCCAGCTACAGTATTATCATTAAGATTATAATGTGTAATTCTAACTATGTCCTTTGAGAGAGAATTGGGATCAATAGCAAAACCATGATTCTGACTAGTTATCTCAATTCTATTATTTTCACCACAAGGATGATTTAAACCACGATGTCCAAAAGGTAATTTATAAGTTGAAGCTCCTAATGCTAATCCAAATATTTGGTGGCCAAGGCAAATACCAAACATAGGAATTTCACCATATTCAATGAGTGATTTTGCTAAGTCGATACCTTCAGAAACAGAAGAAGGATCGCCTGGGCCATTTGAGAAAAATATACCATCCGGCTTGTTAGACAGAACATCCTTCAGAGAAGATCGAGAAGGTAAAACCAAAACTTCACAACCATGTGATACAAGTCTATTAAGAATTGAATTTTTAATTCCAAAATCAATTGCTACTATTTTTAACTTTTTAGAAGATTCATCATATCTTTTTCTTAAATCAAAACTTGTTTGCGTATGGCTTTTCCATAAATATTGTTGCTTAGTGGAAACAACTTTTGATAAATTTAGTCCCTCCATCTTTGGAGTATCACAAATAATCTGTAAACAACTTTCATCAGTTTTATCTAGAGAGGTAATAACTCCATTCATAGCGCCACTAGATCTTAAAATTTTAACAAGAGCCCTTGTATCAATTCCATATAGACCTACAATGTTTCTCTCAACTAACCATTGATTAAAATTCTTTTGAGATCTCCAATTGCTGCTATTAGATGAAAAATTTCTAACAATTATACCTTTAACATTAATATGGGATTCTGAATCTTCAAAATTAATACCAGTATTTCCAATCTCTGGATAAGTGAATGTTAATATTTGTCCATAATAACTTGGATCTGTAATAACTTCCTGATATCCGGTCATTCCAGTATTAAAAACTATTTCACCAATGGCTGTACCAGAAGCTCCAAAAAAGAATCCTGGGAATACAATTCCATTACTTAAAACCAATTTCGCGTTTTTCTTATATGGATTAATCATCAATTTGAAATTAATTAATTAGTATTCAAATAATTTTTTAAAAGTAAAAACTTTTTCCAAGGATCTCCTTGATTTATCAAAAATAAAGCTTTATTAAATCCCGCATTTAAATCATCCTCAATGCCTGCGGCCCAAAGCACTAAAGCAGAGTTCAAGGCAACTGCATAAATATGAGATTTTTGTCCTGAACCATTTAAGACAGACTTTAATATTTCCTCGTTAGACTCAGAACCTGAAACCACAAGCTTTTCGTTAGATATATTCTCATGGTTAAAGTCTGAAATATTTATTTCTGAAAACCGCAATTCACCATTATCAACAAATACTAATTTATTTACTCCTTGAAGCGAAGCTTCATCAAGTCCACCAGACCCATGAACGACTATTGCTCTATTCATACCCATTTTTAAAAGGGCACTTCCCATAGGTTTTAAAAGTTCCTCAGAGGCAACACCCAAAACTTGTGCATTGGGTCTTAAAGGATTTACCAATGGTCCAAGTTGATTAAATACTGTCCTTATTCCAAGGGTTTTTCTTAATGGAGCAAGTTTTATTAAAGATTTATGCCAAACAGGTGCGAACAAAAAAGTTATTCCAATTTCACTTACGGCTTTAATTACTTTTTCTAATGAACAATTTAAATTCAAACCAAGATTCAACAAAACATCGGCAGAGCCAACTTTTCCACTAGCACTTTTATTTCCGTGTTTTGCAACTTTTACTCCACAAGATGCAGCTACAAATGCAACTGCAGTTGAAATATTGAATGTATTAGCTCCATCACCCCCTGTTCCACAAGTATCTACCAAATACAAATTTGGTCTTGCTACTGGCAATTCGCAAACATTTAAGAGTTCCTCCGCCATAGAACTTAGTTCGACACCTGTAGAACTCTTAGCTCTCAAAGCACTTAAAAAAGCTCCTGTTTCAACATCTGAAATTTCATCATTAAGCCATCTTTGCATTAAGGATCTAGAAGTTAATTCATCAAGGTCCCTGCCCTCCAACAAATTATTTAGGATTTCAGAGTTTAATAGATTAGAAGACATTTATTTTTGGAAGAAAAATTATGCAGATAAAATTCAATTTGAGGTATCAAAACCTGAGCCAACTAAATCTTTATTTGTATTAGAAGGCCTGAAGCTTTTTGACCAAATAATTTTTGTTTTTGAAAAAAGTTCATTTTTAGTGATCTTCCAAAAATTTAAAATTTTTTCAATATCGTTTTTAATTTCAATTTCTCCTGGGAAATTGTTATAACGATTTATTAATCTAGCTAAATTTATATAGTCAAGATCTTCAGGTGTTTTTTTAGTAATAAGGGAATCTATAATGTTTTTGTCTGTTTCATGTAATGGATGAGTTTGCTCGTTACCCATAAATAAATACTGAATCATTTATAAAATTAGCTCACATATTCAAAAATGAAACATTATCTTAATCATATCGGCAAAATTAAATGAAAAATTTAAAGATAAAAGTTATATCTAAATACCTAAGACCTTACAAAAAAGAATTCTTATATGGAGCTTTAGCTCTCTTTATAGTTAATATACTTAGTGTCGTTATACCCTTAGAAGTAAAAAATATAATTGACCAATTACAAAATGGGTTCTCTTCGGATTTTGTAATTTCTAAATCGCTATGGTTAATATTTTTAGCAACTTGTATGGGTTTAATAAGATTATTTTCAAGGCAGATTGTCTTCGGAATAGGTAGAAAAGTAGAAGTAAATCTTCGTCAAAAACTATTTGACCATTTACTTATTCAAGATCCAGAATGGATCCAGAAAAAAGGTAGTGGAGACATTATTAGTAGAGCCACTAGCGATGTTGAAAACATAAGAAGACTTTTAGGTTTTACAGTTTTAAGCTTGTGCAACATTGTCTTGGCATATTCATTCACTATTCCTTCAATGTTTTCGATTAATAAAACATTAACAATATCAGCTTTAATGATTTTTCCATTAATCCTTGGAATTGTAAGTCTATTTGGCGGCAGAATGGTTAATCAAAGAAAAGCTCAACAAGAATCATTATCAAAACTTAGTGATCTAATACAAGAAGATCTTTCTGGCATAAGCGCAATCAAAATTTATGCCCAAGAGAATGCTGAGAAAAAAGAATTTAATATATACAATAATGACTATCGAAATTCAGCGATAAAACTTGCAAGAACAGCGAGCACTCTATTCCCTTTGTTACAAGGGATTTCCTCAATTTCGTTATTGATTTTATTATCACTAGGAACTTTTCAATTAGAGAGTGGATTTATTTCGATAGGTGGTTTAGTAGCTTTAATTCTTTACGTAGAAAGACTTGTCTTCCCAACAGCTCTATTAGGTTTTACCTTAAATACTTTTCAACTTGGTCAAGTAAGTTTAGATCGTGTTGAAGAAATCTTTCAGAACAATCCCAATATTGTAGATAGAGCAGAAACTAAATTTTTAAAAAGAAAGGTTAAAGGATTATTAGAAGCAAAAAATTTAACAATTAAGTATCCAGGATCAAAATTTAATTCATTAAATGGTCTCAATTTTAAAATTTATCCTGGAGAACTTATTGCAATAGTTGGCCCAGTAGGTTGTGGCAAGACAACATTAGCAAAGTCTCTAGGACGGACTATTGAAATTCCAGATAATCAATTATTTTTAGATGAAATTGATATAAAATCCTTAAAATTAAGTGATCTTAGAAAAAATATTTCAATCGTTCCTCAAGAAGCATTCTTATTTACATCCACAATCTCAGAAAACATAAGTTTTGGAAAACCCAAAGCTTCTAAATATTTAGTTAAAGAAAGCGCTACAAAAGCTGGATTAATTGATGATATCAATAGTTTTCCAGAAAGGTTTAAAACTATTGTTGGTGAAAGAGGTATCACATTAAGTGGTGGACAAAGGCAAAGAACTGCACTAGGTAGAGCCCTTCTTGTAAATTCTCCTATTGTTGTTCTTGATGATGCTTTAGCAAGCGTAGACAATAAAACAGCCGCAAGAATAATAGATGAAATGAGTGATAGAAGTAATAAAACAATCATAATGATTAGTCACCAACTTTCTGTTGCAGCTACCTGCGATAGGGTTTTAGTAATGGATAAAGGAGAAATAGTTCAAGAAGGGACTCATAAAGATTTAGTAAAAGTGAACGGGCTATATAAACAACTTTGGGAGAGAGAACTAGCTACCAGAATTGTTAAGAGCTAAAAGTAAATTTTTTTCTTATAATAAATAGATTTAAATTATGTTTAAATTCCTGAAAAACATCATGAATAAAGAGGAGGTAAATTTAACTAATGATGCTTATTCATTACATAGAATATTAAAAACAGATATCAAGAAAGATCCTAGTGTAGAAGAAGATGAAATAATTTTTGGATGTGGGTGTTTCTGGGGTGCTGAAAAATGTTTTTGGAAACTTCCTGGAGTTATCACAACATCTGTAGGTTATGCTGGAGGAGAAAAAAACAATCCAACTTATTATGAAGTATGTTCGGGCTTAACTGGTCATTCAGAAGTTGTAAGAGTTATATGGGATAAAAGGGAAATTGATGTAAGTGATTTATTAAAAATGTTTTGGGAATGTCATGACCCTACTCAAAAAAACAGGCAAGGTAATGATATGGGAACACAATATAGATCAGCAATATATTACAAAAATGAAAATAATATTAAAACGATATTAGCCAGTAAGGAACAATATCAAAAGGAACTAAGCAAAAAAAATCTTGGTTTAATTGAAACGGAAATAAAAATGATTGATTCTTATTTTTATGCGGAACAATACCATCAACAATATCTTGCATCAGCTGGAAGCAGGCAGTATTGTTCAGCTTCACCTACAAAAGTTAAATTAGGAGTTTTTACTGGAAGCAACTATAAATTAGAAGAGCATATATGGGAAAACTTTAATTGGGAAGTTGAAAAGTGTGTATTGAGATCTGATAACAATCCTATAAAGAATAACATTTAAATCAATCTAATCTTTATAGTTAAGATACGGGGCGTAGCGCAGTTTGGTAGCGCACCACTTTGGGGTAGTGGGGGTCGTGGGTTCAAATCCCGCCGTTCCGATTATTTATCGTCTTCATTTATAAGCGATTTATATAGTTTATATGAACTTATGCCAACTGCTATAAATGTAAATGAAGAAAAAAATGCTAAAACCAATATAGTTAGATTTGAAACTTCCACTTCACCTAATTGGAAAGATATAAAAATGTTCATTAGAAAGAATTTTTTTTAAAACCTTAACACAATTGCAAAAAAAAATTTTTCATCCGATTATAAATTCAAAAGAATTACTACACCAAAAATTACTCGATAGATGATAAATATTTTCAATCCATTTGATGAAAAATAATTTAATAAGAAATCTATTGCGAATAAAGAAGACATAAATGTCGTAATAAGACCAACAAAAAGAGGGAAAAAACCTAATGCAAAAAAATCATTAAAAGAAGAAATAAACTCAACAATCGCAGCAAGAGAAATAGCTGGCATCCCTAAAAGAAAAGAAAATTTCGCAGCATCGCCTCTCTCCCATCCTGATAATAAAGCACTAGAAATAGTAATCCCAGATCTTGAAACACCAGGAAAAATTGCAAATGCTTGAAAGAAACCTATCAAAAGGCTATTTGAATAATTATGGTTTTTAATATTAATAGAGCCTCTTCTCGAACTATCTGCCAAGTACATAAAAAAAGCCATTAGAAATGAGACCAATGCTATTGATAAATTTGAACGAAGAACGTTTTCAAAAAAAGAAGGGATAAATATTTTTATACACCCACCAAGCAAAACAATAGGCATAGTACCAATCAAAATAGACCTTAATAATCTTTCATGTAAGAGATATTCAAGAAATTTATTGGAAGATTGACTTCTGAAATTAAAAATATCATTCCTAAAATACCAAGCTATGGCTAGAACACTTCCAAGTTGAATAATGGCGGACAAAGATGCTCCAGGATCATCAATCCCTAAAAAAAGAGACATAATTTTTAAATGAGCTGTACTACTTACAGGGATAAATTCCGTCAAACCTTGAATTAATCCATATAAAACAAACTTTAAATATTCCAAAAATTATTAAACTATATAATTAATTAATAGCAATTTACATTTAAAAATTAAAAGCTAGTATAAAAAATGAAAAAAAAATCTATTTTAATATTATTTTTTCTTTTTTCCTTAATCTTTTCTGGTTCTGCGAAAGCTAAGTATTGGTTAATAATAGGAACTTATAGACAAGGGCCTGGCGGAAGGCCAGAGGTTAGTGGAATCACGAGTCCTTCATTACATTCTATTCCCATGAAAGATTTAGATACTTGTAATGAGGCTGGAGAAAAAATTACTAATGAAATATACAAACCAGTTTGGCAATTTGATAGTAGATGGACCTGTGTATTTAGAGGTGATTAGTAGTAAAGTTACCTTTTAACATCGTGGGCACAACCATCTCCTTTATAGTTTTCACTCTCGTAAAAATCATTTTTTGTCCCAAAATAAACTGTTAATAAAACGAAAGGTAAGCTTAATATAAATAAAATAGTTGTTAAATCCATAGTTTTAACTTATTCAAGAAGGTATAAAAATTTCAATTTTTGTATTAACTCATGTTTAATAATCTGTGGGTCCCTTAATACCAAGATAAAAGAAGGCTCCTAAACCAACTAAAAGTAAAACTCCAGCGATAGCTGCAGAAGGAACGAAACCTCCTATTGCAAAAGAAGAAAAATAATACATCTAAAAAACTAAAACTAGTTTGATAATATCAATAAAAAATAGGTATTTGTAAAAAATTTTGACTCGAAGACAATTAGATAATTTCTGTTCTATGCCACTAAAGTCGAATCTTCGTTATCAGCAGAAATTCTTATTCTCTCTTCCAACTTAGGGCCATATAATTCATTTCCCCAGATTTCAACTCTTGAATCATTTGGGGCCATAAAAGTAAGAATGTCTGTTGGGAATAAAACTCTTTCTAAGAAAAAATTTGATGGACCAATACATCTCAAGACAACCATCCTACAGCCTTCATTTTTGTAAGAAAACTCAACCATCCCTAAGAAGCAAAATATAATCAATTAAACACTATTAAGAGCTTAAAAAAATGTATAAAAAATTACTGAAAAAAAAGAAATTTAGAAAATGCTACAAATTCAATCCAGCCTCAACTAAATTTCTTTCTTGATCAATTAATAAAAGCGCGTAGGATTTTATAACATCAAAGCTTTTATGAGGAATTGAGACATTAAGCATCCTCAAGAAATTAGATAATTTTTCATCTATAAGGGCGTTACCTTTCTGTAAAAACATTTCTTTTTCCTGATTTGTTTTCCATATATTCATGTATTCAATCTTCATTGGCTTTAAGTGCCAAATATTGTCTATTAAAGTCCAAATATCTAAATATTCTTTTAGGTTATTTTGAATTTTTAATACATAAGATGATTCATGAAGACTTAAATTTGTTGTATTTATGGGTGGATCATTTATGTCAATAGAATAAGGTTTAATTCCCAAAAACCATCCCTCAAGAATTAATAAATCAGGATTATCTAATCTCCAATGAGATCTATCTCCTAAACCATTTCTTAAAGATTTATCGAAGACTGGTACATTTAATTCTCCATTTATCTTCCAATTTAATAATTTTTCATGCATTAATTTTACTGAATGACTTCCAGGAAACCCTCTCGAAACATTCCAAGGGTTATTCTTAATTGCTAATTTCATTTCATTTGACGGGAGATAAAAGTCGTCAATGGAAATAACTGCAATTTTGAAGTTTAATTTTAACGATATAGCCTCAAGCCATTTACCTAGCGTTGTTTTACCTGTGCCAGGCAGAGCTGAGATTCCAATAATTTTTCTATCAGAAAAATTATTTTGAAATTTATAAGCCTGAGATAAAAGAGGTAAAGCCAAACCCCAAATCCAATCATCATTTACTTTATTGTTCCAATATTGATCAATTGAAAGAATGTTTCTTTTATTATTCCAAAAATTGAACCAATCATCCAAGGATTCCCAACCTATATCAATAATTAATTTTTCAAATTTATCAAGAGGAAAATTAATATCTAAATCTTTCATCTTTCTAACTTAGTTCTCTCTTCTTTATTAATTTATTGATTTCATTTTTCCAACCATATCCATTTGGTTCAGAAGCTAAAGTAAATTCCAAACCTTTTAATTGATCTAGTAAATTTAAGTTAGGTCCATCTATTCCAGGAATAACTATTTTAATATCTGAGTTTAAAAGTAGAGGCAAATCATTTGGAGAATCTCCTAAACCTATAATTTCAATATTATGAACTTTTGAATATTTTTTAAGAGCATTTATTGCTTTCCCTTTATTCGATTTTGAAGATAATAAGTGACTCATCCTATTGCCCTTAAAAATATCAACACTGAATTTTTTACAACAAATATTAATTTTCTCTTCTAAATTACTTGGCGGATTTAAAAAAGGCATGCTCCAGTGTCTATCACGCATTAAGTTCAATGAGTTGCCTACTAAACCTGTAAGCTCAGTGGCTTCTTGATCAGTGAGATTATTAAGAGGAGTAAGTTTGTAATCAATTTCTTTAGAAATAAAATTTAAGATTTCTTCAAGAGATTCGTATTTTATTCCAAGAATAATTTCTCCATTTACTCTTTTAAGAGATTCACCATATATTGCCGCACCATTCTCAACAATATAAGGATCCGTCAAGTTAAGTTCCTTTCTAATAACTTTGACTTCAGAAGCGGTTTTGCTTGTACAAAGAATTACGGGTATAGATAATTTTTGTAGTTTTTTTATAGTTTCTTTAGCAGGTGATAAATCATATGAGTGATCCATTAAAGTACCATCTACATCACTTACCACCCAAATAGAAGAATTTTCTATCATTTTTATAAAGCACTAAGCCAAATTACTTGAAAAGGATCAAGACTAATATTTTTGCAATTGTATTTAGTGGATGTTAAAAAGTCATGGGTATTGAAATCATTATCAATTATTTTTGGTAGATCATTATCATTCAATTGATAATTAATTTTATTTTCAGTCATGTTATGGATTGCAAAAACAGACTCAGGACCTTTACCTCTTTTGACTACAACAATATCACTTCTACCTTTAGACAAACATTGCATTTGTGAACAAGGGTGAAATTGCTTTAATTCTGATCGGACATCCATAGCATATCGAAGATATTTTAAGTTTTTATTAGCATTAGAATCAGGATTATTTAAAACAGCTGAAAGATTTTCTGATTTAAACTTTTCTCTGTTTAGATCTCTTCTTTGACCTGTCATAGAAAATCTTTTGATATCATTTTCTGAAGCTAGTAATGCTGGCAAATAGAATGCAGGGACCCCTTTCAGAGCCATTACTAATAACTGACTCAAAATAAATCTTTCGTATTGAAATCTTTTAGCATCTCTACTGGAATCTTCCATTGCGCTCCACCAACTAATATTCAATTCATAAGGTTTATCATCACCATTTGATAAACGTCTATGGCTTACTAATCCGCCTCTTTTCTCACAATTAATTAATAATTCTTTAATTCTCTGCTCATTCATTAAACCCTCAAGAGCTCTTAGCCCAACACCATCGTGTGATGCAGTGAAATTAAATAAAGTAGTATCTTCAGGTAATATGGGCCAATCAAAAATCCATGAGTTAAGAATATCAGCTCTTGAAGTAATAATTGCCTCTAGTAGAAGTGGAGGCAATGGAAAATTATATGCCATGTGAGCTTCATCATCAGTAATCAGATAAGATAGATTTTCCTTCTGAGGAACATTAGTTTCAGTTATTAAAACTCCATCATCAAGAAGATTATTTAAAAGAACTCTTAAGAGTTTCACAATTGAATGTGCTTTTGGTAAATGCAAGCACGTTGTCCCTGATTCTTTCCAAATAAAACCTACAGCATCAAGCCTTAACCATTTAATTCCATTAGATAAATAATTAATAATTAAATTTAAGAACTCAAGAGTCATTTTTGGATTATGCCAATTCAAATCAATTTGATCTGGACCAAAAGTTGTCCAAACTTGTTTAGGACCATCTTCAGTATTTATTTGAGAAAACAAAGAGGAACTTCTTGGCCTAACTACATTTGACCAGTCAAGATTTTGTCTCGGTGAAAATACATTTGATATACCCGGTTCTTGGGATTTAATAAATTGTTGAACCCATGGGTGAGATGATGAGACATGGTTTAGTACTAAATCAGCCATCAAATCATGATTTTTAGAAATACTTTTGAGATCATCCCAACCACCAAATTTTTCTTCTAGGGAATCATAACTTGAAACTGCGAAACCTCCATCGCTTGTGGATTTCAGAAAAGGAAGAATATGTACAACTTTAGAAAGACTACCAAAATGTTTACTTAACAACTTCCTTAGAGTTATTAATGTTGCCTCGTCATTTTTATAAATACTATCTGCATAAGTTATCAAAACTGAATGAGATTCATTCCATCTTTCTTTATTACTTATTTCTTCATAAGCAGATTTCTCTGAGAAATCATCTAAAATCTGTAATAATTGGTTTGAAATAAAATTAATTTCTTCTGTAGTATGATTTGAATAAATTGTTTTTAACAATTTATCAATTTTTAATCTATCTAATTTTTTCTCTGAATCAATTTGCTTCACTTTGAAAAAATCATCGAAGTATTAATACCATTCTGCACATCAATTAGAAAATGGACTTTCAACAAGGTTTAATCACAACAATACATGAATATGGAGTTACAGGAAATTTACTTAAAGAATTAAACAAAAGTCTAAAAAAAAGAACCACAAGTATATTAATTCCTTGCTTATATGAAGAATTCGAACGCCCAGCATTAAATGATATTAAAGAAGTTTTAAAAAACCTGACAGCATTAAATGAATTGGTTATAGCTCTCTCTGCAAAAACAGTTGAGCAAGTTAAGGCAGCAAAATCATTTTTTGACTCAATGCCATTCCCAGTTCACATTCAATGGACTAATTCTCCCTCTGTAATTGAGCTATTAAAAAGCCAAGAAAAAAATGGGTTAGAACTTTTAGGAACTCCTGGTAAAGGATGGGCTGTTTGGCAAGGCATAGGAGTTGCAACTAGAAAATCAGATGTTGTAGCCCTTTTTGATGCTGATATAAGAACTTTTAGTCCCTTGTACCCTTCAAGGATGATGCTTCCACTTTTAGATGAATCATATGGAATATCTTACGTAAAAGCTTTTTATAGCAGATTATCTTTAGAAACAAACCAATTACAAGGAAGAGCAACAAGATTATTTGTGGGGCCTTTATTAGCAAGTCTTGAACAATTAGTTGGGAAGGGTCCTTTTTTACAATATCTTCAATCATTTAGATATCCATTAGCAGGTGAGTTTGCTTTTACAAAAGACCTTGCTATGAATTTAAGAATTCCATGTGACTGGGGCTTAGAAATAGGCCTATTATCAGAGGTTTATAGAAACGTAAGAACCTCGAAAATTGCTCAAGTTGATCTAGGTTTGTTTGATCATAAACATAAAAATATTGGTGATTCATCTAAAGAAGGATTGCAAAAAATGTGCACTGAAATCCTATCAAGTGTTTTGAGAGGTCTTATGGAGCACCAAGCAGAAACATTAACTAGCACTCAGTTAGCAACTTTAGAAGTTCTTTATAAAAGAGTTGGAGAAGACAGGGTAAAGCAATTTGGATTAGATTCAGCAGTTAATCAACTTCCATACGATAGGCACGAAGAAGAGCTTTCAGTACAAAAGTTTGCAAAACTACTAAGACCTGCCACAGAAGATTACCTGGCTTGCCCTACGACACTTCAATTACCAAGCTGGTCAAGAGTTCTATCTTGTGAAAACAAACTTCAGGATGATTTAGCTATTGCGGGATCAAAAGACATAAAGATAAGTGAAAAAGAACTAATTAAAAACTTCTAAAGCAAAAAATACCTTTGAGCCATTGGGACTTCATCAAGTGGTTCACAAGTAAGGAGTTCTCCATCAGAAAAAACTTCATAAGTTTGAGGATCAACTGAAATATTTGGTAGTTTACTATTAAGTTTTAAGTTTGATTTATTGATATTTCTGGTATTTTCTACGGCAATACATTTCTTTTGTAAGCCTAATTTATTTGGAACATTTTGGTCAATTGAATTTTTACTTAAAAAGGTAAAAGAACTCTTAATTAGAGATTGGCCGAAACTTGCAAACATAGGTCGACCATGTACAGGACCTGGAGTAGGTATTGAAGCATTTGCATCACCCATTTGGGACCAAACTATAGATCCCCCTTTAACGACTAATTCAGGCTTTACTGCAAAAAAGGAAGGTTTCCACAATACCAAGTCTGCAATTTTTCCCTTTTCAATAGATCCAACATATTTATTAATACCATGAGCTATTGCTGGATTAATTGTAACTTTAGAAATATATCGCTTTACTCTGTGATTATCGTTTCTATCAGAATCTTGCGATAGCGGCCCCCTTTGTACTTTCATTTTGTGGGCGGTTTGAAAAGTTCTTGTTATTACTTCCCCAACTCTTCCCATAGCTTGAGAATCACTAGCAATAATTGAAAAGGCACCTACATCATGCAAGATATCCTCAGCTGCAATAGTCTCTCTTCTGATCCTTGATTCAGCAAATGAAATGTCTTCTGGGATTTTAGAATCTAAATGATGACAAACCATTAACATGTCAAGATGTTCTTCTAATGTGTTCCTGGTATAAGGTCTTGTTGGATTTGTACTACTAGGAAGAACATTTTTTTCTCCACAGATTTTTATAATGTCTGGAGCATGTCCTCCACCTGCTCCTTCAGTATGAAAAGTATGAATAGTTCTTCCTGCAATAGCCTTGATGGTATCTTCAACAAAGCCTGCCTCATTCAAAGTATCAGTATGAATACATACTTGTACGTCAAACTTATCTGCAACATTTAGACAAGAATTTATTGTAGAAGGAGTGGTTCCCCAATCCTCATGAAGCTTCAATCCACATGCACCCGCCTCAACCTGATCAATAAGATTACTCTCGTTTGTTGAGTTTCCTTTCCCAAAAAAACCTAAATTCATGGGAAATGCTTCTGCAGATTGAAGCATTCTTGAAATATGAAAAGAACCTGGAGTACAAGTAGTAGCATTTGTACCAGTAGCAGGTCCAGTTCCTCCTCCCAACATGGTTGTAATTCCAGAGGCTAGTGCTGTCTCAATTTGTTGGGGACAGATAAAGTGAATATGGGTATCTATTGAACCTGCAGTAAGAATATGCCCCTCTCCAGCTATTACTTCTGTTGATGCACCAATAACAATATCAACATTATCCTGGATATCAGGATTGCCAGCCTTACCAATTTCAAAAATCATTCCATCTTTTATACCAACATCAGCCTTAAATATTCCCCACCAATCTACGATCAAAGCATTAGTTATTACGGTATCTACAGCTCCATCAGCCCTTCTTACTTGAGACTGCCCCATCCCATCTCGAATGACTTTACCTCCCCCAAATTTAACTTCATCTCCGTATGTAGTTAAATCCTTTTCTACTTCTATAAAAAGTTCGGTATCAGCGAGCCTTACTCTATCTCCGGTAGTGGGTCCGTAAGTTTGAGCATAAGTTGTTCTATCAATTTTATAAGACATAATTTTAACTATCTAAAGAACCATTAACTAATGAATTAAAACCATATGCATTTCTTAAACCTGAAAATGGCACTAATTTGACATCTGTTTTATCACCCGGTTCAAATCTAATTGCTGTTCCCGCAGGAATGTCAAGACGCATACCACGTGTTATTTCTCGGTCAAAAATTAAAGCCTTGTTTGCTTCATAAAAATGATAATGAGATCCAACTTGCACAGGTCTATCTCCAGAATTAGAAACCGTTACTGTTTTAACTTGCTTACTAAGATTTAGTTCGATTTCACCTTGTTCAGGAATTATCTCGCCAGGAATTAAATTACTCATAACTAATTAATCGGATTGTGAATAGTAACTAATTTAGTACCATCGGGGAAAACCGCTTCTATTTGAACTTCATCAACCATTTCAGGAATGCCTTCCATAACTTGTGATTTTGAAAGCCAGGTAGTTCCCTCTGACATTAATTGACTTACACTTTTACCATCTCGTGCTCCTTCAAGAACTTGAAAACTTAAAAAAGCAATTGTTTCAGGATAATTAAGTTTAAGACCTCGACTAAGCCTTCTTTCTGCTAAAAGCGCAGCAGAAAAAATTAATAACTTATCCTTTTCTTGAGGTGAAAGATGCATAATAAAAAATTAATCTATAAATTCTTAAAAAAGGTTCTTTCTGAACAAAATTAATAATTCATAGAATCTTGTAAAGGCCATACACCTTGATATTTTGGCTCACAAAATCCAGAAACAGACCTTATTTGTTTCCAAATAAAAAAAAAGCATTTTCTAGCATCTTGAGAAGAACTCCCTAGGAATCTTACAGAGATTCCATTTTCAAGTATTCCAATAGATAAATTATTATTAGTTTCATTGAAAATCTTTTTTATATTTCCTACAAGATTATTTATTTTTGACTTGGAAAAATCTTTTTCGCAAATCCAAATTAATGATCCAAAAACAGGCATGTAATCCAATCCTGACTTGGCCACAAAACTTGCCTTAGATAATTCAATCTGATCAACATATTCCCAATCATCAAGTAAATCATTATTTCTCATAATTTCTATTTTAGACCTAAAAACTCCACTCTCAATAGATTCTCCGGAAGAAGATCTGCCAAGTCTTATCAAATCAGAAAATAAAAAACTTGAAGTTTCTGAAATGGATACTTTAAAAATTTGCTCATATAAACCATTTGCAAAGATGATTGTTTCTTGGGGGAGATACTCTAAATGAGAATTGTCAAGAATGTTTATGAGATTCTTTTGCTTTGAAAAACTTCCTTGTGGATTAATTTTAGATCTTCCAACTGATCCATATACTTTCTGAGCTGAAGAAGTGGTCAACAAAACCTTAGAGTTTTTTTCAAGATTAACCTCAAAATCGAGTAAATCACCTCCTACTAATCCCCCTGCAGTATGTAGCACAGGCAAAATGCATCTGCCCTCTTGATCATGAGTAGACTTTAATATCTTATAAGGAGAAGTTGATTTAGATTTAAAGATTGTTTTATCAACATTTCCTAAACTTGCTTTATTATTGAAAAAATTTAAGAAACAATTACCTTCCCATGAAGTTTTAATCATAAATTGTTTTCTTTAATTACTAAATTAAAGTAACCAAAAATTTTGATTATGAGAATGAATAAACAAATTGTTGTAACTGATTGGATTAAGGAAAAACCGAAATTAGGTTTATTTTTAAAACTTACCTTAAGTTCAGATGAAAGAAGAATCTTAAGAGGTAAAAGATTAACTGATTGTGATCAAGAAATAATTTTACAATTGCCTAGAAAAGGCAAATTAAATGATGGAGATATTCTTTCAACTAATAAGTCAAATTTTTATGTAGAGATAATTGCCAAAACAGAAGATTTAATTGAAATAACTTCAAATTCTAAAATTGAGCTAATTAAAACTGCTTATCATCTTGGAAATAGGCACGTGGAAGTAGAAATCGAAGAAGGCATTCTTCTAACAAAAAGTGATTATGTTATTAAAAATATGCTTCTTAATTTTAAAGTTGATGTAAAAAATACGAAAAAAAAGTTTTTTCCGGAAAGAGGTGCCCACAGTCATGAGTAAAAGTCACTTATTAAAATATTTATTAATAAGTCCTAACTTACCAGTTGGAGGATTTTGTTATTCGGAGGGAATGGAGAGTTATCTTCATAATAAAAATTTAACAGATTCAAATTCCGTAAAAGACTTAATAATAAGTGAACTAAAAATTGGTCAGATAAGACTAGATGCAAGACTTTTACTAGATTTTTTTGATATTTTCAATGAGATAAATGACCGTAAAAATTTAAAAGGTAATTTGCAAAAGCTAATGAGTTTGGATAAATGGATTCTCTCATCAAAGGATTCTCTCGAAATTAGAGAACAACAAATTCAAATGGCAAAATCTCTCTTTGATTTAACTAAAGAATTTGGATTTGATTATCTATATGAAAATAATAAAAGAAGCTCCTGGTCATTAGCATGGAGTTGGGCTTGTTTTTGTTTTGAAATTACCAAGTTAGAAATGGTTGAGAATTTTTTCTATGCATGGAGTGCAAACCAACTTAGTGCTGCATTAAGAATTATTCCTATTGGGTCAACAAAAGCACAACTTATTCAGAGAGACTTATTAGCAATCATTTCAAAAGTTTCTAAAGAAATTATGGACAAAGAAATTGATGACATCTATTTTGGCAATGTAGGTTTAGCTATGGCACAACAAAATCATAATGACCTTTATACAAAACTTTTTAGAAATTAATTTATGAGCAGCAAATTGAGAGTAGGGGTTGCTGGGCCTGTAGGTTCAGGAAAAACTGCATTAGTAGAGACTCTATGCTTAAGCATGAAAAATAATTATGAGATAGCAGTTGTCACCAATGATATCTACACCAAAGAGGATGCTAACTTTCTAATAAATAAAAAGGTTTTAGAGGAAGGAAGGATTATTGGTGTAGAAACAGGAGGTTGTCCACATACCGCGATAAGAGAGGATTGTTCATTAAACAAAAATGCAGTTTTAGATTTAGAAAATAAATATAATCCTTTAGATTTTGTTTTTGTAGAAAGTGGAGGTGATAATTTAGCATCTAGTTTTAGTCCAGAACTTGTAGATTTATCAATATATGTAATTGATGTATCTGCCGGAGACAAAATCCCTAGAAAAGGTGGACCAGGGATAACAAGGTCGGATTTATTATTAATAAATAAAATTGACTTAGCAGATAAAGTTGGTGCAGATTTAAATATTATGAAAAGTGATACTGAATTTATGAGAAAAGGGAAGCCTTGGTTTTTTACCAACCTAAGTAGCGGTGTAGGAGTTGAAGAAATAACTCAATTTTTAGAATCACATATACCAAACAATCGAAACTAGAAAAATGTTCATTGCTAATATATTGGATTCAACAAAAAGTTACGACTGATACAAAACTAATCCTCACTCGTTAATAACTTTTACTTTATCCCCCTAATGAGGGTCAATTACCTAATTTATCCTAATTCATGAGAATTTCAAGGCGTATTTTGGCAGGTTTAGCTACTGCCTCACTTGCGGTCACAGCAACTTCCTGTGGTGGAGGCGGAACCTCCGGAAGTTTCGATGACACAGTAACCGTTGGTATTTTGCATTCGTTATCCGGAACAATGGCTATCTCTGAATCAACTCTTGTTGATACAGAAAAAATGGCTATTGAAGAGATAAATGCTTCTGGTGGTGTTACAGTTGGCGGCAAAAGCTACAAAATAGAATACATAGTTGAAGATGGTGCATCTGACTGGCCAACTTTTGCTGAAAAATCAAAGAAACTTATAGACCAAGACGGAGTTCCTGTCGTATTTGGTGGATGGACATCTGCAAGTAGAAAGGCAATGTTACCTGTCTACGAATCAAAAGATGCGTTCCTCTACTACCCAATTCAATATGAAGCTCAAGAATGTTCTAACAACATTTTCTACACAGGAGCCACACCAAACCAACAATCGGAACCCGCTACAGATTTCATGTATAAGCGTTCTCCCGCAGCTGGTGGAGATTTCTTCCTTGTGGGTTCTGATTATGTTTTCCCAAGAACTTCAAACACAATTACAAAAGCTCAGGTAAAACAGCTAGGCGGTAAAGTTGTTGGAGAGGATTACCTTCCATTAGGAAATACTGAAGTTGCTCCAATTATCTCAAAAATCAAAAAAGCGTTGCCTGAAGGTGGAATAATCATTAATACTCTTAATGGTGACCAAAACGTTGCATTCTTCAAACAGATTCAAGACGCAGGTATCACACCTTCAAGTGGTTACTACGTAATGAACTATTCAATTGCTGAAGAAGAAATTAGTACAATTGGTCCTGAGTTCCTTGAAGGTCACTACGGCGCTTGGAACTACATGATGTCAATTGATACCCCTGCATCCAAGAAATTTGCTGCAAGTTTCAAGAAAAGATGGGGAGCAGATCGTGTTGTAGCTGATCCTCAAGAATCTGCTTATAACATGGTTTACTTATGGAAACAGGCAGTAGAAGATGCTGGAACATTCGACGACAACGCTGTAAGGGAAGCCCTTGTTGGACAAAAGTTTGATGCTCCACAAGGTCCTGTAGAAGTTATGCCTAATCACCATTTATCTCAAACAGTAAGAATTGGAGAGATTAATGCGGAGGGTGGATTTACAATCCTTGAAGAGACAGGAGTTGTTCTTCCTCAAGCATGGAACCAAAAGCATCCAAGTTCAAAAGGATTTGCATGCGATTGGACAGATCCTTCAAAAGGAGAAAAGTATAAGCTTTAATGTAATTAAAACCTATACTTCAAAATAAAAGGAGGTTAACGCCTCCTTTTATTTTATATAATCAAATTTTTTCTTTTTCTAAATTGGAGTTACTTCTCGATAGTCTTTTTAATGGTGTTGCAATCGGATCTGTACTACTTGTTGCTGCATTAGGTCTAGCAATTGTTTTTGGTCTTATGGGTGTAATAAATCTTGCCCATGGAGAACTTATGATGCTTGGGGCTTACACAACATACGTAACACAATTAATTTTCAAATTACCTATATTAAAACCTTTCTACAATTCCTACATCATAGTTTCTATTTTCCTTGCTTTTATTGTTAGTGGAGTAGTAGGTATTCTCCTGGAAAAAACCATTATAAGAAAGCTCTATGGAAGTCCACTAGAAACACTTCTCGCAACTTGGGGCGTAAGCTTAATTCTTCAACAATTTGTAAGAAGTGTACCTTTAGCTTATGGGACTGGTCTGGTTATAAGTCTGTTAATTGGTTTATTTTTACCAACAACATTCTCTTCAAAAATAAAAGAATCAACAAATTTCAAATATTTTAAATTTAGTTCTTGGATATTTGCAGCTTTAACTGGGGTCCTGACAGGTAGCATAATCTCATCCTCTGTCAGCAAACTTAGTAGAGCAAGCGCTCGAAATGTTGATGTAACAGCACCCTCATGGATGAGAGGTCAAGTTGAAATTATTGGCACTGCATTTCCTAAAACAAGATTAATGATAATTGTCATTACTCTAATCTCTGTTATAGCAATAACATTATTTCTTAATCAAAGTGCTTGGGGGATGCGTATAAGAGCAGTTACTCAGAACCGACAAATGAGTGATTGTCTGGGTATATCAACTGAAAAAGTGGATATAATTACTTTTGGGATTGGATCTGGCTTAGCAGGAGTTGCTGGGGTAGCAGTATCTCTTTTAGGTTCTGTAGGACCAAATGTTGGCGGAAACTATATAGTTGGTTGTTTTATGGTTGTAGTGCTGGGAGGAGTAGGAAATTTATTAGGAACAGTACTTGCTTCATTTGGAATAGGAATAATGACTGATTTAATTGGGGCTGGAAGGCTCTTATCTATATGGCCAGATATGCCTTTATCTTTATCAAACACAATTAACTTTTTTGCGACCACAAGTATGGCACGAGTAATGATATTTGCACTAATTGTTATATTCTTACAATTTAAACCTACAGGTTTATTTCCTCAAAAAGGAAGGATGGTTGAAAACTAATGTCCTTTACTAATATTAAATTTGATAAAAAAATAGTTTTATCATTTTGGATAATATTAATAGCCTTAATTATTGCGGCACCAACTCTACTCCCTGTATTTAGACTAAACCTTCTAGGTAGGTACTTATCCTTATCCATAGTTGCACTCGGTGTTGATCTTATTTGGGGATATACAGGTTTACTAAGTCTTGGACAAGGTATATTTTTTGCACTAGGTGGATATTGTGCAGCAATGTATTTACAAATAACCAGCTCCTCTGAATTTCCAAATAATATTCCTGAATTTTTTGCTTTATATGGAGTTGAAAAATTACCTTTTTTCTGGGAACCGTTTAGATCCCCTATTTTTACCTTCTTCGCTATCTGGATAATTCCAGCATTCGTTGCTGGTTTAATTGGATTTCTTGTTTTCAGGAATAGAATCAAAGGGGTATATTTTTCAATACTTACTCAAGCTTCTCTTCTTGTATTCTTTAACTTCTTTAATGGACAACAAAAACTTATAAATGGAACAAATGGATTAAAAACAGATGTAACACAACTTTTTGGTCAGATGGTAGGTTCTGAATCCATGCAAAGACTTTTCTTTTGGATAACTGCTTTCTTAGTAATAGCAGCATGGTTTTTTGCAAAGTGGGTAGTTAAAGGTAGATTCGGCAATATTCTTATAGGAATTAGAGATGATGAACCAAGAGTTAGGTTTACAGGATACAATCCTGTGATATTTAAGACGATAATATTTTCTATTGCTGGAGGTCTTGCTGGAATTTCGGGAGCTTTATATACTGTTCAGTCTGGAATAGTATCCCCTCAATTTATGACGGTTCCCTTTTCCATAGAAATGGTTATATGGGTTGCTGTTGGAGGAAGAGGAACTTTATTGGGAGCGATACTAGGAGCAGTTTTCATCAACTATGCAAAAAGTCTTGTAAGTGAAGCTTTACCTGCTAGTTGGATGTTTATTCAAGGAGGGTTATTTATATTAGTTGTAACAGCTCTGCCAGAAGGAGTTTTAGGATGGATTCAAGGAGATGGCCCTAGGAATCTTCTTCAAAGATTTGGTTTAAAAAGGAAGATTGAAACCTATCCAAGCTTAGAAGCTAACAATAAGGAGGGGACTAATGAATAATAAAGATCTTCTGAATTTAATAGATATTACTGTTAGTTTCGAGGGTTTTTTAGCTCTCAACAAACTAAATTTAAATTTGAAGAAAGGAGAATTAAGAGCTGTAATAGGACCAAATGGCGCAGGTAAAACAACATTTCTTGATGTAATTACTGGAAAGGTTAAGCCAACAAATGGTGAGGTGATTTTCAAAGGGAAATCATTAGTAGGTAGAAAGGAGCATAAAATAGCCAGACTTGGTGTTGGAAGAAAGTTCCAAAGTCCAAGAATCTTTGAAAATTTAACAGTTAAAGAAAATCTTGAAATATCGGTGACAACTCCTAAAAGTCCCTTAAACCTTATAAACAAAAGTATTAAGGATGAGCAGCTTAATGAGATTGATCGTCTTATGAAGATTGTTAATTTAGCTCAAAAAGTTGATTCTAAAGCTGGATCTTTATCACATGGCCAAAAACAATGGCTCGAGATAGCAATGTTAGTAGGTCAAAAGCCAGATTTAATGTTAGTAGATGAACCTGTTGCCGGTTTGACTGATGAAGAAACTGATCTTACAGCTGATTTATTAAAATCTTTATCAGGAGAAAATACAGTAGTGGTAATTGATCACGATATGGAATTTATAAGAAGACTTGATAGCAATGTTTCAGTATTAAATCAGGGCACAGTATTATGTGAGGGAACGATGGAAACCATACAAAAAGACAAAAAAGTTATTGATGTTTATTTAGGAAGACCAGAGGACTAGTTATGGAAAATTTACTCGAAATAAAATCCTTAAATACTTATTATGGAGAGAGTCATATTCTTAGAGATGTAGATTTAAATGTTAAATCAGGAGAAATGGTTTGTTTGATTGGAAGAAATGGAGTTGGCAAAACAACTTTATTGAAATCACTAATTGGTTTGTTAAAACAAAAAAAAGGCGACATCTATTTGATTGGTGAAAATATCAACAGAAAAGCGCCTCATCAGAGGGCTAGAAAAGGAATGGCTTATGTTCCTCAAGGGAGAGAAATTATTCCATACCTATCAGTTGAAGAGAATCTTATGTTAGGAATGGAGTCTCTACCAGGTGGATTATCTAAGAACAAGAAAATAGATCCATTTATCTATGATCTCTTCCCAATCCTAAAAGATTTTCTTCAAAGGAAAGGAGGAGATCTAAGTGGAGGACAACAACAGCAATTAGCCATTGCAAGAGCATTGCTAGGTAAACCTCAACTTCTATTACTTGACGAACCAACGGAAGGCATTCAACCGAATATAGTTTTAGACATTGAAAATGCAATTAACCAGATAATTAGAGATACAGGAATTGGTGTTTTATTAGTTGAACAACATTTGCATTTTGTAAGACAAGCCAATAGATATTATGCAATGCAACGCGGAGGTATTGTTGCAAGCGGAAATACTAGTGAGTTGAGTCAAGCGGTTATTGATAAATTCTTGAGTGTTTAATAGATTATTATTTTAAATTAATAAAAATCATTAATCATTTTTCGCATCTTATAAGGTCAATGCTGTTTGGGTGTTCATTAATATACTTATTAAATTCCATTGCTAGTGTTCTAGCCTCGTAAGCGTCAAAAGCATAAAAACAATTTTCTAATCTTATATTTTGAAAATCACGGTAATGCACTGTATATGGCTTCAAAATGTTATTTTTGTTCATTTTAATTTGATAAAAAGCAATATTGTATATTTCAACCATGCATTTATTCGTAAATTTAAAGCACAACTTTTGTTGTTATCAAAATATATTTACTTAAATTATGTATTTAAAAATACCTTATAAAGATAAAAAGTAATTAATCTATTTTTTTTTATTTTT